>DPJL01000175.1:388-7589 GCA_003543035.1 Micromonosporaceae bacterium | reverse complement strand
TAGGACTCGGCCCAGAAGACCGCCGCCTCGCGGCATTTTAGGGCCGCTTCGTGGGCGAGACCGACTGTCCAGCCGCGGCCGACGAACGTCACCTCGTCGACGGAGGTGTCCGGCAGGTCCATTGTCAGAGCCACCTCTGCGTCTGCGAACACCTTGGTGAGGTCTTCGCCGAGCGAGGCGCGCAACATGGTGAGCGCGCTGGTGGCAAAGCGGGTCTGCACGACCGAGAGCTCATCCGCCCATGGCAGCGCGATGACGCGCGGTGCCTGGGCGGCGGGGGAGGTGATGTCGCCCAGGATCACGGTGTCGGGCTTGAGATCGAGCACTTCGGTCGTGGTACCAGACCGGGTAATGGCCATGACCCGGTCGTAGCGCCGGTTTCGGGGAAACTCCGACGCCGCGAAGGCGTCGGTCTCGCCATGACCCGCCTCTTCGCGCAGCGCGGCATAGGCCATCGCCATGAACCAGGAGGTCCCGCAGCCCACGACGGCCACCCGCTCGCCCGGTTGCGGCAATTCGGCCATGCCCTCGTGGGATGCCGCGCGGCGCCAGCAGTCGGGTTGGCTGGCTATCTCCTGGGCGACATGCGTCATTGCGACTCCTGCGCGTATTAGCTCGAAAGTAGGTTGTTTCGCGCGCTATTCTGCGCGACGGCCTTCAAGGACGGCAACCTTCGCGCAGCACTAAGCTTTGCATGTCCTGGTTTCGCGCACTATTGTGCAGCAAACGCGCACCTTCATGTTTGGAAGAAACCCTTTGGATCGCTATACCCGCTGGAACGCGCTACTTGAGCTACTGACTGACTCGGGCCGGGTGACCGTCGAGGACGCGGCTGAGCGTCTCGACGTGTCCCAGGCGACCATCCGGCGAGATTTCGATCAGCTTGCCCAGCAACAGATGATCACCCGTACCAGGGGCGGCGCGGTCGCAAACGGCGTCTCCTACGACCTTCCGTTGCGGTACAAGACTGCCAAGCATTCGGCCGAGAAGCAGCGGATCGGCTCGGTGGCCGCGGCCTTGGTCAGCCCGGGCATGGTCGTCGGCTTGAACGGCGGCACCACGACGACCGAGGTGGCACGGGCGCTGGCGGTGCGGCCCGAGCTCAACTCCACCTCCGATGGTGCTCAGCTCACGGTGGTCACCAACGCCCTGAATATCGCGAATGAGTTGCTGGTGCGCTCGCGGATGAAGATCGTGGTGACCGGTGGAGTGGTCCGGCCGCAGTCTTTCGAGCTTGTCGGCCCGCTGGGCGGGGGAATTCTGCGCGAGGTGACGCTTGATCTCGCCCTGCTCGGCGTGGACGCCATCGACGTCACGCTGGGCGCGGCAGCCCACCACGAGGGTGAAGCGGCGATGAATTCCCTAATGGTCGCCCGGGCAAAACGGGTGGTTATCATTGCCGATTCGTCCAAGCTCGGCAGCCATGCCTTCGCCCGGATCTGCCCGGTGGAAAGGGTGGAAACCCTGGTCACGGACGCGGGAGCAGACCCCGGAACGGTCGCCGCCTTCCGTGCAGCCGGCATTAAGGTGCTTGTCGCGTAAAACCCTGAGTTTTTTCAGGGCTGCGCGAGTTATGCATACCGAGTATGGTCCCCTGCATGACGTCCGTATTGGAGATCAACGGCTTACGAAAGACGTACCGGTCGCGCGGTGGCCCACGCCGCGCACTGGACGGCTTCGACATGCACGTGGAGGCCGGACAGGTGCATGGGTTCCTCGGGCCCAACGGTTCCGGCAAGACCACCACCCTGCGCACCCTGCTCGGCCTGATCCGGGCGGACAGCGGTGACATGAAAATCCTCGGTCAGCAGATTCCAGAGGCGCTACCCAATGTTGTCGCCCACGTCGGCGCGATCGTCGAGAGCCCTCAGTTCTTCGGCAACTTCACCGCAAAAGACACTCTGTCCCTGCTGTGCGACGCGGGCAGCCTGCCACAGTCGCGCGTGGACTGGGCATTTGAACTGGTCGGGCTGCGTGAGCGAGCGAGTGAAAAGGTCAAGACCTATTCGCTCGGTATGAAGCAGCGCCTCGCAGTGGCCTCGGCTCTGCTCAAGCAGCCGCGGTTGTTGATCCTGGATGAGCCGGCCAACGGCCTGGATCCGGGCGGCATCCGGGAGATGCGCGAGATGATGGCCACCCTTTCGGCCGGCGGGATGACCGTGGTGCTGTCGAGCCACATCCTGAGCGAGATCGAGATCATCTGCGACAACGTGACCATCATTTCGCTCGGGCGCAGGGTCGCCGCGGGCCCGGTCTCCGAGGTCCTCGCGGCCTACTCGACCGGCCAGGTAAAGGTTGCCCTGGAAGCTTCGGCTGACCTCAGCGCCGCCGCGCAAGTGCTCACCAGTGCCGGCATCGCCTTCCACCAGAACGCGGACCATCTAATCGTGTCCGGAGTGGATAAGCCGGCCGCGCTTTCCCGTCTGCTGGCCGAGCGCCAGCTCTATGTCTCCGAGCTGACCCCGGTCGGTGTGGACCTCGAGAGTGTCTTCCTCGAGCTCACCGGCACCGCTCCGGTGCCCGGGCAACACCGTTCCGTCGACGACAGCGTCAAGCCAGAAGGAACTTCGTACTCAGGTCCTCGCGGCCATCAGCCAGCTCAAGGCCCGACGGGCGACGCGGAGGTCGCACAATCATGAGTCTCATCAAGGCGGAACGCCGCCGTTTCCTCAAGCGCCGCTTGACTGTTTGGATGCTCGCGATCGGCATCCTGATTCTGGCCGCCATCACCACCGGGTTGGCGCTCACCCATGAGAAGCCGACGCCGCAGACGATCGCGGCGGCGGAGGCCGAGGCCGAGGCGTTCTATCAGCAGCAGGTCAAAGAGTTCGAGCGCTTCAGGGCTGAGTGCGAGGCGCAAGCCGGAGCGGTCGCGGCGGGCAAGTGCATGGGCCCTGAGCGCGAGTGGTTCAAGGCCGAGCACTTTATGCCGCCTCAGTTTGCCTTCAAGGAAATGTTCGGCGAGCTGCTGATCGCCTGGGCGGCCATCATCGCCATGGTGGGCTTCGTTTTGGGGGCAACGTTTGTCGGGGCCGAATGGAGCTCGGGCGCGATGATGAACCTACTCACCTGGCGGCCAAAGCGGCTGACCGTGCTCGGCACCAAGCTGGGTGTCGTCCTGGGCTGGATGGCCGGGGTCGGCGTGGTGACATTTGGCCTATGGACCGCCGGGCTTTACGCGGTAGGCAAGATCTCCGGCAACACCACCGGCATGACCTCGGGGACGTGGCAGTCCTTTGGCCTGTCCGGTCTGCGTGGCGTGGCCATGATCCTTGCCTTTACCGCAATAGGTTTCGGGTTGGCCTCCATCGGCCGGCACACGGCGCTCGCGCTTGGAGTTGCGATCGCCGTGGTGATCGTCGGACAGATTGGTTTGTCAATCGTGCTCGACCTGGCCAATGTGCCGTTCTTCGAGCGGTACCTGATCCCCGTGCACATGTACACCTGGCTCAACAAGCAGGTGACCCTGGAGGACTTCAGCGGCCCGGTGAACTGTGACATGAACGGATGTGACGCGCCGAAATTGGTGCTGCAGTATGCCGACACCGGCTACATGGCGCTTGCCGCCGTCGCGGCGGTCCTCGTCATTGCCTTCTTCACGATGAAGCGGCGGGACGTGGCCTAAGCGCATAGCGCGTAAATCCTGTTGTGCCAAGGTGACGAAACCCCTAACGCATCCAAGGCGTTAGGGGTTTCGTTCACCTGTTCGAGGCAATAGACTCGGTGAACGTTGCCCGGGAGGTTGGACAAAGTGGAACAATTTCGCCTACGCAGGCATGATCAGCGAGAGCTCGAGATCGCGCCGCCGGTGATTCCCACCCAGCAACGCCGGCTATTCGATGATGAGATCGACACCGACCTGTCTTTCGACGAAAAGCCCGCTGCGACCGTCGAGGGTGGACTGTCCGAACGCGAGGAGAGCATCCTCACCTTCGAGAAGCAGTGGTGGCGTCAGGCCGGCACCAAAGAGCAGGCGATCAAAGACAAGTTCGACCTCTCCGGCACGCGTTACTACCAGATCCTCAACTCCCTGCTCGACAAGCCTGAGGCACTCGAGCACGACCCGGTGCTCGTGGCGCGGCTGCGCCGGTTGCGAGGCAGCCGCGCCAGAACAAGAGGTGCTAGCAGCTCGGGTACCTGAAGTGCCCGATCCGCGTCTTCCACGTCCCGCCGGTCACCGAGTAGTACTGGTTGACGTACCAATAGGTGCAGTCATCGACAGGATCGATGTTCATTGACGTGTAGTCGCCCCAGCGTGGGCTGCCCGTTTGCGCGCCCGTGCCGTTGACGATGATGCCTTCGCCCTGTGGCAGCGTATTGATCGGGTCGGTGGCCAGCCGGCCGGTGTAACGGATGCCGGGAAACATGGTCGAGCTGCTGATGCTGTAACCGATCGCCATGTTCTTGGCCTTGTCCTGTGCGATGCTTCCCATCCAGCGATGGATCCGGGCCGTGCCGCTGGCGGCATAGGAGCCTTGCTGCGCCACGACCGGAGTGGTACCCAGGCCGCGAATCTCATACCAGCGCAAGCCCGCTCGACTGGTACCCGCGAAAACAAACTCGGCCGATTGGTTGGTGACAATTGATTCATAGGCGCCGAAATTGCGATAGGCGGCCCGGTGCATCGGCCGTTGCCGGTAGGACAGGATGTCGAGCTTCTGCGTGGTACCGCTCTGTTCCAGGCAATCTCGGCTGCCAGGCGAACACGGGTAGATGGTGTCGATGGCCGAGATGGCCAGTGAACTCCTAAGCGTCAACGTGACGGCATTGGTGGCGAAGTCCCACCTGAGCCAGTAGACATTGATGCCGTCGAAGGGAGCTCCCGTACCGGCGCCGTTGTCCATCGTGCCGATGAAGTAGGCGAGGTTGGGGTTCGGGGGCAGCGTGGTGCCGTCCAAATCGGCCGGTAGTAGGCCATCACCTGGCCGCCAGGCTCCACCGGCGGTGGTGAGCAGCACCTTGAGTGCCTTCGCGGGCGATCCAGCCAGCATCTTGGAGCGCTCCAGCGCGTATGTCCCTACTCCGGCAAACGCGGCACCGTTGAACTCCTTGGTGGACGCCAAGTAGGCGCCGCTCCACACCCCGAACTTCGGGTAGTCGGGGAAGTTGACCCCGGTGGAGAAGGCGTAGAGCCAGTAGGCGCCGGTCGGGTTGGCGGTCTGGGACACCGCTACGCAGAGGAAGTAGGGCGAGGACGACGTGAACTGGGTGAGCAGCCAGCGGTTGGCGAGCTGGTCGTGTAGCACGATCGGGTCGCCGTAATTGCCTTCGCACTTATGGGTGCCCGGCAGACCGGTGAAGATGGAGCCGATGGTCACGTTGAGCAGATTGGCTCCGGCCTTGGTGTAGACGCCGACCCGCGTGTTCACCATTTCCACGTAGTGACTCGGGCCGACATCGCCGACCGGGTCCGGTGGCTTGGCCGTGCCGGTTAGTCCGTCGAAACTCACGGCCGGGGGAATCGCCTGAGTCGTTGGGGCGTCGGCGTTCTGGACGCCTGTGGTGTCGCCGCTGAAGCCGGTGTCGGGCACGATCGGGCCGCGCTCGGGGATTTCGACACCGATCGGTTCCGCTGCCTGTGGGCGTTTGGCGAGCGTGGTAAGCGCCTCGGAGACGCCGAAGTCGGCCTTGATGACTTCGCCGCGATTCCTGGCCGCGAAGACTGGTGTCGGCGAGATCGCCACCAGCACCGTGGTACTCAATAGAGCGGCAACTGCTGCTCTTAAGATCGGGGTGATCGACATATCGAGCAGCGTATATGTTTAAGGCATCGAGGGCTGTCTACTTGCTGACTGAAAATTAGCTGAAACCGGGTATTCCCCTGATGGCCAGGTCCGGCGGCGGTCGTACTGTGGCGAGCATGCGTAAGCGGTGGCTTCCAATAACGCTGATAGCGGCGATCCTCATCGGGGTGGTGGCGTGGGCGGTCTGGCCCGCAGAGGTCACCTACACGACCAAGGATGAGCGCCTGACGATCGGCGACGTCACCCTGGACACCCGGCTTTACCTCCCCAAGACCGCCTCCGGCACGAGCAAGGTGCCCGCGTTGCTGTTGGGTCACGGCTTCGGTGGCAGCAAGGAGAGCGTCGCCGAGGATGCGAAAGAGCTGGCGGGTCAGGGGTATGCGGTGCTCGCCTGGACGGCGCGGGGGTTCGGCGCCAGTACCGGCCAGATCCACCTGAACTCGCCCGATCACGAGGTGCGCGACGCCCAGGGTCTGCTGGACTGGCTGGCCAAGCAGCCGGAGATTCGCACTGACAAGCCGGGCGATCCACGGGTGGGCGTGGTAGGCGGTTCTTACGGTGGGGCACTCGCTCTGCTGCTCGCGGGTCAGGACGACCGCGTGGACGCGATAGTCCCGATGATCACGTGGAACGACCTCGGTGCGTCGCTCTTCCCTGGCAACGTTTTCAAGCAGTCATGGGCCGGGATCTTCTTCAGCGGCGGGATGTCGCGAGGCGATCGGGGAAACCCGCAATGCGGGCGCTGGGCCACCGACGTGTGCCAGACCTATCTACGGGTGGCCGAGACCGGAAAGCTTGATGACGAGGCGAAGGCGGTCCTGCAACAGCGCAGTCCGGCGCAGACGCTCAATCGCATCAAGGCTCCGACCCTGCTGATCCAGGGCGAAGCCGACTCACTGTTCCCACTGTCCGAAGCGGACGCCAACGCTCGCGGGATCACCGGGGCTCCGGTGCGGGTCGCTTGGTACACCGGAGGACATGATGGCGGCCAAGGCCCGCTCTCGGATCAGAACAGGGTCAAATTCCTTACCGTGCAATGGCTTGACCACTATGTGAAGGGCGAGGGGGAGGCGCCCTCCAACGTCTTCACCTATTCCAGGATCGCCGGGCTCGACCCGGTCGAGCAGGGCCGGCTCGCGACCGGATTCCAGCTCGACAACTATCCGGGGCTGGCTGGCGACAAGACCGTCAGCATGGATATCAGTGGCCCGCCGCAGCCGGTGGCCAACCCGCCGAACGGGACGCCCGCCGCGATTTCCTCACTGCCGCAAGCGGGTGCGCTCTCCTCCTTGGTCGGCGGCATCGGCGGGGGGTGGGGGGGGGGGGGGCGGGCGGTGGGGTGGGGAAGGGGGGAGGAGGGGGGGGTGTGGGTGGGAGGGGGGTGTGGGGTGGGGGGTGAGGGGTGGGGGGGGGGATGGAGTGGGGGGGGGGTTGTTGTTAGGTGTTTTTTTTTTTTT
>DPJL01000175.1:0-178 GCA_003543035.1 Micromonosporaceae bacterium | reverse complement strand
TTGGTCGGCGGCATCGGCGGCGATCTCCCGGGCCAGTTCGGCGCGTGGGTGTCGCAGCCGCTGACCGAGTCGCTAAACGTGGTGGGGTCGCCAACGGTAAGGATCCGGGCGGCTTCGCCCACCGGCGAGGCTGTGCTCTTCGTCAAGCTCTACGACCTCGACCAGAACAACCAGCCGA
>DPJL01000023.1 GCA_003543035.1 Micromonosporaceae bacterium | reverse complement strand
AGATCGGACTGGCGAGCCATCGCAAGCGCCGTGCGGCCAACCCCGGCAACCAAGCTCAACAGCACGCCGCAGACGGCGATCCCGGCGCCCACTCTGACCACATTGGTCAGTCCCGGCTTTCCCGCGGCGGCAACCACATCCGCGAGCGGGGCAGTGGATTCGGCCAATCCGTCGATGCCCAGCACGGAGATGCAGGTCCACGCCACGAGCAGGTAGATGACGAAAACGATGCCGAGGGCTATTGGCACAGCTCGCGGGATCGTCCTCTCCGGCGCGACGACCTCCTCCCCGAGCGTCGCGATGCGTGCGTAACCGGCGAAGGCGAAGAAGAGCAGACCTGCTGCGGCTAAAGGACTTCCGCCTATTGGGAGGAGGCTTACCGTGGTACTCGGCGAGGAAGTGCCAAGAACCACGACAGTGAGCAGCACCGCGAGGGTGATGAGCACGAGCAACTTGGTAGCAAAAGCGGTTTTGGTGATGCCGCGCAGGTTGACCGCGGTCAGCAGCACGACCGACAGGATCGCCACCAGCCGTGCGTTGTCGGGCCAGAGGTAGAAGCCGATGGTCAGGGCCATCGCGGCACAACTCGCTGTCTTGCCAACGACAAAGCCCCAGCCCGCAAGGAAACCGGCGAATGGGCCGAGCCGCTCGCGGCCGTATACATAGGTGCCGCCGGACTCGGGATAGCGCGCGGCAAGCCGGGCTGAGCTGGTGGCATTGCAGGCGGCCACAATCGAGGCCAGCCCAAGGGCGACAAGCAATGCGGAGGCGCTACGGCGGCCTGTGCCGCCGGCCCCCAGACCACGAAGACCCCGGCGCCAAGCATTGCGCCGAGTCCAATCACGACAGCGTCAAGCAGGCCGAGCCGGCGAGCGAGTGTGGTCATCTGGGCAACATATCTTCCCAGCGAAGGCGGTGAATCAAACGGTCGATTAGCAGCCCGACAGCCACCGCCGCCAAGCCGTCGGTGAGCCAATGATGGCCCAGGTAGGTCGTGGTGCAGAGCACGATGACCGGTGGTGCCAGGCGCATCCAGAGCTGCCAGCGGGCTGGTATGTCCCACAATCGGCTTGCCGCCAAGACAGTCACCCCCCACCAGACGATGGAGTTGACCACATGGCCGGAGGGGAAGCCCATCGCGTACCCGTCGGCTTTGGCTGCCTCATTGAAGAACTCGACCGCATTGGGCAGGTTGCTGTTGGGCGAGGTACGCATCGACCAGATCTTGATCGGGCCGAGGGTGATGTAAGTAAGGAAGAAGGCCATCGCCCACGGCAGAACGGCCTGCCACCTTCGAGTGCGCCACAGCAGCAAGAGGGTCAGGCCGCCGCCGAGGATCCAAGCCACGACGACGCCCTGACCCAGCTTGTTAAGCCCGATCGCGAGCCAGTTGATGACCGTGACCTGGTGCTCACGGCAAAAGCCGCGGACCGCTTCGTCCATCCCCGCGGTCCAGCCCTTGGCCGCGGCCAGGGTGATCAGACCGAAGAACGCGGCCGCCAAGGCCTCCTGCCACCAACCACCCCGGAAACGAAACACGCACCCAGGTTAGAGGAGGCTCTGGATTGCCGTGAAGATCCGCTCCAGCCGGACGCCCGAGTTGGGGCAGCCGCCGAAGTGGTGCAGTGCCACCACCTTGTTGGTAACCCGTGACAGCACAGGCGATCCGGAAGATCCACCCTCGGTGTCGCAGTAGTAGGAAACGTCGGTGTCGGGCGCATAGCCGTCATAGGCGGGGTCCTGCACTGCGCAGTTTCCGGCCCCGTCCCGGTCGCTGCTGAGCGCGATCATCGACGGCGCACCCGTGGGGTGCTGTGGAATATAGAGCTCCTCGCCCTTGTCCGGCCGCCGCACATCGAGCTCGAGATAGCCGAATTTGCGTACCAGATCGAAGTCGGTGACCGAGAAGAGGGTGTAATCCAACGTGCTGTCACTGGCCAGGACCTGGCTCAGCCAGACCTTGGTGGGACGGAAGACCTCGTAACCGCCACACTGCGCGCATTGGTAGTTGAACCACACTTCGGTGTCGGCCGCCTCCTCCGCATTGCCAATGCAGTGGTAGTTGGTGAGCAGCCGATTCTCCGTGCCGACCCGGAATCCGGTGCAGAGCTCGGTGCCCTTGATGAGCAGCCGGGCCACTGCCTTGGATCGCTTATACAGCACCGGATCGGTGGTCTTGTAACAGACGGCGTCCGCCTTGTCGTCGTTGCCGCAGATCGACTCCTCGCGGCTCTTGCGCTCACGAGATTTCTTCGCGGTGACCTCACGTTCCGGCGCGGTGAAGCCGCGAGACACCTGATCGATCGTGACGCCGAGTTGGGCCACCACATCACCGAGCAGATTGGTCCGATGCAGTTGGACCTTCGCCACGTCGCCGGTGATGGACATGGCCCAGCCCGGCTTCGTCACTTTGTGCTCCTCGGTACCGTCCGAGTTGCTGACGATCAGGTAATCGCCCGGCAGCACAAGCACACTCGCGAAGTGAACCTTGACGTATTCGGCCCCCGGGTAGTGGAAGGTGGCCTGATTCTGCCCGTCGAGATAGTTCAGCTGCCGGTTGACCCGCTCCACCCGGCCAGCCTCGGCGGTGCCGCTGACATAGCTGGGCTTGGCATCCATGACCGTCGCCCCCGCGGCTGTGGCCAGCGCCAATGTCGTGATCGTGCCCATGATCCAGATGAGTGTCCGTCGCACGCATGTGTAACGAACCACGCGTTGGTGCAGTGGTTCAACCGAACGGTCATGCTGTACCGGTGCGCATCACCTCAGCCCTCGTCGACCCGGCCCTGATCGACCTGCCCTGGGCCACCCCGCTCGAAGATTGGCCCGCCGATCACCTGGTCGCCCTGCCGCAGGGGATCTCCCGGCACGTGGTGCGTTTCGTCAAGTTGCAGGGAACGGTCTACGCGGTGAAGGAAACCCGTGAGCGGATCGCTGAAAGGGAGTACGACCTGCTCCGGGCACTCGAGCGATTGGATGCCCCGGCAGTCGAGGCAGTGGCGATCGTGGCCGACCGGGCAGGCGACCTGGAGCCGGTGTTGATCACGAGGCACCTTCAGTTTTCGCTGCCCTACCGGGCGCTCTTCTCGCACACGTTGCGCCCGCAAACTCTGGATCGACTCCTTGACGCACTCGCCGCACTCCTGGTGCGGCTGCACCTACTCGGTTTCTTCTGGGGCGACTGCTCCCTGTCCAACACGCTCTTTCGCCGCGATGCGGGGGCGTTCGCGGCGTACCTCGTCGACGCCGAAACCGGTGCACTGCACCTGCGACTGTCACCCGGGCAACGCAGCGAAGATCTTGAGATCGCCCGGACCAACATTTTCGGTGAAGCCCTCGACCTGCAAGCCGCGGGCTTGTTGCACGAATCCGTGGATCCTGAGCAGGTCTCGGATGAGGTGGTTCGCCGGTACGAGTCGCTGTGGCACGAGCTGACCTTCGAGCAGGCGGTGGAGGCCGACCCGCGGCGGCAGATGGACAAACGAATCCGGCGCCTCAACGAGCTCGGCTTCGACGTCGAAGAGGTGGCCATGTCGGTCACCGAAGATCACGGCGAACGGCATGTCACCCTGCGCCCCAAGGTCGTCGACGCCGGTCACCACACCCGCCGCCTGCTACGCCTGACCGGGTTGGACGCCGAGGAGAACCAGGCCCGCGCGCTGCTCAACGATCTCGACGCCTACCGCGCCGAATCCGACTTGCCTGATGAAGCCCAAGCTGCCCACCGCTGGTTGATCGAAGTCTTCGAACCCGTCATCCGGGCGGTGCCGGCACATTTGCGCGGCAAACTGGAGCCGCCGGAGCTGTTCGTGCAGGTGATCGGGCACCGCTGGAAGCTCTCTGAGGACGCCAGCCGTGATGTCGGTCTCGCCCCTGCGGTCCAGTCTTTCCTGGCCGATGTCCTGATCCATCGACCGGACGAACAGGCAGTCCTTGGCTTCGACGTAGGCGATGACTAGGCGGGCAAGTACCCTGGGCAGCTAAATCCCCCGTACTGGAAAATCTGCCCGTTCTGGAAACCTGCCCCCGGAGGTAGCCAAGAATGCGATGGCTCCCCCGCCTCGCTGTGCTCACTGCCGGCATCGCCGCTGCGCTGACAGTCGCCGCGCCGCCCAGCAACGCCGAGACCCCGGCACTCGACCTCAACCACGCTCCCTCCGACTTTGCGCAGGTTATGGGCTATGAGCCGAAGGTCGGCTCGCTAAGAGACGGCACCGAGCGGTTGATCAACCCCACCGGTTCCTGCTCGGTCCCGGGCGAGGGTCACCCTTTCGATTTCACCGTCGCGTGCCAGGCGCACGACTTCGGCTACGACCTACTTCGGTACGCCGAGCGCCGCGGAACACCGCTACCCGCCACGGCTCGCGAGCAGATCGACAGCGACCTCAGTCGTGATCTTCACGTCCAGTGCGCGGGATCGATGAAGACGTGCGACGCCACAGTTGCCGTCTTTTCGGCCGCCGTTGGCTTCAACTCGTGGCGGCAACTCTCCGGCCCACCCGTGGACGAGTCGGGGCTGACCCGCACGGCAGGGCTCATCCTGTTGGCGGGACTCAGCTGCGGGTACGCGGTCAAGCTACGGAACCGGGTGCGACGACGTCAGCCGCTCTTGTCCGGCGGATCAGCTGGCTGAGGCCGTCTCTGGTACACACGACGGTCAGTTTGTCTCTCGCCCTGACTGTCCGGGTAGGCGGCGGATTCCAAAGTGGACGAGGCTCGCCGAGCTCGGTCAGGGCGATCACTCGCGCGGCGCCCGCCTCGTCTACTGCCTCCACGGTGGAGCCATCGAGCCGCGACCCGGCCCCGACGATCAGCTCGGCGATCAGCAACACTCGGCGCTCCACCGCGATGGTGCCGACGACTTCACGATCCATCAATGCTTCCGCGAAGGCCGGTGCCGACACATAGGAAACGCTTCGGGTGAGCCTGAGATTGAAGGTCCGGCGCACCCGCGAGGCGAGGTCTCCGTCGAAGATCCGGACCAGCACTCGCAGCATCGGTTTGAGGGTGCGACCCTGCAGCGCCACCTCAAGGTTGATGACATCGTTGCTGGCCACCGTCATGAGGGCCCGGCAGCGGTCCACGCCGGCCTGGCGCAGCGTGGTTTCCCGGCTCGCATCCCCGATGATCAGCGGGATCGCCAGCTCACGAGCCAACGGCACCCCTCGAGCGGACTCGTTGTGGTCGATCGCCACGATCCTCAGACCCCGGTCGTGCAGCAGGCGCAGGATCCGGGTACCGACGCCACCGAGTCCAACCAGGACGATGTGATCGGTCTGTGGCTGAAAAAGCCTTCCCCGCTCCACCGCGAGCCGTGCGTTCACCATGCCCTCCACGATGAGCGCGGTCACCAGCGGCACGAAGGCAAGGCCCGAGATACCGATGATCAATTGCAGGCCCTGCTCGACCCGGGTGAAATCCGGGCGTTCCTGTGGCCCGCCAAAGGCATTGACCAACGTCAGATAGAAGCCGTCCCACCCGCCGATCTCGCGATTGCCAAACGCGAGTGCCACCCCGGCCGTCAGCAGGATGCCCAGCACGGTAAGAAACGCGATCCCAAGTTTGCGACTGAACAGGGCCCGCACAAACGCCCGGGAAGCCCGGAAACGCCACCACTTGCTCTTGGCCGGAGCTCCCGCGACTCGCACAGTGTTGATTAGTTCCTCTGCCCGGGCACTGCGTGCTTCGGCGAGTACCAAATTAGCCACCGCCGGATCCGCCGGAAGCATGGTCGGGTCGGCGCCAAGGTTCGTGAAGGCCAGCCCGCAGACGATGTCTTTTTCGGGGACGTCCTCGCGCCTCGCCACGAGCAACGTTCGCCGGGCCACCTCGACCGGGTTGGCCGCCACCTCGTCCAGCGTTGACGCAACCAGCGCCGGTGCGGCGATTTCGGCGTCGGAGAGCACCTTGCACTCGCCGAAGAGGCTTTCGATGGCATGGCCGAGGCGCGTGTTGTACATCCTGATCACCAGGCGCAACCGGGGTGCCAGATCCCGAGCTTGCAGCGCGATGTGGATGTTCGCGACGTCGTCCTGATTGGTCAATGCCAGCCCCGATGCCTGGGCGACATCCGCTTCGATCAGCGCTTTCTCGTCCACCCGATCGACGACCACCAGCCGGATCCGCGGGAGCTCACTGAAGTCTCGGGATGACCGATGCTGGTCCCTGGTCATCAGCACCACCACATCGGCGGAGTATCGACTGGTCAGGTGATCTGCAAGGCGATACGCGAGGCCGTCCGCGCCGTTGATGACGAAGTGGCCAATGCGCGATGAATGGCCATTGGGCGCTGAAAGGGGTGAAGACACCCTCGGATGTTATCGATGGCCCCGCCCGCTCACTACCCCGTTCCCAAGCGCTCGAATGATCGCCTAACCCGCCTAAAGCGCGACGATTTGCCCTATTTCGTCGTTGCACCATCGGACGAATGCACCCGCCGGCGACCTTCGCGAAGCAAGCCGGTGCACCGGTCAGCAATCGAATGGATGGACATGAACAAGTGGTTGTACCGTGCCGTTGGCGTGGCGAGCGGCGCCTTGCTTTTGAGCAGCGGCGTTGCACACGCCGAGTCGGCTAACGAAGCAAAGCCCACAGTCGACCCGCAAGCCATGCGCGGGCTTCTGGCCGATCTCTTCACGCCGACCGGCGGCCAGCACCACCTCGGCCTGTCGATCGACATGCAGAGGGCGGTTTCCTCTGGCATTCTCGCGAAAAGCCCGTTGGACGCTCAGCCGAGCTCCAACCGGATCGGCTTCACCGCGCGCACTCCGGGGGAAAAGGACGTCTTCGTCGCTGGCTTGCTCCCCGATCTCACTAACTCAACTCCCACCCCGGACCGCTTCGCCGGCCTGGCGCAGCGCAAGGAACTGCTGCCCGGTCTCGGGTTGCTGGGCGGCGCGGCCGGTAACGGCGGCCTGCTCGGCGGGCTAACCGGCGGCGCCGGCGGCGCCGGCCTGGTCAGCA
>DPJL01000367.1:15285-18048 GCA_003543035.1 Micromonosporaceae bacterium | reverse complement strand
TCCCCTCCACGCCCCTTTCCCCGCCCACCCACCCCCCGCCCCACCA
The DNA here is from genome assembly GCA_003543035.1 of Micromonosporaceae bacterium. GTDB lineage: Bacteria > Actinomycetota > Actinomycetes > Mycobacteriales > Micromonosporaceae > Rhizocola. The sequence goes on along the minus strand of DPJL01000367.1, from coordinate 18,002 downwards.
GCATGTCCTGCCACAGCGGCACCGGCCGGTGCTCGCTGACCACGACCTCGGTCTTGCCCCGCACGGTCACGAGCCAGTCGGCGAATTCCTCGGCATTGGACACGGTCGCCGAAAGCGAGACCAGGGTCACCGACTCTGGCAGGTGAATGATCACCTCTTCCCAAACCGCGCCGCGGAACCGGTCGGCCAGGTAGTGAACCTCGTCCATGACCACGTAGGACAGACCCTCGAGCGTGCTCGACCCGGCGTAGAGCATGTTGCGCAACACTTCGGTCGTCATCACTACGATCGGAGCGTCGCCGTTGATCGAGTTGTCCCCGGTGAGCAGACCGACCTTGTCCGGGCCGTAGCGCTGGACGAGATCGTGGAATTTCTGATTGGACAGCGCCTTGATCGGAGTCGTGTAGAAGCACTTACGCCCCTGCTGCAAAGCCAGGTGGACGGCGAATTCCCCCACCACGGTCTTGCCCGCCCCGGTCGGAGCGCAGACGAGGACGCCACTGCCCTGCTCGAGGGCGCGGCAGGCGGTCCGCTGGAAGGGGTCAAGCTCGAAGCCGAGCCCTCCGGCGAACTCAGTCAGAAGCGGGCTCGTCATGACACCAAGGCTAGGCGACCTTGGCCAGTGCCCGCAGGTCGGTATCCTGCTCGAGTGCAAGACCCATTGCCCAGTGCTCATACGCCCAGCGCGCTAGACGCTGTGCTGTTTGATTTTCACGGCACTCTTGCCATGACCATCGACCCGATAGCCTGGGTGACCGCGGCCGCTGCGGACTGCGGAGTAGCACTTGATCATGGCCGCGCGACCGTGCTGGCCGACCGCATCGCCACCGCCGGGGGCTTTCCCGGCGTGGCAAAGCCGTCCCGCATCCCACCGCAGCTGGCCGAGTCGTGGGCTGATCGGGATCTATATGCACACGCCAGCCGACACGCCTACATCGGCTTGGCGGCAACTGTGCCGTGCGACATCCCAGGGTTGGCTGAAGCGATCTATGAACGGATTCTCACCGCGCAATGCTGGCAGCCCTATCCGGATGCTCTTCCAACGCTGAGCGCGCTTTACGCGGCGGGGATCAAGGTGGCCGTCGTCAGCAACATCAGCTTCGACATCCGGCCGTTGCTGCAGGGCTGGGGGCTCAGCGGCCTGTGCGACGCTGTCGTGCTCTCCTTCGAGGTCGGCTGCATCAAGCCGGATCCCAAGATATTTCTGCGCGCGTGTGCTCAGCTCGGAGTCGAGCCGGAGCGCACGCTGATGGTGGGTGACACACCCGCCGACGCCGGAGCAGCCGCCATCGGTTGCTCCGCACTCATTTTGGCTGCAGCGCCGCCTGGCCGCGCCAACGGCCTGCATCGCGCCTACCGGTTGGCGCAGCCGGACCGGTAGCGAAATCTTTGTCGCAACTCCACAGGAGTTGTCGTTTTGAGGCGGCTGACAACAGCAAGTCCTGTGGAGTTGTCGCAAATTAGCCAAGCAGGGGTAGTGCCGCCGCGACGGCGGTGACAGTGATCGGCAACGGGCCGATCCGCTCGCCATCGGCGTAACAGACGATGTCTGCCGCATCGAGCTGGATCTCCTTGGCCCGGCGTTGTTTCACCCTCGCATCCAGGACGTGCGTTCCCTGGTACACCCGAGGCTTGATGCGGATCAAAGTGGCCCGCGAGACCGGCTCGGCCCACACGATGTCCAACAGCCCGTCGGTGGGATCGGCCTGGGGGCAGATCTTCATCCCGCCGCCATATGAGGTGCAGTTGCCGATCGCGAGCAGCGACGCCGTGAAAGTCTGCTGCTCGCCGTCAAAGACCGCCGTATAGGTGCGCGGGCGCAGCCGGGCCAGCTCCAACAGGATGGCGATGTCGTACCGTCGCGGCCCTTTGGGCCAGCGCATGCTGTTGCCGCGCTCGTTGACGATGGCGTCGAATCCGGCTGCCAGAACCGCCGCATACCAACGGGTTGCACCGTCCACAGTGGACAGCCGGGCCAGATCCATGCGGCGGATTCGGTTGTCCGCCAAGGCGTTCACTATTGTGTCGGCCGCTTCCGTCGCCGAGTTGGGCAGGCCGAAGCAGGCCGCTATGTCGTTGCCGGTGCCCGCGGGCACGATGCCCAGCGGCACGTCGCCACCGGCCACCGCCTGCAATGCCAGGTGCACGGTGCCGTCTCCGCCCAGGGCCACTAGAGCCCGAGCTCCGTCGGCGACTGCCGCTTTGCCTGCCTTCTCTGCATCCTGGGGGGTACCGGCTTCGAGCACCCGGACCGGACCGGCCGACTCGAGCCGGCGCAGAGCGGCCTGAGCAGCTTGCCGATGCTTGCCCCGGCCCGCGCTGGGGTTGAGCAGAACCGCGATCTCCGACGTCACGGATAGTGAGTCTGAGCCCTCCATCAGCGATTGGGCAAGCCTTGTGACGGTCCTATGAAAGCAGTATCATGATCACATGATCACAACGACGATCACACTGCCTGAGCACCTCCACGCTGAGCTTAAGCAGATCGCTGAGGAGGAGCGCCGCTCCTTCACGCAGACCGTGGTCACCGAGCTCGAGAAGGCGGTCTCCACCCGCCGGCACCGCTCCCGGGTGCAGGAGCTGGCCGAGCTGGTCCGCGACGAGCACGGTGACCTGCTGGATCGGCTTGCGTGACGGTCTACCTCGATGTCGACGATCTCGTCGCCATCGCCACCGTCGTGCTCAAAGCCCCGCCCGCCGTTCGCGACTATGGCTTG
>DPJL01000367.1:2041-15029 GCA_003543035.1 Micromonosporaceae bacterium | reverse complement strand
CCCCCCGCACCCCCCACCCCCTCCCCACCCACCCCCCCCCTCCCTCTCTCGCCGCCCCCCCCCCCGTCGTGCTCAAAGCCCCCCCCGCCGTTCGCGACTATGGCTTGCTCGCGTCAGCCGCCGCGCGCCCGGGCACAGTCGTCTTCGGCCACGAGGCCTACCCCGACCTGTGGGAGAAGGCCGCATCGCTGTTCCACTCGGTGAACGCGAACCACGCCCTCATCGACGGCAACAAGCGGCTGGCCTGGTCGGCCACAGCGGTCTTCCTAGGGCTGAACGGTGTTCCGGTACCCCGGATCGATGTTGACGAGGCCGAAGCGTTCGTCATGGCCGTGTCGACCGGCCAGCTCGCCGAGGTACCGGAAATAGCGCGCCGCTTGCGTGCGGTCTACCGCCGCTGATTTACGTCATGTCGTCGTAGCGGCGCTCCAGCGGAGCTATCTTCTCCGGCGGTGCACCCGCTTCGACCGGCTCGAGATCGTAGTTGTCCAAAGAGGACGTCTCGTCGTCGTTCAGGCCTTCGTAGATTTCCTTGCCCCGGCCCCTGCGCTTGTCATTGATCAAAGCGACGCCGACGGCGATGAAGTACAGCAGGCTCAGGCACCCGGCAAAAATCGTCATGCCGAACGGCCCCGGGTCGGGCGTGGTCACCGCAGCGAACAGGAACGACAAGAAGATCGCCACCCGCCACCAACTGAGCATCCTACGGCCGCTGAGCACACCGGCGAAGTTGAGCATCAGCAACAGCAACGGAAACTCAAACGAGACGCCGAAGAGCAGCATCATGCCGGTCATGAACGACGTGTATCCCTCGACCTCGAGGGCCGTGACGCCCGCGAGCCCGAGTTCCATCATCACGGCAAGGCCCTTGCCGGCCATCACGTAGCCGAGTGCCACGCCGAGCGCAAAGAGGGGGGCAGCAATCGCCGTGAATACATAGGCCCATTTGCGCTCGTGCCGGTGCAGACCCGGTGCCACGAATGCCCATAACTGGTAGAGCCAGACCGGTGCAGACACGATCAACGCAAGCCAAAGAGCGAGCTTCAGCCGGAGAATAAGGCCGCTTGCCGGAGTGAGCTGCAAGAAGTCGTCCGGCTTACCGACCTGCGCCATGAGCTCGCTATAGGGCACCTTCAGCATATTGAAGGCCCACAATGAGAATATCCAGCCGACGACCATGCCCGCGACAAGGCCCAGCGAGGCTTTGAAGAGGCGGTTGCGCAGCTCGCGGATGTGCTCGATGAGTGTCATCGAGCCATCCGAGGCTCGCTGGAATTCGGTGGGCCCGCGCCGACGTGCCAGGGGGTTCTTCACGTCAGACTCCGAAGTCTATGAGGCGTCAGGACCGCTGCTCAGGGTTGTTTGAGGGGATCAACCTTGGGCGTCGGAGAAGGCTGGTTGTCGGCCAGCAGCTGCTGCGCGGTCACCTGGGCGTCGGCCTTCTCGGACAGGTTCGTCCCGTCCTTGTCGGTCTTGCCGTCCTCGGTCAGGCCCTTGGTCTCGGCCTTGAGGATGCGCATCGAGCGGCCGAGCGAGCGGGCCGCGTCGGGCAGCTTCTTCGCCCCGAACAGCAGCACAAGCACACCCACCACCAGGATGATGTGCCACGGCCTGAGAGCGTTCATGGTTTGCTCCAGTTGCAATCAAGAGGGGTTGATCGTGACCAATCGTACGCGCCCTGGTTCGGGCGCCTACGAAGTCGAGTGTTACCGGTCACTCAGCCAGGGTCAACGCAACGCGGCGCAGCCTGCAGGAAACTGCACGAGCCCGGGTAGGTTAGGGCACCCTTCGGGTTGACAAACACTGAGCGTGAGGGCAATGCTTGCCAACGGCCGCCTGGCGCACCCCTGCGGTATGCCCCTATGTGAGCCCTTCTGCCGGCGGCCCGCCCCTCAAAGGAAAGGAACACTCCTCGCATGATGGAGCAGGCAGCGCCCAATAGCCACCTCACCCAGCACCGCAGATTGCCAATCCTCGATGAGAACGGCTTCGTGCAGTTGCGTGACTACGACGGGGAGCTGAACCCGGCCGAGTGGGAGTCGATGGAGTACGTCGACTGGAAGAGCGGTGGCGACACCAACTTCGCGCCCATCGCCTCGGCGCTGGGCGACATGGAGTGCGCCGGTTTCTGGGACCACGGCAAGTCCGACAAGGACGGCGTGTGGACGCAGAATTCTGAGATCTGCCCCACTCTCGTCAAGTGGACCGAGAAGATCGGCGGCCGCTATGGCCGCGTCCGGGTCATCAAGCTCGAGCCGAGCAGCTCCTACGAGTATGCCGTCAGCTGCATGCACCAGGACGACAACAACCGGCTCAACCCGGACAGCGAGCCCTGGGTGGTCCGCGCCTGGCTGAACCTCACCGACGACACCGACAGCTACATGATCGTTCGCGAGGGCAAGGACGACGTCGCCTCCGAGAAGCACATCCCGCTGCGCAAGGGCGCCCAGTTCGTTGTGGACACGCAGCGCCTGTGGCACGCGGTCTGCCACAACGGGACCAAGCCGCGCTACGCGCTGATTGTGAGCTTCGAGAGCGGCGACGACCTGCAGCAGTGGATCGACTCCCAGCTGCCCGTCTCTGTCTGATCGACTTTTCGCTCTACTGGGCTCGGGCTTCGGCTCGAGCCCACGGTTTTGGATGGCTCTGCATGGACTCGACCTGTTCCTGCATGAGGTTTGCTCGCAGTTTGAGTGAGTCGGCGTGAGCTTGCAAACCCTGCGCCACTCTGGCCAATTCCTGTGCCTTGGCCATGCCCGCCTGGAGCTTCGCTTGTTCGCGTTGCAACAGCGCGACCTTGCGCTGCAACGCCCGCAGCGCCAGCACGAGAAAGATCAGGCCGAGGAGCACGACGCCGATGACGATCCAGACCACCACGGCCTCAGCGTAACAACGGGGTTAGGCGTAATTGCGGAGGGCGGATAGGGCGCTGTTTCGTACGGCGTCGGCGAGGTAGTCGGGCGCGACCACGGAAACCATCGGGCCCAGGCCGAGCACGAAGCGCCGGGCCCAGTCCATGTCGTTGACGCGCATGGAAACCAGCCACTCATCGCCCGGCACCTGCACCACCGACTCACACGGGTAATACTCGGTGATCCACCGGCTGCCCCGGCTCACCCGCAGCGTCATCAACGGCCCGGCCGGGTCCGGCTGGAAGACCCCGTCGGCCAGGTCGGCCCCGACGACGCCCTCGGGCGGCCGGGCCGGCTCGGAGAGCTCGGTCAGCGAATCGATCCGGTCCACCCGGAACATCCGCACACCTTCAGCCGAGCGACACCAAGCCTCCAAATAGGATCTTCCGGAAACCGATAGCAAGCGCATCGGGTCGATGATGCGCTCGCTGGAGACATCGCGGGCCGCCGAGTAGTACCGGATCAGCAGCGCATTGCCGCGGTCCATCATTCCGGTCAGCTGGTCCAGCCGGTCGTTGTCGCCGGGCAGCCGCACCGCGATCGGCGGCGCCTGCTCGAGCACCGCCGCTTTCTCGATCTTCTGCAGGGCCCGGTCGATGGCGGCGCGATCGGACACACCCGGCGTCTCGAGCAGCATCCGCAGTGCCACCACCAGTGCGGTTGCCTCATCCGGGGTCAGCCGAAGCGGCCGGTCGATGCCGGCGTCATAGGTGACCGTGACCCGGTCGCCGTCGAAGGACATGTCGATGAGGTCGCCGGGGCCGTACCCGGGTAGGCCGCAAACCCAAAGCAGCTCAAGGTCTTCGCGCAGTTGCTTGTCGGAGATGTCGAGATCGGCGGCCGCTTCGGAGAGCTCGATCCCGGGGCGCGCCAGCAGATACGGCACTAGATTCAGTAACCGCGCTAACCTATCCCCCGCGCTTCCGCTCATGCGGGAACCGTTGCCGCATCTGAGATCTGGGCGATCTCCTCGAGCCGGACCACCACGGCCTTGCGCACGTCATCGGGCCCGATCACAGTCACGTCCGCGCCGTAGCCGACGAGCCACGCGGCGAATCCGTCGGCGTCCGCGTACCGCAGCTCGAGTTCATCACCCTCCACAGTGGACTGAATCGGCGTCGCCCAGCGGCGAACCCCGGCCGCTCGTCCGTGGCGCACCATGACGCGGGCGGTCTGAGTCCGCTCCACCGGGCCCGACCAGCGAGCCACGTACGCAATCAGGTCCACGTTTTCCGGCGGGGTGAAGGCACTCATCGCGCCATAGGCCTTGACCGCCCCGACGATGCGGGAGAGCCGGAAGCAGCGCGGGGCGTCGCGGTCGATGTCGTGGCCCACCACGTACCACCGGCCACGCCAGCAGACGACTCCCCACGGTTGCAGATGGCGCTTCTTGGCCGAGTCGTCTTCTGGTACTCGATAATCAAAAGTCACCTGGCGCCGCGCTCTGGCGGCAGCGGTCAGCGGCTCGAAGGCGGCATCCACCGCGATAACCGGCTCGACGCCCAGTGTGGCGTGCGGATCCACCTCGACTCCCCCGGCCCGCAGTTTGGCCAGGCCCGACGATGCGGCAGCGGCCATCCCGGCGTGGCGCCAAAGGCGCGCCGCGACACCGACAGCCGCAGCCTCGTCGGGCTCGAGCAGGATCGGTGGCAACGCATAGTCACGATGAGCGATGCGATAGCCCGGCTCGCTGTCGAAAACGCTCGCGGTGCCGGTCTCCAGCGGCACTCCGAGCGCCCTGAGCTCGGCTTTGTCGCGCTCAAACTTGCGCTGGAAGGCGTCGTGCTCCTTGACATCCTCGGGGTCGTGCTCATATCCGGGCACGGTCGCGGCGATCTGCGCCGCGGTCAGGTAACGGCGTGTGGAGAGCAGGCAGATCACCAGATTGACCAGGCGTTCGGTACGGCTGCGCGACACAAGCGCCACGCTAGCAGCGTGGGCACTTGAAGAGGTAATGGGTAACCGTCCCCCTAAAGTGGACGTAGTGACCGAGAAGCAACAATCCGTGACTACGGAGAGTGTGACCACCGTAATCATCGCGGGCGGTGCGAATCTCGCGATCGCCGTCGCCAAAGTGATCGCGGGTGTGATCTCCGGCTCGGCCTCGATGCTCAGCGAGGCGGCGCACTCGTTCGCGGACACGACGACAGAGGGTGTTGCTCTATATAGCGCTGCGCCGCGGCACTAAACCGGCCGATAGGCGTCATCCCTTCGGCTACGGCCGGGCGGCCTTCGTATGGGCGCTGATGGCCGCTCTGTTCACTCTGGTCGCGGGAGCGGGCTTCTCCATCACGCACGGCATCCACACCATCCGCAACGGCGAGGAGCTGGGAGATCCGACCGTGGCCTATGTCGTGCTGGCCGTGGCCTTCGTGCTCGAGTCGATTTCGTTTGCCCAGGCGATCAGGCAGCTCCGGCGTTCGGCCATCCGCTGGAAGGCGCCGGTGCTGCGCTATCTGCGGCTGACCTCGAACACCACGCTCAAGGCGATCGTGTTCGAGGACGGAGCCGCGCTGATCGGCCTGACGCTCGCTGCCATCGGCGTGGGCCTCAGCCACCTGACCCGCTCGGCGACCTGGGACGGGCTGGCTTCGGTGGCGATCGGGCTGCTGCTCTTGGTGGTGGCCGTGGTGCTCGCCCGCGCGAACACGTCGATGCTGGTGGGACGCTCGCTGCCGGAGCCGCTCGAGCAGATCATCATGGCCGAGTTGCGAGCGGTGCCGCACGTCGTGGACGTTTACGAGCTCTACTGTAGGTTCTCATCAGATCTTTCGGTTTCTCAAGATTATTTCGGTGTATATGTCGGTTCCGACCTTTTGCTGAGAAACCTTCGGCGCGGTGGCGGCGAGGTGGTTCTTGGACCTAGCAGAGCATCACGCATACTTCTGTTCCAGGATGGCCAGGTCGCGGTTGGCGAACTGCACGTGCGCCCACTCGTCGCTGAAGATGACTTGCAGGCACTTAACCGCCGTACGTTCGGCGGGCGGTGGGCAGCCGATCGCGGTGTTCGGCCCGCGCACCCGGTCCAGCTCCTCCTGCGTGACCTCCGCCAGATACGCGCGCAGATCGGCGATCCGCCCGGCGCGCACCGCGAGGATCTCGTCGAGGGTGGGCGCGGCCGACTCGTCGATGCCGAACTCGGCGCCGTTGGTGGTCAACGATGCGGGCATGCCGATCGGATGAAACGGCCTCGGGCGAAGGGCCGCCGCGTGGCCATACCAGGCATCCACGACGAAGATCGTGTGGCGCAGGGTCTGGGCCATTGACCATTCGCCGTTTACTGATCTGTAGACGGCTTGCTCCGGCAGCGCGCTGGCGCGTCGTACCGTCGCGTGCCACAGCTCCTCAATGACGTCCACCGCGTCGCGCATCGTCTCGGGTGTGGTCGGGCGCAGTCGCAGCCGTTCGGGGTGCAGGCGATCCAGCTCGGCCTCGATCAACGGCATGACCTCCACGCCGTTGACGCGCAGCCCGTTGATCGCCCCGTCGATGTCGGCGTTGAACAGCACGACGCCATGCATCCGGGCGCCGCTGAGATCCACGTCGCGGAAGGTCGCGCCGGCCATGGACAGGTCGATGAACTCCGCACCCTCGTAGTCGGGCTGCTGCACGAATCGCTTCATCGGCACATCGTAGAAGCCCCCTATGACAAGACCGCTGAATCGTCAGCCAGGTGCCGAGCCAGCCCGCGCACCGGCCCAAGTCGCTACAACTGCGGCATCGCCAGATCAAGATCCAGGAACCGTGTGTGGCCAGCTTGCTGCAACCGCATCTTCCTCCGCCTCACCAAATCGGACCCTGGACTCGCCCACCAAACAAGATCCTCAAGAAAACGACAGATCGGTGAGAAGAATCCGCCGACAAATCGATGAGAAGGCCTGTACTACCGCCAGGTCAACAGCATCGGCTCCGACATCTCCGACGCGAACCTACATCTACACCCAGCAACTTGGGATCGGCAACGTTCTGGTCGCGGCTAAAGTCGACTTTGTGGACACCGTATCCGCGGCAGATGTCGAAGCCGCCTGTGGTCTGGCCGAGCAACGCCTACGTGCCGCACTTCCCACCATCCGGCACGTGTTCCTGGATCCGACCGGAGCGAGCTCATGATCCGCTGGCGCGAAGGCATCGTCGAAGAACGGCTGCGCGAATGGCGCGGGGCCGTCGAGCTTGCGGTCACCATCGATTCTCAGCGGGTACCGGCGCTCGCCTACCCCGACCTGACCGGTGAACCGGTCCCGGGCGACCGCGTGTTGCTCAACACGAATGCGCTCGACCTTGGGCTTGGTACCGGTGGGTACGCGCTTGTGGTCGCCATCCCGGACCGGTTGCCGCCCGATCCGGTGTTCCAGGGGCACGTGGTCAAAGGCCGCTATGGTCCACTCCAGACAGTCGTCCTCGCTGTGGATGAAGAAGCGTCGCCTACCCGGCCCATCATGGAAAGGGCCTCGCACCTGGGCGGAATGCCTGTGGTGACAGCGGATCTGCACTCGGCTCTGCCCGCGATCCTGGCCGGAATTCACGCCGACCGGCCCTCGGCTCAGGTGGCTTACCTGATGACCGATGGCGGCGCGCTGCCGGCTGGGTTCTCCCGCAACCTGGACGGGCTCGCCGACCATCTCGTCGGGACGATCACGACCGGTCAATCGTGGGGCGGCAACCTGGAATCAATCACCGTCCACAGTGGACTGCTCGCGGCCAAACACGTGCTCGGAGCCGACATCGCGATCGTGGCTCAGGGGCCGGGCAACCTTGGCACTGGTACCATCTGGGGGTTCTCGGGGATCGCCGTCGGCGAGGCGGTCAACGCGGCCGGGACGCTCGAAGGCCGCCCGGTCGGCTCTTTGCGCTTGTCCGACGCCGACCCGCGGCCGAGGCATCGCGGGTTGTCGCATCACAGCTTCACGGCTTACCACAAGGTCGCGCTGCTCCCCGCCGACCTGGCTGTCCCCGCCGGACTTTCGCCCCACGTGCTCGAGGCGCTCGAACCTCTTGCCGAGCGCCATCGCCTTGTCACCGTTGAGGTTGGCGGCCTCGATGAGGCGTTGCGAAAGTCCCCGGTCAAGCTCTCCACCATGGGCCGCGGTCTCGATGACGATTACGTGTACTTCCTCGCCGCAGCCGCGGCCGGCCGCCACGCCGCCGCTCTGCTAGCCGCATGATCACGGTGATCAGGGACCTGTTCGGGCGTGTCGTCGGCGTGCCGCACGGCAAACTCCCTGATCATGGGGATCAGGTGAAATAGAGCAGCGCGGCCAAGCCGAGCACGATGGCGAGCAGGGCCGCAGTGAGCACCCAGGTCGGCACGACATATTCGCCACGGCGGTTGGCCTGGATCTCCGCGACGATCTTGTCACGGCGCCGCCGCATGTAGTTCGACTTCACGTCATGCGGGCTCAGATCCGGTGTTGACTCGCTCATACAGCGAAAGCTACATGCTCGCGATGAGCCGTTCCACCCGCTCATCGTGTGCTCTGAACGGGTCCTTGCAGAGCACAGTGCGCTGTGCCTGATCATTGAGCTTGAGGTGGACCCAGTCCACGGTGAAGTCGCGGCGCTTTTCCTGAGCGTGCCGGATGAACTCGCCCCGCAGCCGGGCGCGGGTGGTCTGAGGCGGCGTCTCCTTCGCCTCGTAGGTGCGCAGGTCGGTCACCACCCGGTCGACCTTGCCGCGCTTCTCCAGCAGCGGATAGAGGCCACGGCCGCGGCGCAGATCATGGTAGGCCAGGTCCATCTGAGCGATCCGTGGGCTGGACAGCGGCAGATCATGCTTCTTCTGGTAGGCCTCGATCAGCCGCAGCTTGGTCACCCAGTCGATCTCGCGGCCCACGCTGGCGAGATTGCTGGTCTCGACCGCATGGAGCACCCGGCCCCACAGATCGACGACCCGTTGCGCTGCCGGGTCCGCGCCGCGGCGGGCGACGAACTCCATCGCCTTCTCGTGGTAGATCCGCTGGATCTCGAGTGCGCTGGCTTCCTTGCCGCTGGCCAGGCGTACCTTGCGGCGGCCGGTGATGTCGTGGGAGACCTCGCGAATGGCCCGGATCGGGTTCTCCAGCGCCAGGTCGGGCATGGCCACGCCGGTCTCGATCATGCGCAGCACCAGGTCGGCGCTGCCCACCTTGAGCAGCGTGGTCACCTCGTTCATGTTCGAGTCGCCGACGATCACGTGCAGCCGGCGGTAGCGCTCAGCGTCCGCGTGCGGCTCATCGCGGGTGTTGATGATCGGCCGGCTTCGGGTGGTCGCGCTGGAAACGCCCTCCCAGATGTGCTCAGCCCGCTGCGACAGGCAGTAAACCGCGCCCCGCGGCGTCTGGAGCACCTTGCCCGCACCGCAGATCAGCTGCCGGGTCACCAGAAAAGGGATCAGGACATCAGCCAGCCTGCCGAACTCGCCGTGCCGGCTGACCAGATAGTTCTCATGGCAGCCGTAGGAGTTGCCGGCCGAGTCGGTGTTGTTCTTGAACAGATAGATCTCGCCCGCTATCCCCTCGTCGTGCAGGCGCCGCTCAGCATCTACGAGGAGACCTTCCAGGATGCGCTCACCGGCGCGATCGTGGGCCACCAGGTCGACCACCGAGTCGCACTCGGGAGTCGCATATTCGGGGTGGGAGCCGACGTCGAGGTAGAGCCGGGCACCGTTGCGCAGAAAGACATTGCTGGACCGTCCCCATGAGACGACACGGCGGAACAGATAGCGCGCCACCTCGTCTGGCGACAGCCTGCGCTGTCCCCGGTAGGTACACGTAACGCCATATTCGGTCTCGAGTCCGAAGATTCGCCGGTCCATGTGCAGAACACTACTTGGCGGTCACGCCAAGGTCACTGCGCAACATCAGTTGGTAATCGCGACAGACTTGATAGTCGGGCAAATCGCCCCGGTTTGCGGCTTCTTCGATCGTTGGTGCACTGGCGTCCCTCGGCGACAGCACGGGCGTGCCGAAAGGCCACGCGATGCCCAGCTCGGGATCGAGCGGATGCACTCCCCGCTCGGCCGAAGGGTCGTATGTGGACGAGCAGAGATAGGTCAGCGTCGCTTCTTCGCTCAGCGCGCAGATGCCGTGGCCAAGCCCTTCGGCGAGATAGACCGCCTTGCGATCCACATCGTCGAGCTGGATCAACTCCCACTGCCCGAAGGTCGGCGAGCCCACCCGCACGTCCACAATCGCGTCGAGCACCGTCCCGCGGACACAGCTCACGTACTTTGCCTGGCCTACCGGCACGTTGACGAAGTGGACGCCCCGCACGACGCCCTTGGCCGAAACCGAGATGTTGCCCTGGGCGAGCCGCAACTCGTGGCCCACGGCCTCGGCGAGCTTGTCAAACCGGTACCACTCCAGCGAAGTCCCCCTGGAATCGCCATGCAGGGTCGGCGTGACTTCGAACGCACCCTCGATCGCGAGCGGCCTGATTTTCATGCTCTTCCCCAATCGAGCAGACCCAATAGGTATTCGCCGTAACCGCTGCGCCGCAAGGGCTCAGCTAACACTTTAAGCTGATTGTCATCGATGAATCCAGCTCGCCAGGCGGCCTCTTCCACGCAGCCGAGCTTGAGACCCTGGCGTTCCTCGATGACCCGGACGTATTCGGCCGCCTGCACCATGGCCGCGAAGGTTCCGGTGTCGAGCCAGACCGTGCCCCGATCCAGCACGGTGACCCGGAGCCGGTCCCGGCGCAGGTAATCCTGGTTGACCGCGGTGATCTCAAGCTCGCCGCGCGCGCTCGGGCGCAGCGTGGACGCCACCTTCACCACATCTGTGTCGTAGAAGTAAAGCCCTGGCACGGCATAGCGGGAACGCGGCTTCGCCGGTTTCTCCTCAATGGACACGGCCTGTCCCGAGGCGTCGAATTCCACCACGCCGTACGCGGTCGGGTCGGCCACCGGATAGGCAAAGATCATGCCGCCGTCGACGTTGCCGGTGGCGTCGCGAAGCCGGGCATCCAGGCCGACGCCGTGGAAGATGTTGTCGCCCAAAATAAGCGCGGCGCCCTCACCCGCAAGGAACTCCTCGCCAATGAGGAACGCTTGGGCTATCCCCTCCGGGCGTTCCTGAGCCGCGTACGACAGTTTGAGGCCCCATTGCGAGCCATCCTCGAGGAGTCGCTCGAAGGCAGCCTGCTCCTCAGGCGTCGTGATCACCAGGATCTCGTCGATGCCCGCCATGATCAGAGTAGAGAGCGGGTAATAGATCATCGGCTTGTCGTAAACCGGCATGAGTTGCTTGGAGACGGCACGGGTCACCGGCCACAGGCGAGAGCCCGTGCCACCAGCCAAGACGATGCCACGCATGCGGCGAAGCTTAGGGGGTGATCTTCGCACCGTCCCCGCATCGTCGGAAAGCCGACGGCGCTACTCTCATCCGATGCAGGAACGCTGGATGATCACCGGAGCGGGCGGGCAACTGGGGTTGCGGCTCGCCGCATTGCTGCCCTCGGCCACGGCGTTCACCCGGGAGACGCTGGACATCACCTCCCCGGCCGCGGTGAAGGCCGCGGTCGCGGAGCACGACCTGATCATCAACACGGCCGCCTGGACCGATGTGGACGGTGCCGAGGCCAACGAAGCCCTTGCCACGTCAGTGAACGGGGCCGCCGAGCTCGCCTCGGCGTGCTCGGATGCGGGCGCTCGGCTGATTCACCTCTCCACCGACTACGTCTTCGACGGGCGTGGCACCACGCCGTACGCCGAGGACGCTCCAACTGCGCCGATCAATGCCTACGGCCGTAGCAAACTCGCGGGCGAGCGGGCCGTCCTGGCGGCCGGTGGCACCGTGGTGCGCACGGCCTGGCTCTACGACACGACCGGGCGCAACTTCCTCACCACGATGCTGCGGCTGGCATCCGAGCGCGAAACCCTTGACGTCGTGGACGATCAGCACGGTCAGCCGACGTGGGCCCATGCCCTGGCCGAGCAGCTGGTGGCGCTAGGCCGCGCCAAAGCACCGGCTGGGATTTACCACGGCACATCATCAGGACAGACTTCTTGGTACCACTTCGCGCGCGCCATCTTCCAAAACGCCGGACTGGACCCGGAAAGGGTCCGTCCAACCACGACAGACAAGTTCCCCAGATCCGCGCAGCGTCCCGCCTACAGCGTGCTGGGACACGACGGCTGGGCGAAAGCCGGGCTGGCGCCGATGGCGCCGTGGGACACCACGCTGGCGCAGGCGTTAGCTCTGGGTTGAGCCATTCGGCTTGGGCCCACTCGGCTTGGGGCCGTTGGGCTTGGGCGGCGTCCCATTGCCATCGGGCTTCGGCGGCGCCGAGCCGTTGTCCTTGGGCGGGGTCGCCGCTCCGTTGGCGGCTTCCTCACTCTTGGCCGGAGCGGGCTCAGCCTTGGCCGGCAGCAGCGCGTTCAGCGCCGCCCCGGTCACCCGGCGGAACGTGCGGCCGGTCCTGGCCCGGTCGAGCACTGCCACCTCGAGCTGCTCCGGCGCCAGGTTGCGTGAGTTGCCGCCATCGCCACCGACGCTCGACAAAGCAGCAACCGCAAGCTGAAGCGCCTCACCGAGCGAGTGCGACTCGCTGTGCTGCGCCCGCAGGACGTTGCCGATCGCCTCGGCCTGACCACCCATCGCCATGAACCCCGGCTCATCCTGCACCGAGCCGTCATAGGTCAGCCGATAGAGCTCATCCTTGGCTGAGGTCTTGCCCACCTCGGCTACGCAGATCTCGACCTCGTAAGGCTTTCCCTGCTCGCTGAAGATCGAGCCGAGCGTCTGTGCATAGGCGCTCGCCAATGCCCGGCCGGTGACATCGCGGCGGTCGTAGGAGTAGCCGCGCAGATCCGCCATGCGTACACCCGCGGATCGCAGGTTCTCAAACTCGTTATACCGCCCCACCGCGGCAAAGCCGATCCGGTCGTAGATCTCGCTCACCTTGTGCAGCGTGGTGGAGACATTCTCTGCTACGAAGAGCACTCCACCGGCGTAGGTGAGGACCACCACGCTTCGCCCGCGAGCGATGCCCTTACGGGCGTACTCCGAGCGGTCTCGCATGATCTGCTCAGGAGAGGC
The DNA here is from genome assembly GCA_003543035.1 of Micromonosporaceae bacterium. Classification (GTDB taxonomy): domain Bacteria; phylum Actinomycetota; class Actinomycetes; order Mycobacteriales; family Micromonosporaceae; genus Rhizocola. Next base: position 2,101 of record DPJL01000367.1, on the reverse strand, counting down.
GTAGAACTGCATAGCCACGGCGGTCGGTCTCCTTTAGACGGTCGGCTCGTTGCGGCGGGA
>DPJL01000367.1:0-1725 GCA_003543035.1 Micromonosporaceae bacterium | reverse complement strand
GTGCCCTCGGCCGTCGCGGTCATCACCACGGGGTAGATCTTGCGAATCAGGTCCGGGCCACCGGTCGCGGTGTCGTCATCCGCGGCGTCGTAAAGCGCCTCGATGGCAAGCTTCGCAGCGGTCTGCGCATCGAGCCCGGGGCGATAGGTCTTCTTCAACGACGACTTGGCAAACAGCGAACCAGAGCCGATCCCGTCGTAGCCGTGCTCCTCGTAGAGGCCACCCACCACGTCAAAACTGAAGATCCGGCCGGCCTTGACCGGATCGGTGGCGTCCAGGTCGAACCCGGCGAAGAGCGGGATCACCGCGAGCCCCTGCATCGCCGCGCCAAGGTTGTTGCGGATCATCGTCGCGAGCCGGTTGGCCTTGCCGTCCAGCGAGAGCATCGCGCCCTCGATCTTCTCGTAATGCTGCAGCTCCACCTGGAACAGGCGCATCAACTCGATGCCCACACCGGCCGTGCCCGCGATGCCCACCAGCGAATAGGGGTCAGCCGGGTGCACCTTCTCGATGTCGCGGCTGGCAATCAGATTGCCCATGGTGGCTCGCCGGTCGCCGGCCATCACCACACCGCCACTGAAGCTCAGCGCCACAATGGTCGTCGCATGTGGAGCGACGTCATGGGTGCCGGCCGGCAGGGTCCTTCGCCCGGGGAGCATCTCAGGAGCCGCCTGACTCAGGAACTCCGTGAAGGAAGACATGCCCGGCGTGGTGAAAGCAGCCGGTAGACGCCCGGATGAACCAAAACCCGCTGACACGAGGTCTCCTCCAGATAGGTGATCGCCTTGCGCATCGTAGCGATGTCGTCCTTGAATTGGCCAAGACCGCCGTTGCAGTTGAAACACAAGATTCCACGAACATTACCGAATAGATGGTCATGGTCGACGTGCTCGGGGTCAGGTGCGCGGCAGATCGCGCACTTCCCACCCTGCCTCGCCAAGATCTCGTCAAACTCCGCCTGCCCCATCTTGTAGCGGCGCTTGAGGTGATACTCACGCGTACTGCCATGATTCTTGATCTTGTTCTCGCGGGAACGAATGTTGTGGCATGGCAGGCAATAGCGCTCGTATCCACTCGGCTTACTTCTGTTAAGAGGAAAGTCTTCTAGCGGCTTAACCGTCTCGCAGTCGGGGCAACGCCGGAAGCCATCTGGCGCTTTGAAGGGTGTCCGCACCTCGCGCCCATGCTTCTCTAGCATCCGCTTGCGGTAGCTCTTCTTGGACCGCTCGTTGTAACAAAGCTGGCAATAGCTGCCGCGGCCGTACTTGCGCCGTGAGGCTGTATGAAAGTCGGCCAGCGGTCCTACATGGCCGCAGTCACGGCAAGTACGAACGATGTAGCCGTCCGCCTCCCCCAAATCGGACATAACGTGTTATTCCCCCCCTTTCTGGACATATCCCCTGACGAACTCTTCGGCGTTTTCCTCCAGGACGGCGTCGATCTCGTCGAGGAGGTCGTCTACGTCCTCACCGATCTGCTCAACGCGCTCGGCAACCTCCGGGTTGACCTCGGGCGCGACCTCTTCGACTTCGTCTTCTCGGCGCGACTTGCCCGATTGCGACTGCCCACCGTCTTGAGTGGCCATTGGCTGCCTCCCTTACCTTTCGAGTGCGTTAAACCTAGCGCGGCAACCTCATCAAAGCGATCACCGCTCGAAGATCAACTAGTGATGATTTCCAGTAGATCCTTGGCACTGGGACAGCGATCGAAGAGCGCCCCGACATG
>DPJL01000022.1 GCA_003543035.1 Micromonosporaceae bacterium | reverse complement strand
CCTCCAGCGACACTCTTACCCTACACGCTGCCCTTCCGATCTCCGCCCCTGCCAGAGAAGAGGCCGGTGCCGCCGGGCGAACAGATCACCCAATACGCGGCGGTCCGTCTGTTCGTCCAACGCGCGCAGGCGGTCAGGCCGGACTTTGCGGTGACCGGCGAGAATGCTCCGGCCGTGGCTGAGATCTGCAGTCGATTAGATGGCCTGCCGCTGGCCATCGAGCTCGCGGCGGCCCGGGGGCGGGTGCTCGACCCGCCGGAAATGCTTGTGCGCTATGGGGATCGGTTGCTCGAGTTGGGGGACTCGGATGCGACCACCACCCTGCGGGACGTGGTAACCGCGAGCTATCGACTGCTTGACCCCAACCATCGGTGGGCTTTGCGGCGGTTGGCCGGCTTCGGCTACCGCTGGTCTATCGAGCTGGCCGAGGATCTACTCGGGCCCGAGTGTGATGTCGTTCCGGTGCTGGAACGGTTGGTGGAGCTCGGCCTGGTACAAGTCAGAGGGTCTGGAGCTTTTCGTTTCTTCCTGCTGGATGTGGTCAAGGCGTTTGCCTTGGAGCAGGTGGAAATGACCGGCGAGCTGAGCGGGATCAGGCGCAGGCACGCGCAGGTCTTTGCCCGCTTTGCCGGCCGCACGGCACCCGATCTCGTTGGTGCCAAGCTGACTTCGGCAGTGTCGCGGTTGGACGATGTAGCCAGTGACCTCTGGGCCGCTCTCGCGTATGCAGCCGAGCACGACCCGCACACCGCGCTGTGCCTGGCTTCGAAGCTCCCCCGCTGGTGGCGCTTCCGAGGTCGCGATCAGCAGGGCCGAAAGTGCTTGCTGCGCCTGCTCGATGACGCCCGCACCGCAGACGCCGACCCCAGTATCCGCACTTGGGCGCAGCTGGGGGTGGCACAGCTTGCGGCCGAGCACGGCGCCGGCGTGGAGGAGTTGCACCGAGCTGAATTCGCCCTCGAGCAGTTCATGCTCGACGGCGACGTGACCGGTGAGCTTGCCGCGCGCAGCCTTCTGCTCGTAATTCATCAGGGCACCGGCGCATATGCGGAGGCGCGCTATCACGGCGAGTTGGCCTTGGCCCTCGCGACAAAGACCGGCCGGGTGCGCGACATGGCGGTCGCGCAGAACAACCTGATCTGGCATGACCTGCGTACGGCCGATCTGGTCTCGGCGCAGAAGCGGCTGGCCGCGGTAGAGCGGCTGTCGGTGCGCTGTGGCGAACACCAATTGCGAGCGCTGGCCCGAGCCAATCTGGCTGAAGTGTTGCGATTGGACGGTCGGTTCGACGAGTCGATTCGGGTGGGCCTTCAGTCGGCGGAGATGCTCGCCGAGGTGGGTCATCCGATGCAGCGCCGACGGCTGCAAGGTGTGCTGGGCCTGTCCTATGCGCTTGGGGGTCGATTGGACGAGGCCGAGAAGGTGCTGGCCGGGATGCGCACCCAACTGCCGACGGCGGAAGAGCGCGGGCCGGATGAGGACTGGGACTGTGCCATGGTCGAGGCGACCATTGCCAGCCAGCGCGGCCAGAGACTGCTGGCGGCGGCTTGGTATGCGACCGCAGCGCAGAGCAATGACGGCTTAAGCGATCTTCGCGACACGGCAGAGGCATTGGTGGGCCTGGTAGCGACAAGTGACGCCCCGGGCCCAGCGCGAGTACAGCTCGATGAGCTCTGTCAGCGAGCCGGGATCACCCTGACCTCGCGAGAGCTAGCCCTACTTGCCTAGAAGGAACGCCGGCGCGAGCGGACCCCCCGACGTGCCCCTGTTCCCCGTCGTCTCCGCCCGCGCCGATTGCGCCCCCGCGATGGCTCGCTAGGAGCCGCCCCGGCCATCCCGCCGCTGCTTGAGCTGCGGGTCGTCCTCCCCAAGGGAGTTAGACGGTAGCAATCACACGCAACCTATTCGCCCGTTATAAGAGCTTCCGCAGATGCTTTAGGCCACTTCTGCCGGGATTTCTGCCGGTGGAGCCGGAGTCGTGAGGTAACGCCTGCGCGGGGTAGGTATTGGCCAACCGACCGAGTGATTCGATGGTCGTCAGTGGAAAGTACTCTGAGGGTTCACTTGGTCACCGTGCGTCGGGGAGGGCGGCATGGGCAAAGAGATCTCGCAGGGGACGTATACGCGCGAGGAACGCGCGCGATACCGCTACAAGGTGCGGCGGTGTCTTGACGTCTTCGCGTTGATGCTCGACGACTTCGCCTTCGACGCCGACCATCCGATGACCGGGCTCGAGATCGAGCTGAACCTGGTCGACGGCGCCCAACAGCCGGCGATGCGCAACGCCGAAGTGCTGAAGGCCATGAACGATCCGGGCTTCCAGACCGAGCTCGGGCAGTTCAATTTGGAACTCAACGTCCCGCCACGCCTCATCGCCGAGGACGGGCTCGCCGTCTATGACGAATACATCAGCACAGCAATGGCCCGCGCCAACGCGCATGCGGCCGAGTTCGACAGCTCGATCATCATGATCGGGATCCTGCCCACCCTCACCAGCGACCACACCGTGCCCGCGAATCTGTCGCTCAACGGCCGGTACCGGGTCCTCAACGAGGAGATCCTGACCGTCCGCGGTGAGCAGATCGGGCTCGACATCCGCGGCGTCGATCATCTGCGCACGAGGACCGAGTCCATCGCGCCCGAGGCGGCGTGTACCAGTCTTCAGTTCCACCTCCAGGTAGCGCCTGCCGACTTCGCCAGCTATTGGAATGCCTCGCAGGTGATCGCCGGGGTTCAGGTTGCCGTGGGCGCCAACTCCCCATACCTGTTCGGGCATCAGCTGTGGGCGGAGACCCGGATCGCCCTGTTCGAGCAAGCCACTGACACGCGGCCCGATGAGCTGAAGGCGCAGGGGGTCCGGCCAAGGGTGTGGTTCGGCGAGCGCTGGATCACCTCGATCTTCGACCTCTTCGAGGAGAACGTCCGCTACTTCCCCCCACTACTGTCCATTTCGGACCCGGAGGACCCGCTCGAGGTGTTCCGCTCCGGCGGTGTCCCCACGCTCGCGGAGCTGCGCCTGCACAACGGCACGGTCTACCGGTGGAACCGGCCGGTCTACGACATCATGGCGGGCCGCCCGCACCTGCGCGTGGAGAACAGAGTGCTCCCGGCCGGCCCGACGGTGGTGGACATGATGGCCAACGCGGCGCTCTACTTCGGACTCGTCCGGGCCTTGGCTGAGGACGACCGTCCACTGTGGACGCAGATGCCCTTCTCCGTCGCGGAGGACAACTTCCACGCGGCGGCCCGGCGGGGGATCGAAGCTCCGGTCTGGTGGCCCCGGATCGGTGAGATTCGCGCGACGGAGCTCCTGCTCGAGGTGTTGCTACCCCGGGCCGCCGAAGGGCTCGACAGGTTCGGCGTGGATGTCGGTTTGCGGGACAAGATGCTCGGCATCATCGAGCAACGCTGCCGGACCGGGCAGAGCGGATCGGCGTGGCAGGTGGCTACCGTGCGAGGGCTCGAGGAGCGCGGCTACACCCGGCCGGGCGCGCTGCGGACCATGCTCGGCCGCTATGAACACCTGCAACGCGCGAATCAGCCAGTGCATACCTGGCCCATCGACTAAGCAGAAATTGAGACTTGTGCAGTAATCTAACTCGGTGCCCCGTCACCCTCTCCGCAGACGGCGGCGAACCGGTGCTGTGTTTACGGCCGTGATCGCCACCCTGCTGGGAGCTGGCCTGGTTGGCTACGGTTTCACGCTCCATTTGCGAAATGCGCAGGCCAAACCCACGCCGGCGACGAAGCCGAAGCCCTCCGCTTCGCCGTCACCTTCGGCTGGCCCGCGGCAGGTGACCATCCTCGCGGCGGGTGACGTTATCGTGCATCCGCCGGTTTGGGAGCAGGCTCGCGCGGACAAGGGCGCCTCGGGTTACGACTTCTTCCCCATCTTCGAGGGCGTCAGCGCCACCATCACCGCAGCCGATCTGGCGCTGTGCCACTTGGAGACGCCGGTCGCCACGGCCGGCGCGATCCCCAGCGGGTTCCCCCTCTTCAACGCACCGCCCGAAGTGCTGGATGGGTTGAAGAAGGCCGGCTTCGATGGGTGTTCTCTGGCCGGAAACCACGCCTTGGACAAGGGGCAGGACGGAGTCATCCGCACCCTCGACGCCATGGACAAGGCCGGTCTCGGGCACGCGGGGACGGCTAGGACAGCGGCAGAGGCGGGGACGCCGAAGATATATGACGTCCGCGGAGTGAAGATCGCTCATCTGTCCTACTCCTACGGTTTCGGGGTGAAGCGGCCAAGTGGCAAGGAGTGGGTGGCAAATCTGATCGAGGTGGCTGCGATCAAAGCAGCGGCGAAGCAGGCCCGCGAAGCAAAAGCGGATCTGGTCGTGCTGAGCCTGCATTGGGGGACAGAGAATCAGCACACGCCCAACGCCGATCAGGAGAAGTGGGCAAAGGATCTGCTGGCCACCCCCGAGATCGATCTGATCCTCGGGCACCACTCGCATTCGGTGCAGGCGATGGAGAAGATAGGCGAGAAGTGGGTGGTCTACGGCCTGGGCAATGAGGTGGCCCGGCACTCGGAGAATTTCGACACCAGCCGCGAAGGTGTCATGGCCCGGATGACCCTGACCGAGCAGGCAGCGGGCAAGTGGCAGGTCACCAAGGCCGAGGCCATCGCGACGTGGACTCAGCTCAGCCCCAAAGTGCGCATCCTAGAGCTGCCGAAAGTGGCGGCAGACCAAGCGATCTCGGCCGGCAACCGCCGCATCTACCAGGCGACGCTAGACCGGATCGCCGGCTACCTTCGCCTCCGCGGTGCCGACGCTGCCGGGCTGGTTGTCCCGGGTGCTTCCGGCGGGAAGTCCGCCTCGCCCTCGCCGTCTGCCCGCTAGCAAGGCGACCAATACAGAACCAATCAATCCGGCGAGTACCGCGTAAGGCGCCACCAGATGAGCCGAAAGCTGTTCCGGTTTCACGCTTTTGAGCACCGGCGCGGCCAGCAGATAAGCACTCGCCACCACGGCGGGCCCGGTTGCTCCCGAAAGCGCCACACCGACCCGGCCGGCCCCACGACTCGCCGCAGGCCAGGCTGCCAAGGCTCCAATGAGCAATGCCGACCCACCGGCTAGAGCCGCTCCCGGCACGTAGATGCTGTGAAACCACGGCCCGTCGGAGGTCACCTGCCACACACCGAGCTGTGCGACGCGCAGATCCCGGTTTGCCGCGAGACTGTCCGCTGTGGCCACCGCTGCCAGCAGCCACATCCACAGGGAGGTCACCAGCATGTTGCCCGCGAAAGCGGCGACGGTGACCGCGGCCAGGGCAACCACCAGGCCTAGCATCACCCCGGCAACGGCATAGCCGCCGACGATCATGTGCGGGGCGAAGGTGTCGGCGCGTTGGGCAACCCGAGACGGCACCGCGGTGAGAACGACAACGACGAGTCCGCCCAGCGCCGAAGCCAACACGATCGTGGCGCGCCACAGCACCCGGGCCACTGGCGACATTCCGACAGTGGGCAGTGCGATGCGGTCAGCGACCACCGCGCCGATCATCACCGAGGTCGCGGAGATCCACACCGTCCAAGCCAGACTCGCCAGCCAAGCCGCTTCGTCGACGCCGTGCACGGTGGGCAGCCAAGAGAAAACACCGAGGCCATAGCCGATGCCGAGCTGCGCCGCACCTGCTCCGGCAGCGACACCGGCAGCGATGGCGATCGCACGAATCACTCTGGACGGGGGCATGCCGCACATTATCCCGTACCAAGGATCAACGCGAGTTCGGCTCGTGTGGACCGTCTACTCTTCCTTGCGTAGACACCGATGGGTTACAGCGAGGTTGGGCATGAAACGCGGATTCAGTCCAGGGGCCACGGCCGCCTTTGTGACGACGCTTGTGGTGCTCGGCCTGGTCGGCTGGTCGATCGGCTGGCTGGCGGCCGGGACAGATCTGAAGAGCCAGGGGGACGCCGACCGCACCCCGAGTGCGTCGCCGACGCCGTCCAGGTCACCGTCGAAGGCGCCCTCGCCGACGCCGCTGCCGACCGGCACTCCTACCAGGACAGACTATTTCGCGATGCCAAATCTGGTGGGCAAGAAGTTCCGCGATGCGCGGCAGGACGCGATCAAGCTGAAGCTTGGCGTGACGGTGGAGTTCGATGAGCCGAGCGGCCGGCCGGCCGGCACCGTCGTGAAGACTTTCCCGGAAGAGAAGTTCTGGGTCTGGCCCGGGCTGCAGATCATCCTCTACGTCGCTGGGCCCGCGCCCAAGGTCGCTGTGCCGGCCGTGGCCGGGAAGACCTGCGAAGAGGGCAAGGACGAGTTGGTGCTGGCAGGGCTGCGGATCGAGAGCTATCCCACCGGGAACAAGGGCAAGGTGGTGAAGACCGATCCGGCGGCGTTGACTCAAGTGACGTGGAATGAGCAGGTGAAGGTCTACTGCGCCCAGCCGAGCGCGTCACAGTGAGCACACTCCGGCTGAGGTGGTAGGACAGTTGCATGGCTGAGCCGCAGGGCGACAAAGAGCACGGCGAGAACGACGAGACCGCACCGAACAATCTCGACGAAACCATGCCCCATCAGCCTGTCGTGGATGAGGACGAGACCGCCGCGGGCGACGAAACCGTCATCCACGACGCTACGCAAATCCAGGACGCCACCACGGTGATGCCCCCGGCAGCCGCGACCACGCCCGCGTGGGCCGGGCGCGCCGGAGTGCCACAGCCACCGGATGCGCTGAGGGATTCCACTCCCTACTCGCAGGCCGAGCCCCCGCCGAGCCGGACGTGGTGGACCCCGGTGTTGTTGGGGCTGCTCGCCTTGGGTCTGGTCGGCGTTGTCGTGCTGGTCGCATGGTTCATGGGCCGCGATGTAAAACCTGAGCCGGGGCAGACAACTACTACGCCCGCCGTCGCTCCGACGACACCGGCCGCTGTTCCCACGACGGCCGCTGCCAGCCCTACAGCTGCGCCGACCGCTCAGCTTGTGCAGATACCCAACAACATCGTTGGCATGACGCAGTCAGAGGCGATGGAGGCGCTGGAGAAGCTCGGCCTGAACTACCGGTTCGAGTTCGCCAAATCGGAGCAGCCGGAGGACACCGTCATCGCGGCGCGCCCCGGGCCTGGTGAGCTCGCACCTGCTCAGAGCACGGTCACGCTCGTGATTTCGCTTGGCCCCGCGGCCAGCCCGTCACCGAGCCCGTCACCTTCGCCTTAACTACCACTGCCTGCGCCGGTGGGTGATGATAACCAGTCCGCCCATGGCCAGGCCGATCCCGATCATCCCGGTCGAGATAAGGGATTCGGCGAGCTGTTCAGTGGGTGGAGTGTGCAAAGTGGACACCCGGACCGGTGCCGCGAGTCCTTGCGGCTGCTCGACCACGTCAGCCGTGGCCGGCACGGGTGTGAACAGCGCGGCAGCGAAAGCTGCGCCGCATAATGCGACCAACCGCCGCGGTTTGCGGTAGTTGCTCGGTGGTTCGTCGTCCATGGCGCCGCCCCCAGGATTCGGGTGCCGGGCCGGGGCGAGGGTTCCGCTAGGGTCCTTTTATCGTAGGCGCGGGTTGAGTCTGTATTGGTGGGTTTCGCGAATCTATCTCGCGCCGACGGCGATGAGTCTGCCGGTCAGCCTGTCGCCCATCCTTTTCAGACCGGCCTGCTGCACAAAGATCGAGCGGCGTTCGACCGCATCACCAGCCGAGTTGAGCTGGTAGCCGTCGAGCCACATCCACCCGTCATAGGTGGGCCAGTCGTGCACTCTGATCACGCGGAACATCATGGGGTGCCGGAATTGCACGCTTGCTTCCCGACCCACCTGCAGTATGTCGCCGGCCTGCGGACTCATGATCTCCATCCCCTGTCGCACTGGCGGTGCGTTAACTAAGACCCATTCGCTCGTTTAACACTCAGAGGTGAGAGCCCGGCAACACCCCGTGATGACGGAATCGCCCGATCAACTGCTTGCCGTGCCATACCAGACACTCTGCCTGAAGACCTTGATCGATGCAAGTTGCACAATAGAAATGCGCGGTAGTGTCTTTTATCCGGTATGCGACATACTGATGGCAGTAGGGCATCGCCGTGCCGGTCCCTCCGATTTGTGCGTTCGGGTGCTTGAACAATGGCCGGTCGGCGGCGCAGACTCGCACGGCGGAGGAAAATCCCTGTTCGGTGATGCACCCACGTGTTACCGGGCCTTGCGTCGCGGAGGTGCGGACCGTGGCAACCCGTCCTAGTCCTATCGGCCAGATGCGCCGACTAGGCCTGATGCTGCGCAAAATGCGTGAGCACAACGGATACACCCTTGAGCAGGTCGCGGAGCTGATGGAGTGCTCCCAGTCCAAGATCTCGCGGATCGAGACCGGCCACAATTCGGTGAACACCCGAGATGTGCGTGATCTGCTGAAGATCTACGGGGTGGAGGGCCCGGACGCCGACGATCTGATCGCGATGGCTCGAGCTGCGCGGCAGCGGGGTTGGTGGCACCCATATAACCGAGTGCTCGTCAGCGCCTATGTCGGGTTGGAAACCGAAGCGCAGAGGATCAGGACCTATGAGCATCAGGTGATGCCCGGCCTATTGCAAACACCGGAGTATGCCGAGGCCATGTGGCGGTCTGCTCGACCGGATTTGCAGGATGAAGATATTTCGACTCGAGTCCGCGTCCGCATGGAACGTCAATCGTTACTCCTTAGACAGGAGAATCCGGTCAGCTTCGAGGCGGTGCTTGATGAAGCGGTGCTGAGCCGACCAGTGGGCGGCGACTTCGTCATGCGTGCGCAGTTAGAGCGACTCCTTGAAGCCATGCGAATGCGCCACGTAATGATTCAGGTGTTGCCCTTTGAGGTTGGCGCTCATGCCGCTGTTGATGGAACGTTTGCCATTCTGGACTTTTCAGAGCCCAATGACGCAAGTATGGTCTACGCTGAAAACGCAACCGGCGGGCTCTTCTTGGACAAAGTCGAAGAGTTGCAGACCTACGCAACGATCTTCAAGCAAGTCCAGGACGTGGCTCTTAGCCCCGTCGAGTCCGCCGAGCTGATCGAAAAACTGGCGGAGGAGCCATTATGGAAATCCAGGACGTGGGCGTCCACAAGGGATACGCCATCGATCTGACCAATGCGCAATGGCGAAAGAGCACCAGGAGTGGTGCTTATGGCGACAACTGTGTTGAAGTGGCCTTTGTGGGTGAAGCCATCGCTGTGCGTGACTCGAAGGACACAAGCGGTCCGATTTTGGTGTTCACCCAAGGTGAATGGGACGCGTTTGTCGGCGGTGCCAAAGACGGCGAATTCGACTTGTAAAGCCATCAGCACTCTGAGCTACTGAAAGACGCGACCCATGTCGCGTCTTTCACCAAAGGCGCGGAAACCTCGCGCCTTTTGCCGTAGGTAGGCCATTGCCTGCTGTCGAACCCTTCACGTGGGCGTTCGACAAGAGGAGATGCCTATGGAAGACACCACCCCTCGGTGGTGGGAGCGAAATGGTCCGGTTCTTGCCGCCATTCTGACCGCTCTTGCCGCGGTAATCGGCTCACTTGCTGCACTCGTCGTCGCCCTACAAGGGTGCAGCGGGGTCTAAGCCGAAAGCCAGAAAGAGAGGGCCGGCCCTAGGATCCGGGGCGGGCCCTCACAATATGGGCTGCTCCAATGCGAGCCGCCGGCGTTGTGCAAGCACTTGTCTGGCTTGGACCAGCCATTGCGGCTGCGCTCCGGGTGGAGGCGGAAAACCGAGTCCAAACCGGAACCAGGCGGGTGGCTCGGCGAGCCGGGCATAGCCGTCGATCAGATCGTCGAAGATCCGTTCCAGCTCCATGCGTGCGTTTCGGCCGGCGGCGAGTACGGCGTGATGCTGCGCGAGGTAGCTCGCGTGTGCGTTCGCAATCGAGCGAAGTTTGGCCAGAGCCTCCTCCACGCGACCACGCTGTACGGCGGTGGCCACCGCCGTCGACCGGTCTTCACGCAGGTGGCGGACGATGGCGGCGCGGTGGGCCGGGCGCAGCCACGAAGCGGGCCGGGCCAATGCCGCCTCGGTGAGCCTGATCCGGTTGAGCACCCGTTCCTCGAGGTTGCGGATGCTGGTGTAGCTCTGTTCGACCTCTGCCAGGCGATTCGGGTCCGGCTTGGGTGGTGCCGCAGCGGCAACCCGTTCAGCCTCGTCTACCAGACGCCAGAGCCACTGCTCGTCCTCGCTGATC
>DPJL01000077.1 GCA_003543035.1 Micromonosporaceae bacterium | reverse complement strand
TTGAGATGCGGGCACCGGCGCTGGAAAGTCCAGCCGCCCATGGTGATGTCCTCGGCATCGGGGCGCCGCGACTCGTACCAGCCTTCGGCATACTGCAGCCGCTCCTCGGACAGGCACTTGAAGAACGCGTAAACGAACTCGTTGTACTGCCCGATCCGCGCCGCTGAGAATCGGCAGGAGAGAAAGAGCGAGTTGACCCAGTCGCCCTCGCCCACGTGGAGCAGGTGCTCGACGAGTCTGCGCTCGGTGCGAAAGCGATAGCGCACCTTCTCATCCGCGGCAGGCCGGACCTCCTTGCCCGGGAAGTCCACCACGATCGACTCGATTACCTCACCCGCCGGATCGGTCAGGTCAAAGCGAACCGGGCCGCCGACCCCCTTGGCCAGCATCACCGACTCGTCCAGCAGCGGCTCGATCTGCACCTTCATCCCGGAGAGCACATCGATCTCGGGATGCGACCACGAGACCTTCTCCCGCTCGATGACGACACGTTGCCGCTCCTGGTAGGCCTTGAGGTGGGTCTCCTTCTGCGCGAAGAAGCTCTCCGGATCGACCGGATGTGTTGTGCTGCAATCGCTTTCAGTGAGCTCGGCCCTGCTTCCGGGCAGCAGCACGACACCGTTGGACTTCGGGTACTCCTTGATGAACTCGGACTGGTCCGGGAAGATGTTGCCCTCGTCGCCGAAGATGTCGTTGAGGTGCCACAACTCATCGTCCAAAAAGCACGGTGGCCCGGCGATCGGAAAGACCCAGCTCGCCTTGAGATCATCGATGTAGCGGAAGGTCCGGTCGAATTGGCGATCCCGCTTCTGTTTGCCGAAGGCCGTCTTGGCGGCATTGGGCAATTCATAGACCATCGGGTACCAGATAGCCCCCGAAAACTGCAGCATGTGCCCGTGCACATGACCCAGCTCGGCAAAGGTGCTCAGATCGGTTGGGCGGGCGTCGTTCTGGTTGAGCAGCCGCACCCCGTCGTGCTCCACCCACAGCGACGAGTCTCCGATCGGCCCATCAGTCGGCGATGTCAGCGCCTGGATCATGATCTTCAACCCGCCGTCGAGCTCATGCACCTGGTCGCTGACGGTTTTGAAGAAGTTCGTGAAGCCCAGCTCCCGCAGCTCGTCCTCGAGCTGGGAGGTCGGATATTCGGGCAGCAGGACGGTCGCCTTCTTCGACACAAACCGCCTCAGGTGTGCGGCGTCGAAATGATCGCGATGCAGATGCGAGACGTAGAGGTAGTCGCAGTCACCCAGCGACTCCCAGTCGAGCTGCGAATTGTCCGGGAAAGGAAACCAGGAGGCCAAGTAGGCGGGGTTCACCCACGGATCGCAGAGGATCGACCCGGCCGCTGTGTCGATCCGCATACTGGCGTGTCCCGTACCGGTAATTTGCACTGCTCTACGCTACAAGAGCTGAAGCATCACCCTGAAAGGACCTCAAGTGGCCGCAGAAGAACCGGTGACCTCACCCGACCAGCACAAGCCCACCCCGACCAAGTTGTGGCGGATCGGCGGCGTCGCCGTGATCATCACGTTGCTGCTGATGCTCTTCGGGAACAACTCGGTCGGCACCGGCGCACCCTGGATCCTGCTGACCGCCGGCCTCATCGCCGCCGCACTCATCGGCGACGCCGTTCTCAGAAGAAACGGCCTCCGCGACTAACCGCGCTGCAGACACGCGCCGATCTTGGAGTTGTGGTGGGCGACTCGCGGGTTTCGCCCGCGTCGTCCCCACCATAGGTCCAAGATCGACGCGTTACCGGCGCAGGATGTCTCTGACTTCGCGGATGGCCTGGTCGACCTCGGCCTCGTAGTAGCCGCCGGGGACCAGGTTGAGCCGTGAGGGGTCCAGCTCGGATTCGTTCATGCCCCCGCGCCCGGAGAGGGCACCCAGCACGTTTTCGAAGAGCCGGTCGACCTGGGTGGGGTCATAGCCGCTGCCGAATCGGCGCAGCTGGAACGTACGCCGTAGCTGGTCCACGCGCTGGCTTTCCGCTCCCCCGGATGGGGGTGCGGGCGGGCCGTAGCCACCACCACCGCTGCTGGGCGGGGCGGAAACCGAACCGAACGAACCCGTGGCGCCCGGGTCGTAGCCGCGGTCCATGGGCTGGCGGAAGGGCGGCGCGGCGGGTGAAACCGGGCCGTATCCGGACGGCTGACCGTACGGGTCGTTGCGGGGCGGGAGACCTGTCCTGATCTCGCCGGTGATGTCGGGGCGGCCACGTTGCGGAAGATCATTCTGTGCGAACCCTGGATAGCCGCCCGAGGTCTCCCGCAAACCATCCTGTCCCTGAGCCTGCCCGCTGAAGCTGCCCGTCGACGCGTATGACGGATCTTCCCGCCGCTGTAACGGTGGTGGCGCGTCATAGGGGGACTGGTCAAAGCGCGGCAAGCTGCTGGTCGGCTGATGCGCGGAGGGTGTGCGAGTGGGAAGTGGCGGCGGTTGCCCACCCCCGGGCGGGCCCATGGCCGCGCGCAACTGGGCGCCGACACCGGGCGGCGCGGTGCGTTCTTCGAGCTCGGCGATCTGACGCTCCACCCGATCCAGGTGAAGGTCGACCTGCCACTCGTCATAGCCGCCGAAACGCACACGGAACACCACATCGTGCACATCCTGTGCGGTGACCTGTGCGGCAGTTGTCCCGTTCAGAGTGGCCTCTACCCGGTCCAGAAAGGTGTCTACCTCATCGACCTTGTAGCCGCGGCGAATTGCTCGCCGCCGGAATCGCTGACCATGACTACTAGAGCTCATGCCTCACCCTCACTCGCCGCCAGTTGACCACACGCGCCATCAATCTCGCGTCCCCTGGTGTCGCGCACGGTAGTGGCAACTCCGGCGATGCGCAATCGCCTGACGAATTCCCGCTCCACCGGCTTCGGGCTCGCGTCCCACCTGCTCCCCGGGGTGGGATTGAGCGGGATGAGATTGACGTGCGCCAGCCGCCCCGCAAGCAGCCGACCTAGCAGGTCGGCTCGCCACGGCTGGTCGTTGACATCTCTGATCATCGCGTATTCGATGCTGACTCGTCGACCGGTGCGAGCCACGTATGCCCATGCGGCATCAAGCACCTCGGCCACCTTCCACCGCTGGTTCACCGGGACGAGCTCGTCACGAAGCTCGTCATCGGGTGCGTGCAAGGAAAGTGCCAGTGTCACTGAGAGATTTTCTTCGGCCAGCTTGCGCATGGCCGGGACAAGGCCCACGGTCGAGACCGTGACGTGCCGCTGGGAAAGGCCCAGCCCCTCCGGAGCCGGGCTCGTCAGCCTGCGCACGGCCGCGATGACGCGCGCATAGTTTGCCAACGGCTCGCCCATGCCCATGAACACGACATGGCTCAACCGCTTTGGTGCGCCGTTCATCACCCCGGAAGCCGCGACCCCGGCCAGATAAACCACCTGGTCCACGATCTCGCCGGTCGACAGGTTTCGGGTCAGGCCGGCCTGGCCGGTAGCGCAGAAGGGGCAAGCCATCCCGCAACCGGCCTGGCTCGAGATGCACACGGTCACCCTGTCTGGGTACCCCATCAAAACGCTCTCGACGAGAGCGCCGTCGTGAAGCCGCCACAGTGATTTGCGAGTGTCGCCGTCGTCGCAGGCCAACTCGCGCACCGGATTCAGCAGGCGGGGCAGGAGAAGATCGGTGAGTCTCTCCCGGGCTACCGCTGGGATGTCCGTCATCGCGCCCGGATCGCGCTCAAGCCGGCCGAAATAGTGATTCGACAGCTGAGCGGCGCGGAATGCTTGCTCGCCGGCGCCCTCGACGGCAGCACGACGCGCCGCGAGGTCCATGTCCGCAAGGTGAGCCGGAGGCATGGAGGCACGGCGTGTCGGCGATTCGTCACCGAATGTGAGTGGCACCACGGGCAGAGTCGTCATGACCGGTCCAGTGTCCCACGTTCGGTCACCTGTAACAGCCCCACGGGGACCAGTATCACGCCACACCGATGGACTTGCACTAGGCGACAGGGGCGAGCACGGAGAGCAACAGGTAAGCCGTCGGGGCCGCGAAAACCACCGAGTCCAGCCGATCCATCAACCCACCATGCCCCGGCAGCAGGTTGCTCATGTCCTTGATTCCCAAGTCGCGCTTGAGAAGCGACTCGGCGAGATCACCCAGCACCGCGGCGATGGAGACGACGACGCCGAAGCAGGCACCTTGCCATGGCGTCACATCGAGCAGCAGCCAGAGCAGCAAAGCGCTGCCGATCGCGGTCGCCAGGATCGAGCCCGCGAAACCTTCCCAGGACTTCTTCGGGCTGATGGTCGGTGCCATCGGATGCTTGCCCAGCAACACACCTGCCACATAGCCGCCGGTGTCGGAGAGCACGATCGCCGCGAGCGTGACCACGATGCGCCACTGCCCGTCTTCTGCCCGCGCCAGCAGCGCCGCGAATCCCAATAGGAATGGCACGTAGACCAAAATCAATGCCGACGCACCCATGTCGCGCTGGTAACCGGTTGGGCCCTCGCCCATCCGCCAGACCAACACCGACAGCAGCGCGACGAGCAGGCCGATGGTCAAACCATTGATATCCGAGTACCAGGCCAGCGCCATCATGACGACAGTGCCCCCGAGCAGGGGCAGCAGCGGGGGTTGAGCCCCACTTCCCCGGATCGCGCGCACCATTTCCCAGACGCCGATGGCGCCCGCTAGTACCAGGACGATGACGAAGTAAGGCTTGGCCAAGAAGAGCGGCAAGAAGATGACGGCGAGCATGGTGATGCCGACCGCCAGGGAAACCGGGACGTTGCGGCCCGCACGGCCGTAGTCAGGGGGAGTGTCGGGCGCGGCATGTTTCCAGTGCCGCGCCCCGTCGTCAGAGTCGGTCATCAGACTTCGAGCAGCTCGGTTTCCTTGTGCTTGACCAGCTCGTCGATAGAAGCGACGTATTTGTGCGTCAGCTCCTCGAGCTCCTTCTCAGCACGCTTGCCTTCGTCTTCGCCGACCGCGCCGTCCTTGACGAGCTTGTCCAGCTCATCCTTTGCCTTGCGGCGGATGTTGCGGATGGCAACCTTGCCGTCCTCGGCCTTGCCGCGCACCACCTTGATCATTTCGCGACGCCGCTCCTCGGTCATCGGCGGGACCACGATGCGCAGCACGGTGCCCTCGTTGCCGGGATTGACCCCCAGATCCGAGTCACGGATGGCCCGCTCCATCTCGCGGATCTGCGAGGCGTCGTAAGGCTTAATGATCACCATGCGCGGCTCGGGAACGTTGATGGAAGCCATCTGTGGCAAGGGCGTGGGCGTGCCGTAGTAGTCGATGACAATCTTGGAGAACATCGCGGCGCTCGCCCGGCCGGTGCGGACGGCGGCGAAGTCTTCCTTCGCGTGCTCAACCGCCCGGTCCATCTTCTCCTCGGCCTCGAGGAGCGTGTCGTCGATCACGGGCTTCTCCGTTCTGGTGTCAAAACCATTCGCATCACCCCGGATTATGCCGGGGTGATCAAGGTCCCGATCTTCTCGCCACTAAGGGCCTTGATGATGTCGTCGTCCTCTGCTCCAAACACGAGCATCGGCAGACCATTCTCCCCACAGAGGCTCAGCGCGGCGGCGTCGGCCACCTTGAGTCCCTGCCGCAGCGCCTCTGATGAGGTAATTTGATCAAGCTTGACGGCGTCCGGGTTGGTGCGGGGGTCGGCACTGTAGACGCCGTCCACGCCGTTCTTGCTCATGAGGACCACGTCCGCCCGGATCTCCAGGGCGCGTTGCGCCGCAACCGTGTCGGTCGTGAAGTAGGGCATCCCCGCGCCGCCGCCGAAGATCACGACGCGGCCCTTTTCCAGGTGCCGGATCGCGCGAAGCGGGATGTACTGCTCGGCGACCTGAGCCATCGTGATCGCGGTCTGCACCCGGGTCTCGATGCCTTCCTTCTCCAGGAAGTCTTGCAGCGCAAGGCAGTTCATCACGGTGCCGAGCATGCCCATGTAGTCGGCCCGCGCCCGGTCCATGCCACGCTTCTGCAGCTCGGCGCCCCGGAAGAAGTTGCCACCACCGACGACGACAGCGACCTGCACGCCATCGCGGACGGCGGCCGCGATCTGCTTGGCGATGGCCGCGACAACGTCTGGGTCGACGCCGACAGCGCCCCCGCCGAACACCTCGCCGGAGAGCTTCAACACCACTCGCTTGAACTGACCGGTCAAGAGCGCCACCTTCCTCGTAAGCCCACCGCAGACCATATGCCACGGGGAGGCCGTGTCAGCACGACCTCCCCGGATGGAGCTTTTGTGAGCCGGACCCTCAGGCCTGGCCGACCTCAAAGCGGACGAACTTTTCGACCTGGATGCCGGCCTCGTTGAGAACCTGCTGCACCGACTTCTTCTGGTCGGCCACCGACGCCTGCTCGAGCAGCACGAAGTCCTTGAAGAACGAGTTCACCCGGCCTTCGATGATCTTCGGCATCGCAGCGGCCGGCTTGCCCTCCTCGATCGCGGTCTGCTCGGCGATCCGCCGCTCCGACTCGACGACCTCGGCGGGCACCTCGTCACGGGTGAGGTACTTCGGCCGCATCGCGGCGATCTGCATCGCCACGCCGCGGGCGTCAGCCTCGCCTGCCTCATCCGACTTACCCGCGTACGCCACCGCCACGCCCACCTGCGCGGGCAGGTCGGGGCTCTTGCGGTGCAGGTAGACGGCCAGCTGACCCTCGAGCACAGCAAAGCGGCCGATTACGAGCTTCTCACCGATCTTCGCCGACTGCTCCTGGATCAGATCCGCCACAGTCGTGCCGTCCAACGTGGACGCGAGCAGCGCCTCGAGGTCGGCTGGCTGCTGCGCGGCAACGTGCTTGACCAACCGGCCGGCCAGTGCGATGAAGGCATCGTTCTTGGCCACGAAGTCGGTCTCGCAGTTGAGCTCGAGCAGGGCGTTTTCGAAGTGGGCGACCAGACCGTTCGCAGTCGACCGGCCGGCCCGCTTGCCAACGTCCTTGGCGCCCTTGATCCGCAGGAACTCGACCGCCTTGTCGAAGTCGCCGTCGGACTCCTCGAGCGCCTTCTTGCAGTCCATCATCCCGGCGCCGGTCAGATCACGCAGGCGCTTGACATCGGCTGCGGTGAAGTTAGACATGACTTCCTCTTATCCGTAAAAGACGATTTGATTCACTCGGCCGGGGTGGTCTCAGTGGCAGCCGCGGCGGGAGCAGCGGGAGCGGTGCCGGCCGGGGCCAGGAGCTCCTGCTCCCACTCGGCCAGCGGCTCGTCTGCCGCGACGGTGCCCGGCTCCGGCTTGACGTCGCCACCACGGGCGGCCTTGCCTGAGCGGGCGATCAGACCGTCAGCCACCGCGGAAGCGATGACCTTGGTCAGCAGCTCGGCGGAACGGATGGCGTCGTCGTTGCCCGGGATCGGGAAGTCGACCTCATCCGGGTCGCAGTTGGTGTCCAGGATCGCGATCACCGGGATGCCCAGCTTGCGGGCCTCGTCGACGGCGATGTGCTCCTTCTTGGTATCCACGATCCAGACTGCCGCGGGGGTCCGCGACATGTCCCGCAGGCCACCGAGGGTCTTGGTGAGCTTGACCTTCTCCCGCGACAGCACGAGGGCTTCCTTCTTGGTGTGGATCGCGGTGGCACCGCTCAAATCCATCGCCTCGAGCTCCTTCATCCGCTGAAGGCGCTTGTAGACGGTCTGGAAGTTGGTGAGCATGCCGCCTAGCCAGCGGTGGTTGACGTAGGGCATGCCAACGCGCGAGGCCTGCTCGGCAACTGCTTCCTGGGCCTGCTTCTTGGTGCCCACGAACAGGATGCTGCCGCCCTCGGCAACGGTGTTGCGAACGAAGCTGTAGGCCTTCTCGATGTAGTCGAGGGTCTGCCGCAAGTCGATGATGTAGATGCCGTTGCGCTCGGTCATGATGAAGCGCTTCATCTTCGGGTTCCACCGGCGGGTTTGGTGTCCGAAGTGGACACCGCTCTCCAGCAACTGGCGAATGGTGACAACAGCCATGGTTAGGCCAATCCTTCCGGCGCGAGCGCAGGCTCACGCATTCCCTGGTTGTGCCGGCGGCCGGATGGCCGCCGCCTGGCGCCCGGTCGTCGGCCTTGATGAGCCCGCGTTAGCGAGACCAGGGAGGCCGCCGCCCCGATCCACTGGAAGTTCATCCACTGGTGGGGAGGGCGCGCGAAGTCGACCGCCTAGACGGTCGCTGATTGACAAGTGTACGCCGTGACCGACGCCACTCGATGAGGCAGGCCCAGGTGGCCCTAGACCACAGCCGTCCCTGCGGCAACAAGAAGAACAAGAGCAATGGGCAGATACACCAGAGGGGTACGCAGCCACACGCGCGGGCCTTGGAATTGCACCGCAGTCGCGGCTCCGGTGGAGAGGCCATAGAGCCCCATCGCCAGCAGCGGGAAGGCGATCATGGCCAATAGCGGGGCCAGCGATGTGATCTCGAAAAGGGCCCTGAAGAACGGGCGCACCATCATCAGCTCGCCGATCGCGGTAAGCCCGATATAGATCGCCAGGAAAATCGGCTTCTTGCTGCGATACAGCCCGTCCGTCTCGGCCACCGAGCGCCGCACCGCCGCGGAGTCCACCGCGCTCGTCGCATCGCGCAACGCCGGGCTGGGCTCGGGGGGCGGCGGATAGTTCAGCGGCAGTGGATCTCGCAACGGGTCGTGCAGCGGAGGCGGCAATGGCTCACCCGACCGCGGGCCGCGCACCGGCGACCCCAACGGTCCGCTCACGGGTCCGCCCACCGGGCCTCCGCTCACCGGGCCACCCATCGGACCGCCGCTCACCGGGCCCGGCCCACTTACCGGGCTGCCGCTCACCGGGCGCTGACCAGCAGCGCGGCGACGCTCACTCAGCTCGGCCAGCGAGCTGTATCGAGGCTCTCGAGGACCCTCTTCGGCCTCGTACTGTTCAGGTGCGCCGTATCCGCCGGCGTCCTGCCAACTTGAGTATTCGTCACGTCGGTCCACGGCCGCAGACCATAGGGGACACTTCGGCCCGCCGCAAGTCGTGGGCCATTCCTTAACAGATCAACAACATGATCAGGTACCTTTCCCCAGCCCCCACTCCGTCCACAAGCGACAGCCAAGTCGACGATGAATCGAGCCCCGCCGCTGGCAAAGCTGGGCGGCATGACAAAAGTGCGGCAGGCGCTGGGCGAGTGGGGTGAGCGGGTCGCGGCAGCGCACCTCGTCGCGGCCGGCATGGTGCTGCTCGACCGGAATTGGCGCACTGCCGCCGGCGAGATCGACATCATCGCCCGAGATGGCGACGCCGTGGTCTTCTGCGAGCAGAAACTTCAAGATTTACGTCGAGCGAAACCATGCTCTTCGAAGGGACTGGAGAACGACTACGAGCGTCAGCGTCCTGGTGGTTGAATTTGCCAACCTGGATCTCGCCCCGGCCATGCGATCCAGGCCACCACGGCCAGGACGGCTCCGAGGCCCGCGATCGACCCCCACATGTACCAGTTCAATTTGCCCATAGTGTCCCTCACCTGCCGTGGAACCAGTCAACCATGCAGTTCGCCTCGGACTCGGCAGGGAGCCCACTCATGGGTTCTCCACGCGCAGCATGATGATCAGGCCACGAAGGCCGTCGATCACCTTTACCGACCTGGCGACGGCGGGCAGGCCATCGCCGACGACCGACTCGCCCAAATCAACTACGCCTTCCTCGAAGATGCCCGGCCGGGGGGGGGCGGAACGCTAGGCCGCCGTGTTTGTTTACCGTGATGGCGGGCGCTACTCAGATACGGCGTTCACCAAGGCTTGGGCAGCGTGACGGATTTCGTCCTCGGTGGTGGCATAACCGACGGAAAGGCGGATCGCCGCTGCCTTACGGTCTGTGGCA
The DNA here is from genome assembly GCA_003543035.1 of Micromonosporaceae bacterium. GTDB lineage: Bacteria > Actinomycetota > Actinomycetes > Mycobacteriales > Micromonosporaceae > Rhizocola. The sequence goes on along the minus strand of DPJL01000077.1, from coordinate 29,635 downwards.
AGCCCCATCGCTGTCAAGACAGGTGAGCTGATGCTGCCATCGTGGCAGGCCGAGCCTGTCGAGGCGGCGAGTTGCGGCGTGGCCGCAAGCAGTCGCGCTCCAACGGTTCCCATGATGCTGATGTTCAGGGTGCTGGGCAGCCTGCGGTCAGGGTGGCCGTTGAGCTGCACCCGGTCGCCCAGCGAGGCGGTCAGCAGCTGGTGCAGGTCGTCGCGCAGCGTTGCCATGCGCATATTTTGCGTGTCAAGGATTTTCGCCGCGTGCTCAGCCGCCGCGCCGAGCCCGGCGATTCCGGCCACGTTCTCGGTGCCGGAGCGCAGGCCATGTTCCTGGCCGCCACCGCGCACCACCGGGCGTACGTCTACTCCGGTGCAAACGTAAAGCGCTCCAACCCCTTTCGGGGCGCCGAACTTGTGGCCCGCGACGGTGAGCAGATCCACCCCGAGTTGGTCCACCGTGAACCGAAGCTTTCCTACCGTTTGGGCTGCGTCGGTATGAAACAGCGAACCGGCGGCATGGGCAAGGGCGGCCAGTTCGGCGATGGGCTGGATCGTGCCGGTCTCGTTGTTGGCGTGCATGATCGACACCAAGCTCGTGTCATCGGTCAGTGCCTCGGCCAAATCGGCAGGATCCACGAGCCCGTGCTCGTCGACCGGCAGGACGCTGAGCCGGATGCCTTGCGCGGAAAGGGCTTTGCACGTTTCCAGGACGGCCGGATGCTCGGTCGCCTGGGTGATCACGTGTGCGGCGCGGGCGGCCATAACGCCGGCGATGGCCAGGGTGTTGGCTTCGCTGCCGCAGCCCGTGAACACGATCTCATCCGGTTGTGCGCCAAGCAGATCGGCGACCTGACCGCGGGCGGTGGCGATCGCCTGTCGTGGTGCCTGGCCGTACCGGTGGTTGCTGGACGGGTTGCCGAAGTCGGTGGCCAGATACAGGGTCATCACGTCGAGCACGCCCGGTGCGAGCGGCGTGGTGGCGTTGTGATCCAGATAGACGGGGCGGTCCATCACGCACCGCTCTGCGTGACGCCGCGATGAGGCCCTCCGCCGGGCCGGGCGGCACGGACTATTACCGCTACTGCCACTGCTTTTTGGCGTTCTGGCGCGATGAGCCAGCGCATCATGGCGATGACCTCCGCGGTGAATAGTGGATAGAGCTCGCAATCGTCGACGCTCAACTGTTCGCGCGAGACCACCTCGACATTCTCGAATCCGGCCCGGTGCAGCTTGGCCACGAAGTCTTTCTCGGCCATTGCTCCGGCGACGCAGCCGGCCCAGGCGGCCGGCTGCGTGAGGATTTCGGCCGGCAGGTCGTCCTGGCCTACCGTCAGGTCGGCGAAGCAAAGCCTCCCGCCCGGCCGTAGCACCCGAGCGCATTCGGTTAATACCCGTGACTTGCGTGGCGAAAGATTGATGACCCCGTTGGAGATGATGACGTCGAAGCTGTTGTCCGGGCACGGAATGGACTCCATCTCGCCCAACACAGGTGTCACGTTCCCCAGCCCTGCGGCGCTTGCGGCGGCTTCCGTGCGGGCGAGCATCTCGGGCAGGAAGTCCAAGGCGAACACCTTGCCTGTGGGACCTGTGTGCCGTGCGGCGAGCACGGTGTCGATCCCGCCTCCGCATCCGATGTCGAGCACGATCTCGCCCGGTTTGATGGCGGCGTAGCGCACGTTATTGGCAACTCCGAGCGCTCTTTCGATCGCCGTCTCCGGTACCCCCTCAAGCTCAACGGAGGTGTAAAGCTTGTGTGCCACGGCGGCTGTGGTCGGTGGGACGTGGCGATAGGCAGCGCGAACCAGGGCCTTGATTTCCGCGCTGTGCATTAGATCCGTGCTCATGATCTCTCCTCGTTCGGCTCCAGATGCAGCCGCTCCAGCGTCTCGTTGAGCCGGGCCAGCACGTCAGGCGGGATCTGGTCGTGCTCGGCATCGGTAAGGAAACGCCGTAGCTCTTTGGCGAACTCGAGCTCGCCGCAGCAGCGCAGGCAGTGGGCAAGGTGCTCTTCGACGTCGTCACGCGCCGCGGCGTCGAGCGTGGCGTCGAGGTACTCCCAAAGCCGGTTTGTCGCATCGGCACAGGCGATCATTGCGCAGCACCCTCTTTCAGGAGACCGTGAGTACGCGCGTATTCCCACATCTGCTTCTCAAACATCTTTCGTCCGCGGTGCAGGCGGGCAAGGACCGTCCCCAGCGGGACAGAGAGCATCTCGGCGGTTTCGCGGGCCAGATAACCCTCCATGTAGACCAGGACCAGCGGTACCCGGTACAGCTCGGGGATCAGCATCAGGACTGCGTGCACGTCCTCCGCTCCGAATTCGGCGAGAAAGTCCAGGTGCAGCGAGTCGGAGTAGGGGAAGGGATCCTCGTAGGCGATCTTTCGGTAGAGCGAGAACGTCTCAGCGTCCTCGAAGCTCGTTTCCCTCGGGCGCCTTGCTCTGGCGCGAGCCACATCATGACAGCAGTTGATCAGGATGCTGGTGAGCCAGGCGGGAGCGGCCGCGAACTCACGTAACTGGTCCAGTCGCTGGAATGCTTTGAAGAGGCATTCCTGCACCGCGTCCTCGGCGTCCTCGCCCACCAGGCGCCGAGCGATCGCGTACAGGCGCGGCAACTGGTCACGCGCGAGGGCTCGGAAGGCTTCTCCCGGCTCATCCCGCACGCCCGCGGCGGGTGATGTGGGTGCCGTACGCACTCCTGCCACGTCCTTCAGACGCAAAGTCAGGGTCCTTTTATTGCAATGTCGCACATTCGGGGACAGATGCAACAGTGAACGCCGACCGCGACGTCCTCCCCTCATGAAGACTTTGATAGATGTGGGAATTCTCGAGGGCATGGTGAAGCAGCTGTACCGGGACGTGGCCGAAAGGCCGGAAAGCGACTTCCACTTCGAGGTCGGCCGGCCTGTCGCGGAGCGGCTGGGTTACGAGCCTGGACTCCTTGATCGTCTTCCTCCGGAAGCGGTCGAGTCATTCGCCGGTGTCGGTCTTGCCATCGATCTCGCGCATCTTCGCGAACGCGAATCCATGATCGATCTGGGCAGCGGCTCGGGCATGGACACGTTCTACGCGGCCGAGCTTGTCGGGCCTTCCGGCCGGTGTCTAGGCGTCGACTTCACGCCCGAGCAGCTCGCCAAAGCGCGGTGGCTGGCGGCTTCGGCAGGGCTGCGCCAAGTGGAGTTCCGCGAGGCTCACATCGAGAATTTGCCGGTACCCGATGAGCAATTCGACTGTGTGATCTCCAACGGTGTCATCAACCTCTGCCCGGACAAGCCCCGGGTCTTCGCCGAGGCGGCCAGGGTACTGCGGCCCGGCGGAAGGATGGCCGTAGCGGACATCGTCAGCCAACAGCAGCTGAAGGAGTCGATAGTGTCCGACGCCTCGCTGTGGGCGTCTTGTATCGGCGGCGCCGCGCAGCTGGACACCTATCGCGCCGCGATCGAAGCCAGCGGCTTGCACATCAAACACTTGCGGCACAACAACTATCACTTCCTGTCCGAGCGAGCGCGCAACGCGTGCTCCCGGTATGGCGTCATCAGCATTTCCCTGCTTGCCGTCAAACCGCCTGTCAAAGCAAAGGAGACAATGTCATGACCACCGTCACCTATCGCGAAACCGTGGCCCTGCCGGGCACTCTGCGCTTGGGAGCCGCTCTAATGAGCGCCGCCGGGCTGGCCTTCATCGGGTACGCGGTGATCTTCTTCGCGCGCAACTTCACCGGCGCATTCCTCGAGCTGGGCATCGGCCCCAACGAGGTCAACGTGGGAAAGACCGAGATCAGGCAGTTCAGCCCAGAGCTGTACAACTACATCTCGCACCTGCACATCGCGGTGGCCGGTTTCATCGCGGCGACCGGTCTTGCCACCGCGGCCCTGGCTTGGTACGGCGTCCGCAAAGGCGAGTTGTGGGCCTATGTCACGGCGATCGCCGCCCCCGTCTTGGGGCTGGCAGTCGCGTTGCCCGCACACTATCCGTACAACCTCGACACACTCGGGCACCTAGGCCTGATCTACCTCGCCACCGCAGTCTTCGTGGCTGGGGCAATATTGGCGCTCAAACCGTTACTGGCAATCAGATCCCGGGTCAGGTAGTGATCCAGGCAATACCACCAGAACATTCACTTTCCGATCACGCCCGGCTGGTCGCCGAGTATCCGATTACGCGGTCGGCCAGCCGCTGTCGCATGCCACGCCACGATCGCCCCCGACGGCGGCTTCATAGCACAGCTTTTGAGTGATCGGCTGGTATTCCCCAAACCCATCGTTGTCCACAGAGCTCCGTGTTGATCAGTTGCCCGCAGACCCGACGGCTTGCGAACCTGGCCCGCATGACGAAGGTTGGCCAGACACTTGGGCGGTGGGGCGAGGACATCGCCGCCAAGTACCTGGTGGAGCAGGGAATGGTGATACTCGACCGCAACTGGCGCACAGCTTCGGGTGAGATCGACATCATCGCACGCGACGCAAATGCCGTGATTTTCTGCGAGCAGAAACTTCAAGATTTACGCCAGGCGAACCCGCTGTGGCCCTTCAGGTTTGTACGTTAGCGGATCCCCGCACGGCGACCGTCCGACCAAGATTCAATGTAGATAGCGATCTTCCCGTAGTTTCTCACCGTGGTGTCCTCGACGGACAGTGCTGGCTGTGTCCAGAACGGAAGGCTCAAGGAGAACCCGGTCGCTGAAGGCGTGGGCGGTTGCCGCAGGGCCAGTTTCAAGATCGCAGCCAGCCGGCCGGTCGGACGCCCGCTCGTCCTGTGCTGCGACTTGAGTTCGATAGACCGTCGCTTTAGGACTGATCGGATGGTGCAGTGGCGTCGGCGATTCCGATGAGTCGGTAAGCGCCGGCACGGGGTCAACGGCGCCGTCGCTTGAGTAGGTTTTAGACGGTGGCTATCTCGATGTGGACAGGTATGGCGCTGCCGGGCGGTTCGCCGAGGACGAGCACGTCGACATCTGTTGGTTGCGCGAGCATGCCGGCAAGAGCCTGGGACAACGGATCCCGGGTGTCGAGTCCGATGGTGAGGAATGAGTAGCGGCCGCGAAGCTGGTGACAGGCGTGGAGGAGCAGCGTCCGGAGGGTCTGCGAGTCAGGAGCGCACGGGTTGACCACCGTGCGGTAGTTCAGCGCGCCGCCTGGTGAGGGCAGCATTGGTGCTCGGAAGAGAGGTGCGACCACGTTGAAGGCGACTCGGGCCGTGGCGAGCCGCGGCGAGTATCCGGTGACCCGCATCTGCTTGATGCGGTGCTGGTCCCACAGCCCGACGAAACCGGCGAGCTCACCGTTGGGGTGGTGGGCGAGGAGGTAGTCGAGGCCTGGCGTCAGGATCGGGAACGACTCGTGGATCGGGGCGAACTGGCGCGGGCTGGCCAGCTGCCGCCACAACGCGGCCATGTCGGGCGCGTCGGCGAGCACAGCCGGGCGCACTGTCAGCTCGGTCTGCGGAAGACGGCGTTTCCACAGCAGGCTGATGCTGTGGGACCGGACTGTCGCCCGGCGGAGCACCCCTGGGACGTCGCGTTGCAGTGAGGTGACGGCGTTGTTGCCGGCGAGCACAGTGGCCAGCAGCGGCGTGTCGTCTCCGGCGAGGTCGCGGGCTGTGGCGATCGCCCATTTGGCCAGTGCCCGCCCGGCCCCTTGCCGCCGATGCGCGGGATGTACCTTCAGGTCGCCAAGGTATGCGAGCTGTGATGGCCGGCGGTCAAGGTAGACCTGACGGCGGGCGACCCCGACGCAGGCGATCGGGCCTTGTTCGCCGTCGATGACTCCGATCCGCAACGGATCCCCGGCGAGCTGGCTGAGCGCGAAGAAGTCGGGGTGCCGATCCACGCAGATCGACAGGTCCCCGTTCATGGGGCACTGTGCCGCGAGTGCGACAAGCGCCTCATTGTCCTCGCGCCGGGCTTCGCGTACGTGCATCACCCCACCTCGCAGATCGCGAAGCGGCGCTGGCACAGACTCCGGTCCTGTCGCATCAGCTCTTCGCCTCGTGCGCGGTCCTCACGTACGATGTCTCGCCAGCGCGGCGGTACCTCGGTCCAGCCGACGAAGTTGCGGAAGACCAGCCGGGCTCTGGGCTGGGCGGTACGGACGATCTCACTGAACAGGTCGTCAATCTGCGCGGCGGTCAGCCACTCGCAGATGTTGGAGAGCGCGAAACCGGCCAGGCTGTGGTCTGGCTGACTGCGAAGGTAGTCGGTGAACGCTCCGTCGACGAGTGTGAGGCGACCCATCGGAACGCGGCCTGTCAGATACGGCGGCCGGCTCCCAGCCGGATAGCGGCCGGTCAGCAGGTGGTGGAGGAAGTAGTTGTCGCGCATCGGAAGTTCGGTCAGTGTGTGTCCGGCGACCTGCCGGAAGTGGTTGGCGTAGCTGGGATTCTCGATGTGTGCGAAGAACCGCGGGTCGTAGGTGCGGCGCAGCACCAGCTTGTTGCACAGCGTCCGGAACAGCAGCCGCCAGCGGACATTGTCCCACTCCCGGTGGTAGAAGTCCCTTTGCTGGCTGAGCGTCTGGAGGGCGAGCAACCGGTCGATCCGCTCAGGCGGATGGACCAGCCGCAGGCCGGTGGCGATCAGGCGCATTAGCCGTTCTGTGACTCCCGCCTGTAGCACCCCGCGTGCGATCGCCTCCGGCCGCGAATCCCAGTAGTGACGCGCCGTCGGCGAGAGCACTGTCCGGATCTGGTGGTATGCATGGAGTCTGGCATCGCCTGGCATCGGGGCGCCGCCGAGCAGCGCCACCGCTTGGTCCGGATCGGACTGCGCGACCGCAGCGGCTTTCAGTTCCACCATGTGGTTCTGGGAGCGGTTGACGTCCACGCCGATCACCTCGGTGGCGCCGCAGGCGAGCAGCGACAGCGCCGTGCAGCCCGCGGAGCTGACGACGGCGATTGGGCCGTCCCAGTGGCCTTCGAAGGCAGCGAGTTCCAGGCGCGGATCCTCGCGTACCTGGGCGAAGAAGAGCCGGTCGTCGACCGCGCCGGCCAGCTCAATGCGGTGGCCCCAGTCAGTGTTGAGCATGAGTTCTCCCCGCGATCAGGTTGGTGCAGACGGATTCGATGACAGACGGCAGGTCTGGCGCCCGGAGTCCGGGGCAGGCGGCGCGCAGCCGATCGGTGCGGAAGACCTTCGGCAGATAGAGCTGTTCGGCGAACGGTCCGACCCACCTGAGGGCCGCGTGCAACTCACCGCCGCGCAGGCCTTGGCCAGCGGTCACCATGTCATGGAAGCTGTCGCGGTCGCAGAGGAGCGGGCGGGGCAGCATCCGTCGCCGGAATGCGGGATCACGGTCGAAGACGGCGAAAGCGGTGTCCAATGTGGTGTGCAGCGGGATCTGCCCGGAACAGACTTGGTAGATGCCCGGCTCGGCGTCGAGTAGCGTCACCACCGCGCCGACCGTGAATCCGGCCGTGGCCAGGCTCAGCGGGGTCGCCGGATCGCCCGGCAGCAGGGTGAGCAGCCCGGAGGAGTACAGCCGCAGCGTGTGGTGGAACGCGTTGTACTGGCCGATCGTGCCGTGGTCGTCCTCGGCGATCACTGTCGGCAGGCGCAGCACCGTCACTGGCAGTCCCGGCTGGTCGAGCACACATTGCTCCGCCGCCCACTTCGACCACTCGTAGTGATTGACGAACCCGATGTCATCGTGGCGGGTCTCGTGGACCTCGCCTTGGCGCCGGCCGGCAGTGTAGAGAGTGGACAGCAGCACCAGCCGCTCCAGCCGCTCGCAGCGTTCGGCGAACTCCCGCACGCGTGCGGTTCCTGCCGCGTTCACCTGCCGGGCGGTGGCGCGGTCGACGTCGAACCGGGTGACCGCCGCCGTGTGGATGATGCGGGTGATCCGGCGTGGGTCCACCTCTGCAAACGCGTCGGGGTCGCGCAGATCCACCGGCACTACAGCACCCCGGACGTGCACGCCGAGCCGGGCCGTCTTACCGGCGAGCTCCGCGGCGTCTGACGATCGCACCGCCAGGATGAGCTCCTCATCCGGCAGTGCGGCCGCGATCCTGCGTCCCAGATAACCGTCGGCTCCGGTGATCAGCGTGGTCATCGGCTCACCGCCAAGGTCGCCGCGGCGGGCAGGTCCGGCCATCCATCCGGATCCAGGCCGTGCCGATCGGTGAGCGCGAAGAGCCAACGTTCGATGCCGAAGGCGACGCAGGCGCTGTCGGCCGGGGAGTTGTCGCGGGTGATGTCGAAGGCGGTGCCGAAGTGGTCGCCGTGCAGGTTCGCCGAACCCAGCGCGAGCGAGCCACCGTAGGTCGCCTCGTGCTTGGTGGGCTGGATCCGCTGGAGCAGGTAACCGGGGCTGTCGTGGGGGCGGAAGAACGGATCCGTTGCGGGTGCCCAGTCCAAGGGCAGGTCGATCAGCCTGGCGAAGCGGTCGACCGTGGCTCGCGCCGTGGCCAGGAACGCTTCTGCCTCCGCCGGTGTCCCCAAGCACACAATCTCCCGCATGGAGAAGGTCCTCTGCCGGCGCAGCGGTTGATAGCGCGGCTCCCGCCGGAAGCAGGTGTTACGAGTGGTCAGGTACTGCGCGGCGGGCAGCCGTTCTCCCCGGTGCCCGGCGTAGACGTGGTAGCAGGCGGCCGGGGTGAGAACGGTGGTCACCGGCGCGGTGCGCGTCAGCGCCACGTTCCCGTCGGCGGAGACCACCGGCCCGTGCGCGAACTCGCCGAGGTTGGCATCGGCCGGATCCAGGGTCACTGGAAACATTGCCTGCTGCGGGAAACAGCGTAGGTGATCGGCGAGCGCCGCTGCCGGCAACGCCGCCGCATATCGTTCCTCTGTCACGCTCCAGCGGCTCGCCAATCGCTGGAAGGCGAGGTCGCAGTCGTCCGCGAGCACCAGCAACGGTCCTGTCAGGCCGGCCTGGCCGGACGGGTCCCACCGCAGTCCGATCCGGACCAGATCCGTCAGCCCGGTCACTAGGGCACCATCCTTCCAGCGGAGCTTTCTGGGAGAGTTCCGTTCGGAACTCGGCGAGGGCCGGGAGATGGCGGAGTTCGGTTGCCTTTTGAGGGCCTGCATGACACCGCCGCTCCTGGTTCTTGCCGGGGCTGCCGACCGGCCACAGGGAGATGCGCCGTAGAGCGCCGGTTAGTGACCACCCGGCAGACAGCCCCGGCCGTCGTCGGGTGACGTCGCTGCCACTTGTAGGAGATGTGTTGTCCCTCAACGTTTCTGAAGCTGTGTTGTTCGTGGGTGTCGACTGGGCTGCGGCCAGCCACGCCGTGTGCGTGCTGGACGCCACGGGCAAGCAGGTCACCGCGTTCATCATCGAGCACTCGGCCGATGGGCTGGCCGGGCTGACCCGCCGGCTGGCCGAGCTCGGCGACCCGGCCGCCATGCCGGTCGCGATCGAACGCCCCGACGGGCGCCTGATCGATGTGCCGCTGGAGGCCGGGCATCCGGTGGTGCCGGTCAAACCCAACGCCATCAAGGCCTGGCGAGACGGGGAAGTCTTGTCCGGGGCTAAGTCCGACGCGGGTGATGCCGAGGTCATCGCCGAATATTTGCGGCTGCGCCAGCACCGGCTGCACCCGGCCACCCCGTACTCGGCCCAGACCAAAGCGTTGCGCACGGTGGTACGCATCCGCACCGATCTGGTCGAGACGCGGGTCGCCACGATCAACCAGCTCTCGGCGCTGCTCGACCTGCACTGGCCCGGCGCCAAAGCCATCTTCGCCGATGTCGAATCCCCGATCGCGCTGTAGTTCCTGACCCGCTACCCGACCGCCAGGCACGCCGAAAGCCTTGGCATCAAACGGATTGCTGCGTTCTGCGTCAAGCATGGCTACAGCGGACGGCAAAGCGCCCAAGCCCTGCTGGCCAAGCTGCGCAGTGCACCCGCCGGCACCACCGACGAGACCCTGTGCGATGCAGTCCGTGACGCGGTGATCGCCCTGGTCAATATCCTGAAAGCCCTCGGCGCAGCGCTCAAAGACCTGGGCCGCAGCGTGGTCGCCCATCTCGCGGAGCACCCGGACGGCGAGATCTTCACGTCGCTGCCAAGGTCGGGTCAGATCAACGCCGCCCAGATACTCGCCGAGTGGGGCGACTGCCGCCAAGCCTACGACGGACCCGACTCCATCGCCGCCCTGGCCGGAGCAACACCAGTGACCAAGGAATCCGGCAAACACCGCGCCGTGCACTTCCGGTGGGCCTGCAACAAACGCTTCCGTGTCGCAATCACCACCTTCGCCGACAACAGCCGCCACCAAAGCCCATGGGCCGCAACCGTTTACGCCGCCGCCCGAGCCCGTGGCCACGACCATCCCCACGCCGTCACTTTGCTGGCCCGCGCCTGGATCCGTGTCATCTGGCGCTGCTGGATCGACCGGACTCCATACGATCCCGGCCGGCACGGCAACGCCGTCCGCATCATCCAATCCGGACAAAACGAACCCGTTTCTACCTAGGGTTGACACAGGGAGTGTCACGACGCCGCCCCGAACCGTTCGATGATGGTGTCGATACTGTCGAGGTCGCCGTGGTGTAGGCGTTCGACATCGATGGGTGCCCCGCGCAACCGCTCCAGCAGGATGATCAGCTCGGGCAGGTGCAGGGATCGCAGGACGCGCTGCGTGAACAGCCCCGTCTGGTCGGTGACCGGGAGGTCCCCGGCCCGGCGCTGTACGAAGGACCGCAGCTCCATGCGCATCTCGGCCTCAGAACGCATCGCTCGCCTCGCTTTCGAGGATGCCCGCCGAGATCAGGAAGCGCAGGCATGCGGCCGAGACCTTGCGCCGGTGGGCCTTCTGCGTAGGCACGGACCAGGCGGTCTCCGCCAGCTCCCAGGGATCGTCTAAGCCGGCGTCGGCATACACATCGGGGTGGTAGTACTCGCGCCAGCTTGCCGTGAGGAACTGGCCCAGGTCGTCGCGGATCTCGTTCTTGACCGGCTCGCTCCATTCTGGGGCGCAGGCGTTCCACAGTGCGGTCACCAGGCACCGGCCGAAGACGAGGTGCCGGGCCTCATCCCGGTGATGGCTGTCGTTGATGAAGCGGGCCAGCGGGTGCAACCGCTCGTCACGTGCCTGGACCCGGTTGTAGTGGTCCACGATCTCCTCGAAGATGAGGGTCTTGGCGAAGAAGAGGAAATCGTCGACGTCGCGGGGACGTGGGGTGACAAAGGCGACTTGGCGGCTGCGGTAGACCTTCGCGTAGCGGGTGCAGAACCCTCCGAAGTAGACACTGTGCTTGTTCTCCTCGTCGAGGAAATGGTGCAGATAGCCGGTGATCTCGACCAGATCGCTGCGGTACAGCCGCGCTGCCAGTCCTTGCATCAGACTCTTCTCGCCGTGGATGTTGAGGCTGTAGAAGCCAGCCGCCTCGTGGAAGGCGACACGGCGGCGGGCCGGGGCATCCAGCTCCGACCACAGCGGTGTGCCGTGCAGGCTCCCGTACTCGGGCGTGCTGAACCAGTCCCGCTCGGGCTGGACCGTCGCCGGCCATTCGACGTGGAGGTACGGATTCTGGTATGCCCGCTGGGACAAGCGGCTCAATCGCTGCGAGGTCTGAGCGGCCTGCGCGACAGCAGTCTGCAGCGCGCTCATGAGTGCAACGCCTCAGTCGCCTCGAGCAGGGCGCACTGCCAGTTGAGCCCGAACCCGGCCATCACGAGCGCGATCCGTTGTCCAGGTTGGACACGTCCGGAGGCCAGCAACGCTGACAGGTTGATGATGGCGTCCGCGGAGATCACGTGGCCGACGTCTGGCAGGGACGGACTCCACACGCGGGCGTGATCGACCTCCAGCAGCCGGGCCAGGATCTGCCACGCCTTCTCATGCGTGTTCTGGGTGACGATCCAGTCGAGCTCGCCTGCGGTCGTGCCCGCCCGTGCCGCAGTCTCGCGCACCAGCCGGTGGGTGTAGGCGAAGTAGGTCCCCACAGTCTCGTCGTCACCGGCCTGCGCCATGCCACCGTTGGTGATCTGATGTACGGTCAGCAGCCGCAACGGTGCCGGGTCCCGCCCAACCACGCAGGCCGCCCCGCCATCGGAGATCAGGTTGTATGCCTGCTCGTACCAGGCGCCCGGAGGGAACCGATCGGCGGTCACGCAGAGCACCCGCTGCCATTGCGGCTCTGTGGACAGCAGCGCGCCGGCCAGCCGCAGTGCGCCGAGCATGCCGGTGCACGCCTGCTGGTGCAGCCCGATGACGACAGCCTGCGCGAGCCCGAAGTCGGCTTGCAGTCGGCTCGCGGGAAAGTCCATCAGCTCCTTCACATCGCGCACCACGCCAGTGCTGCCGCTCGCGATGCCGCTCCCAGGCAGGCACGTCGCGTAGACGATAGCGTCGATCTCGCCTAGGTCACCGCGATCGGCGATCTCACCGACCGCTGCCCGCGCCAGGTCGTATCCGGTCTCGGCCGGGTCGCATACCCGATGCCAGCGGAAACCGGCGCCCTCGAGGTCCTCGGCCGTCGACCGCAGGAGGCCGGACGCGGCCGATTCCCGGACGTGCCGTTTACTTGCTCCCAACGCATGAGCGAAGGTTCCGACAAAGAGCTGATTCACAAGCCTTATGTTGGCTGCCGCCGGCCGGGTGGACATGGGCGTCCCTACTCAAATACCGCTGAGTGATTTCACTCAAGCGGCAGCAGATGAATCCCGTTCAGCAACCCGGCGAAGCGATACTTCCTGGCATCCGTGCCACGCCCCCCAACACCGTCCGAAATGGACGTTGCCCCGCATCAACCTACTGACCGGCTCAGGTTCCACCGCGGCCGGCCCCGCCTGGGCCGCCGCCCTCGCATAGGTCTCACGCAGTGAACCGGCCGCCGCCACCGGCTCGACCGCCAAGCGCAGCGTGCCGTCGGTGACGGTGCTGCGCTCTGCCGGCCGTGACTCCGCACGCACCTCTTGCCACGTGTGCTCGGGCGTATACCTGAAATCGCCGACGACGAATGTCGTGCCTGGCGGGATATGGACGCGCTCCGGCACGCGGGTATTCACCACCTGCGGCACCACAAAGATCGCGATCGTCAGAAGGCGGCCATCGCGGCCCCCGCCCCCCGCTGCGCCCAACGGCCACTTCACAACTATGGCTCGCCAGGCATGAGTGCGGGTCAGGGTCGTCTTGATCGATCCGGGACCCAGCAGTGACCGAAAATTCCTTGGATGGGGGCCGGCTCCCAAAGTGACCTGGGAGGGAAATCATTCTTTGACGTCGTGGCGTTGAAAACAAGAACGCATCCGCGCTGACCACCTGCGCTCAAACCGCATCCCACAACGCCACGAGCGGGATAGCGGGCTCCCCGTTACGGACCCGGTTGATGACTGCGGCGAGGACCTCACCAAGTTCCGGGGTGATCAGCAGCAACCGTTCTGTGTTGGTTTGGATGGTGTACCGCTGTATTCGAGCGCCAGGTACTGCCCAAATATCACATCGACGACATGATCGGGCAGTCATCCCCAACCCTCTGTTTGTCCACAGCGGAGTCCGCGACCCGGTTGGCAGGATCGACGAGCTCCGCGACCGTAGCTGCCATGACGAAGACCCGGCAAACGTTGGGGCAATGGGGCGAGGAGATAGCCGCCAAATACCTGGTCGCCCAAGGCATGGTCATACTCGACCGAAACTGGCGCACCTCAGCGGGAGAGATCGACATCATCGCACGCGACGTAAATGCCGTAATTTTCTGCGAACAGAAACTTCAAGATTTACGTCAGGTGCACCCGCCTGCTCGGGGCCCCACAGTGCCCCAAGGCCGCCAACCATTCTCGCGTGTCTGACGAACGCGGGCGCGGAGCCCACCCAACCGATCAAAGGACAGGTTCGAGTCCATTCGGGCCCACTCGCTTACCAGCAGAAACGCCTCGATTCCATTGATGGGAGTCGAGGCGTTGGTTTTTGTGGGCACCGTGTGGGCACGGGACAGCCACTTGCTACATGGTTTGGGCATCTTCGCGCAGCTGCGTGACCATTGCAGACGAGTGATATCATGATGCCTGGTCGTGTATATCGAGTCTGATGGAGGTTACCATGGCGCGTACAGTGATTGATCTCGACGATTCGATGCTGGCGTTCGCTCAGCAGCAATTGGGTACCAAGACCAAGCGGGACACCATTAACCGTGCCTTGGCCATCGCCGCGGGCACGAGTGCCGACGATCGTGCGCGGGGGCTGGCGTGGCTGCAAGAACACGCCGACCAGATCCTTGACTTTGAGGTCCTTGAGGAGCGGGAACGGGACGGCAGGTGACCTACCTGGCCGACACGTCGGCCGTGTGGCGCCTGTTGCGGGGGCAGATCGGCGAGCCGTGGCCCGCCTATGTGGCGCAAGGACTGGTGGCGATCTGTTCGCCGGTAGAAGCGGAGCTGATGGTTTCAGTCCGCTCAGACCGCGATTTCGAGCCGTTCTTCGCGGTGCTCAAACAGACGTTCGGCTGGTGCCCCACTTTTGACGATCCGTGGCGTCATGTGCTTGCGGTGCAACGGGACCTGATCCGGATTGGACATCACCGAGGGCCGTCGCCAATGGACATCATGATCGCGCTGACGGCCGCCGAGCAGCGGCTGACATTACTGCATGCTGACGTGGACTTTGAGTCCATCGCGAAAGTCCGTCCAGGCATAGCGATGATCCGCTTGAATCAGACAACATAGCTCCTGCGGCGAAGGCGAACGGATGAGCGCGGCGACGAGGGTATCGCCGTTGTTCGTGCTTGTTGCTGGCGGCATGGGTTAACGCGCAACCGTTTCTTCGACTTCCGGAACGCATCTGGCGCAATCGACGTTCGGTTGCGCGTTGCCACAGGTGACGCACCACGGGCAGACGAACACTCGGTCCCGGGTGGCGCATGGCACCGCCAGCAGGTCGACCCCGAACTGGCGGTCGATTTGGTCTCCGTCAAGGACGCAGGCATTGCCGGTGGAAACGTCCATGACCGGATAAGTTCTGCCGCAGCTGCGGCAGAGCCTGCCTTCCCAGGCCGCGTCGCAAACGGTGCAGGAGCATCGGAAACTGCCGTCCTGCGTTCCTGGAACACGCGGTCCGGTTGGCCCGCCCGAGTGCCACAGCGGGGACATCGAGTCAGCTCCACAGTGCGCTCGACCGCGCCCTCGATGCCTTCCCATAGTGCTTCGGCTTCAGCCGCATCGATGCCGCGTCGTGGGGATCGCGTTTTGTCCTGACGGTAGGCAAGCGTTTGCGCTCGGGCGGCGGCCAGCTCGTGGGAAGCAGGCACCCGATTAACGGTGATCCCGCTCCGTGTCGCGGAAATCCAGCCGATACCAGATGCGACGACATGCGCTGTCGCCGGTCCGAGATCGACCTTGTGAGGATAGGCAGAGAGCCGTAATTGTTCGACTACCATCGCAGAGCCCAAGCTAGCCAAGTCACCTGTCGACCTCCATGGGTGACACTGGCATCGTCCACAAGGGTGCTGATCCATGGTTCGGCGCTGGTCTTCCGGGTGACTCGTAGGCGCGCAGTCGTGCCCGTAGGGGAAGGTCCTGCCGTTCTTCACGGCTGCCGGGAAAGAGCACCAGGGTAGGAGTCGTGGGTGGATCCATGGCCAGGGCCAAGCTCCGATGCCGAACACCGCGGGCTCATCGATTCGCAGTTGCTGGCGGGCAAGGTCGCCAGCTTTAGCCGGCAATATGGACTCCCTAGAGCCACCGGTGCTGATCTGCTGACCAGTCTCGCCGAACAGGCCGGCCAGCGACTGTCCACAACGGACGTTCAGCAAGCCATGCTCGCCGGGGTGCTGGCGGGTTCAGGGCTCCTTGCTGCTGTCACACAAGCTCTAGTACCTAATGCGCAGGCAGTAACCGCCCAGGCTGTTGCCGCGATCCTTAGTAATCCGGCCCTAACCCGGCAGCTGCAGGCGATGAGCGCCCCGATCGCCGAGCTTACTGCGCAAGCCTTGCGCAGTACCGGCACCGCCGCGACCGGGCGCCACGCCATCGCCGCCGCAGCAGCTCACACAACAGCGACGACAACGAGTAGGCGCGTGTACACGACGCCCGGCGCGATGGAAATGGCGCTAAGAGCACGAGCTCGCAGTGCCGCAAAGCCGGCTGGTGTGAGCACGGAGGATCTCCTGCGCCGCTTTCATTTTCAGCGGCTGCTCGCACGCGTCTTCGCAGAAGATGGCTGGCTACTCAAAGGCGGCCCGGCTTTGCTAGTGCCCGGCTCAACGACCGGCGTGGGCGGCCAATCGCCAAGGTCGCCTGCGCACGAAAGCTGCTCACCTTCGTCTACTTTGGACTGCGCGACGGGCATATCCGTGCCCTGCAGCCGAATCAGGTGGCATGAGCAGTACCCGGCGCGGCCAGACGCGAGATCGTGGTTATTCTGACCCCCACCCGGCGCGGTCGATCTTTTGATTGATCCCGCCTGGCCGCATGCCGCAACACTTCATGCCACCGCAAGCGTGGCGAAGGGATGAACAGCGACCGGGCAACCGGCACGCTCACCACAAACGTCCACATCAGACGGTGAAGAACACGGCACCCCAACAACTTCTGGCACCACCAAGCGCGCTCTTGAGACCGGACGCGGCACAACAAGCTGCCCGAAACCGGATCAAGAAACGGTCACACCAGCACAAACCCCGGACTTGACCGGCCCCACTACTTCAGGGATGAATAACGCTCTAACCACCGAGTGTCGTCAGGAGATATTCAGATGCGATTTCAAAATCAACCATCTTGCGCTGGGTCTCGAAACCTAGTTGCAAGTTAACTCGAATCATGTGCACGTTATCGTCGGCGGTCGACGTGCCGATGCGGCGCACGATTGGCCGCTCAGCAGCCAGCCACCGCAGCATCTCTGCTTTCATCGCCAGCCCCAATCCGCGGCCGCGATGTTGAACCAGGACTGCGGTATCGTGCTGAAAACCGTCCTCGGGCCGATGCGCATGAAGCTCCAGCACGGTAAGCCCGGCTACCTCATTGGTACTGTCCACGATGGCCGCCACTACGCGTTGCTCCACGCCTCGGTCTACCCGCGATTGTTCCTCCTGCCGCACTCGTTCGGCTGTCCACATTGGAAGTCTCTTGCTCGACTCATGGGTGGGCGCGTCGTGGATTGCGCTGCGCGCATTAGCGAATGTCTCCAGCAGGTCATCGGGAGTAGCGCCGATCCATCGGGTGAGCGAGTAGCCAGTGTGCACGGAGACATCCCACAACGATTGGTCGGCCGACTTCAAGTCAAGGATTTGAAGTACGTCACGATGGACAGCTTTGGCACCCAATCGTTTCGCCCACGCCTCGGCGTCGCTTTCCGCGGTGACCCCCCAAGCGGTGATGAGAGGTCGTCCTTCCGCATGAATCGCTCGCACCGCTTCACGAAGAAGTGCTTTGCCAACACCCTCGTGGCGCCGCTCCGGATGCACTCGTATCTGAATGAAGGCCAGGTGAGCATTCTCTGCATTGGGTAACCCGACCTTGGCCAACCCGTATAGTCGTCCATCGACGCGTGCGGCCCAGTGCAAGCTCGCTGCGGAGCCATAAAGCGGGGACTGAATATGACCGATGGCTGCCTCAAACGCCGGCACAGGTTCCCGCGGTCGATCTACCGCGTATGCCGCCGCGAACATTTGGTGGTACTCCGCCAAGTCACGCTCCGACGCCTTGCTCAAACTAAACTCGAACACCTCGATCACTATGTCACCACCTTCCGCGAGGTCTCGTCGGTTCTCAATGGCAATTCAGCGGTTCTGCCAGAGCCAGACGCTCCAGCGCAAAGCGTGATCAACAGAGCAATCATGCTCAGTCCAAAACTCGGCAACCCAAGAAGGAGAATGATCGCCCCATGGAGCATGCCTCCAAGAAGCAATGCGAGATATCGCATTCCTTGGCTGCCCAGAACGAGGATTCCCATGACAAGTTCCGCAGCAACAGCACCCCATGTCACAGCGGCCACGATCGGAAACCACGGTAGAGCAGGAGCGATGGTTTGCAGTAGGCCGGGCGCCAGACCGAAGTTCGGATCGTTGAACACGTTAAACATCGCCGTGCCGTCGCGCCATTGAGCGAAGAACAGCTTTGACACCCCAGCCGTAATATAAATGATCGATGCCTGGATGCGGAGGGTAATATGCGCCGCATAGGCCACCCCTAGCCCCTTGGGAGGAAGCGCCGACACTGGCCGCGTCCAATGCCACCGACGCCGGTCGCTCAAGCATGCCGGGATGAACAGCAGGGTCACGATCTGGGCGACCTTATCCCCTCCGTTTGGAACGGAAATGCTTGCTGCGACACTAAATGTGACATACCAGTGCGGCACGCACGTCCATTGTGGACGGTATCCAACGACTACAAGAATCAACACTATTACTGCGAAGATGCGGGAAACTGATGGCGCATGGCCATTGAGGCACCAGATCGAAAGCACACGCAGGCCGTCGCACTGCACGCCGCTCGGCAGCTCGCTTGAATAGGCGAAAAGAACATCATCGGGGTTGAACAGAAGCACAGATAGGGTAGCGAGCGCCAATATCGACCTGCCGAGCGCCAATGCCATATCTCGTGGCTCGAAGCCGGCCAGAGCGACTCGAACGTTCACTTGGCCCGATCCTCACATGTCACATAGACAGTTGTCGCCGCCTTTGCTCGTAAAGTAGGTTGACCTAAGCGCCAACCAGACGTCCAGTGCAGAGGCTGAGCTCGCTCGAGCCGCAAGGCCCCGCAAAGAGTAGGTGACCGAGAATGATTTATGACCTCGCGTAGTCGACCTGGACTCATCGCGGAACAATCATCAGTCGTCCTGTCGCAAGAAATCCAATCGGTAGGAGGAACTTGGTCCCAAATCTCGCGCATTTCGAGGGTTTGACCCTGAGACAGGCGACCGAGTCCTCAGGAGTTCTCCTGAGCCATCTGGACCTGCGTCGCCACGCCGATCACTCTGCCGACCGTATCGATTTGGTAGGCCACGAACACATCAGCTTCGCCAGCGTTATCGAAGAATGACCATCCTTGCGGCCAAAGCATGCTGTGACCGCTGCGACCACTCCAAACCTGCTTGAACATTGGCACCCGAGCAACCAGCGTCACCGTCAATACAGTAAGCAACAACGCAAGACTGAACCAGAACGCTCGCAGCGCACTAGACGTAGCAGCTTCCAATCCGTCGTCTGAGCCGTCATGATGATGATCCATCGCCATCAGATCTACGCCGGGGAGCCTCAATTACCAGTCCTTTAGGTCAACATTGTCAATGGGCCTGCTAGCGGGCGCAGGGTTGGCTTCGGAGACGACAGCTACGATCACCATCGCCATGATCGCGATCAGGATCCCAGCAATGATCGGTCGCTTCATTAGTGCTCCTCATGGCAAGCTTCGGCACATAGGTGCCCCAACGTGCCCTATTCTGCGGGTCGTCGCTACTCGGCCGCTATTCGTTTGCTACTCGGCTGCAAGCGGCGAAGTAGATCTGTGAGAGCCCGATGGAATCCATTCATCGCCGCAGTTGATCGTCGGTATCGGTTCGTGTGTGGCTCGCTCGGCTCGTGGCGAGCGTGGGTGTTGCGGTGTCGGCGTATTGTATTGTCGCCAGCTGTCCGATCCCGATGATCTGAGCCGCGAGGAGTTGCTGGCGGGCTTCGCGAGTGGGATGCGGTGATCGCGGGATGCTGGTGTCGATATCGGGCAGCTGATCCGCAGGGTCAGGCTGGACCCGTCGAGTTCGTCAATGCCACCGAGCGCCGACGGGCCAGCCCCGGACGAACGAACCCAGCTGAACAGCGTAAGAAGCGTCGGCGGGCAAACTGGCCGGCGATGAGAGAAGAAGCTGTCACGCGCGGCCATCCCGGACCGGCACGGGTGCGGCGGCTCACGACGACTTCGCCGTGCCGTTTCGAACAACCCTGTGAGTAGCCACAGTGGATGGCCGGGCTCCAAATGAAGATCGGCGGCTACTCTCGCACCGTCGCCCGCTCCTACCTGGTCCGCTCACACATGGCTACCGCCCGCCGGCCGCGTATCCTCCCGACGCTATCCGCAATGCCATGGGCGGAAACCCCTGGCTGCCATCACAAACCGCAACGGCCTGATCAGCGACAGGGATGAATAGACTCCCCAACGCAGTGGTAACATGTGCTCCCCGACGGGGGTGGGAGAACTGGAAAGACGCATGGCAAGCCGGTCAGATCTTTCGCATACGATATCGTTCCGACTGCTCGGTCCCCTCGAGGTGATGGCAGTCGGCAAGGTGTTGAACCTCGGCGGCACTCGACAGCATAGGGCGCTGGCGCTCCTGCTACTCAACAACATGCATGTCGTGGCGGTCGAGCAGATCGTAAATACCCTGTGGGACGAGCCGCCCAGCTCGGTCCGGCAACAGGTCCACAACGCGATTGCAAGCCTACGACACTTGCTTTCCCCGTTCGGGAACCACGTCGAACTCCACACCGCCAAAGCCGGCTACCGGATCAGCGTCCCAGACGAGATTCTGGATCTCGCACAGTTTCATGCAAGGCTAGTGGTGGCCAGGCAGGCTGAGGTGGAAGGTGACGTTGAACGTGCGATCAATGAATACGAGTCCGCGCTCGAATTGTGGCGGGGTCCTGCCTTGCCCGGGCTCGGCGGCCGTCATATCTCAGGACTGGCAGCGAGCCTAAACGAACAACGACTCGATACAATCGAGCATCTTCTGAGTCTGCGCCTGAGTCTCACTGAGGATCGCGATCTGATTAGCGAAATTGTAGCGCTACTTGCTCTGCATCCCGGGCGGGAATCCTTGCGTGCCAAGTTGATGCTGGCGCTGTACCGAAGCGGGCGGCAGGCCGATGCGCTGTCAGTGTACGAGGAGGGCCGGCGGTACCTGGCCGACGAACTTGGTGTAGATCCCAGCCCGGAGCTTCGCGACACCCACCTCAAGATGCTCCGTGGCTCGATACCTATTGACAACGTTGCCGCCGCAAAGCCATCCGCGCCGAGGCCGGATCGGCTGTGTTACCTACCGCACGACGTTACCGAGTTCATTGGCCGCCAAGCGGAAATATCGCAGGTGCTTGCGGCCATGAGTGATCTACCAGGCCAAGCTGTCGTGATTTCGGCTATCGATGGCATGGGTGGGATCGGCAAGACTGCACTTGCCGTCCATCTTGCGCATGCGGTCGCGGACAGGTTTCCCGACGGCATCTTTTTCGTCGACTTGCACGGGTTTACCGTTGGCGTTGACCCACTGAGTTCCGATCAGGCCTTGGATCACCTACTGCGCCAGGCTGGTGTACCGATCGAACTGGTGCCTAAGGATTCAGATATCCGCAGCGGATACTGGCGATCTCACATAGCGTCCAAACGCGCGCTGATTGTCCTTGACAATGCTCGTAACGAAGCACAGGTCAGGCCGTTGCTACCTGGCACGGGAAGTGCGGGCGTCATCGTGACGAGCCGGCGTCGGCTCGGTGCCCTAGAGGGTGCACATCCCATAACGCTTGATGTCTTGACGATGGAAGATTCCTTACGCCTGTTCACCAAGATAGTCGATGATGGCCGACCGTTGCTGGAACCCGATGCGACGACAGAAGCGATCAACTTATGCGGCCGCCTTCCCTTGGCCATCAGAATCGCGGCCGCGCGTTTCCGAGAGCGCAAGAGTTGGACGGTCGGCCATCTCATTGAGCACTTGGACGACCAGCAGCGCCGCAGCAAGTTCCTGACCATAGGCGACCGCAGTGTCGCGGCAGTGATCGCCGTTTCGTACAGGTATCTCTCAGAAGCGCAGCCACCATACTGAGCGCTTCACCAGCGATGATGAGTGTCCTATTCGGAATCGGCATGGTGACACCGCTGCTTTTGCAGGTCCCGGTCGCGAACCTGGCCGACCGAGCCAGGCATCGGGTGAGAATAGTGGCCCTCGCAAACGTCGTTGCCGCATTTGTTATGGCCGCCATCTCGGTGATGTGGTGGTCGCAGCGGCTGACCTTCGCCGGGCTGGCGACTGCGCTAGCCGCCGCAGCCGTATGTTCGGTCGTCCGGTCATCGTTTTCCGTACCGATCATGGTAAGCACGGTGCCCAGAGAGTTGCTGGCGTCTGCCAACGGTACCCTCAATGCCACCCGCAGTGCGGTGGATATCGCAGGCAAGGGCCTAGCCGCCGGGCTGCTGACTTTTCTGGCCGCGCCGGCCGCCCTGCTCGCTGATGCGCTTTCGTTCGCGGTCGCGGCGCTATTGATTCGACGGGTGCCGAGGGCAGACAATCAGCCGTCTAAAAAGGACGATGGCACACGACTCCGGTCCGGGCCACAGGGAATCCGAGCGATTGGCCGCGCGCTGATAGTACGGCGTGACCTATGGTGTCTGATCGGCATCGCCACGGTGAACGGTCTCACAGAGTCGGTGTTCATGCTCTACTGTCTGCGCGACTTGCAGATGGTTCCCGCCTTGGTGGCGGCGCTGCTTGGCCTCGGGGCAGTGGGCGGCATAGCGGGCGGGCTGATCGTCGGCCGGCTGGTCCAACGGTACAGCTCAAGGCGCGCGGTTCTGCTCGGCGCTTTCATGACCATGCTAGCCATTCTTCCGTTGCCATTCGTTCGTTCTGGCCCCACCGCTATCGTGGCCGTGGTCAATTTCGAACTCGCGGGCGCGTTCGGTGGGACGATCGCTGTCGCGGCGGTATTCGCGCTCATTCAGGGGACCGTTGCCAGAGATACCCTCGCGAGATCTATGGCGATCACATCAAATCTGCTGCAACTCGCTGCGCTCGTGGGACTTGCGATCGGCGGGGTCGTAGGCAGCCTGAGTTCGGTGCGGATCACGATCGCCCTCTGTGCCTTGGCCGTCCCGGTCGTAATTCTCCTGTCCGCCCTCCAGTGGATCCGCCCCCCGCTATCCACGGAGCCATGATCTGGCGTTCTCCGGCCGCCGCCTTGCCATCAAGTGGACCGATCGTGCGACCTGCCGGTAGGGATCCACCATGCCAGCAAGCCATTCGGCCTCCAACAAGTTCGGGTCAAGAGGCCGCTCTGCCACGTCGGCGAGGTTTTGTTTGGGCAGATGATCCGTGAATACGCCGACACCATGCCACGAGGTCACTTGCGCCCCTGCGGACCCTAGTTTGTCGGTCACCGCGGCAATCCCGTGGGCGTAGGTAGTCACTACTTGGCTATCGCGATTCCGAGCGGTTCGAAGACTTGCAATTGCATCATCCCACCGCTGCTGTAAGCCGGCACGCATCGCGGCCGCGCGGGGATTGACGGTCAAGATCGACACTAGTCCCGAAGGTCGCGTCGCGCTCACCATAGCGTCAATTAGCGGCTGTGGATCTTCGATGTACATCAGTACGCTATGGCAGCAGACGCCGTCGAAATCCCCGCCGACAGTTTCGGCTATCCGCTCGCCGATGCCGGTCACCATCTCGACACGGCGACGGACCCGTCCTGGCTCGTCGGCGAGGCGCCGTTCGACCTCAGCCAACATTGAGACATCAGGGTCGAGGACCGTGACCTCATATCCCTCTCGGGCGAGCATTATCGCTTGAAGGCCAAAGCCTCCGCCGACGTCAAGAACCCGACCCGGTGCTGGACAAAGCCCGGTGAGCAAGGCACGAGTCACAAGCTGGAAACGTAGCGACGAAGCCGATTTTGTATACGCCGGAAATAGTCGATCCGCGTTGGCGATCCACACATTGGTCACCGGATTACGCTATCTGGCCTCCCACAAGCGCTCAACGACTTTCGCGTAGCGGTGCGGGCCGGCTGGCTATCCATTGTGGAATGTCGCCCGACTCCACGATCGCGACTAGTACGGCAGCCTAAGCTTTTTCTTTAACCTCGTGCGTGGTGTGGCGATGGATTGTGTTGTGCTGTACGGCGTGTCGTGATGACATAGACGGCCGTCGTCTTCAGGCTTTGTGTTTGTGAAGACTCAAAGCAAAGACGACGGCCTTGCCACGAGTGTGGCAGATCGGCTCGCGGACCGGATAAAGGCGCTGCGCGTGTTGTCCCGGTTCCGCACTGGCTTGTATAGCTGTCTAGTCAGCCGCCCGGACGCGTTGTTCGAGCTGGGCGATGCGCTGCTGTGCACGGATAGGCCGGTGAAGTCGTTGGTGGACTTGACATTGCTGCCGGAGCACCGGCGGGGGCACGGCGGTATGTATGACGCCCTCAACCACGGTGGTATCGATCGAGGTGGGCCGGTTACGGACGGCGTTGGCTGGGCTGCCATTGCCCCGGTTCGACGGCCGCCGTCTGGTACTGGCGTTGGATGTGAGCCCGTGGCTGCGCCCGGATGCCGCATGTAGCCGGGAGCGGCTGTTCTGTCACACCTATGGGCGGGGCAAAGGCCAGGCACAGATGATTCCGGGCTGGCCGTACTCGTTTGTGGCCGTACTCGTTTGTGGCCGCGCTCGAGCCTGGGCGCACGTCGTGGACGCAGATGCTGGACGTGATGCGGCTTGGCCCGGCCGATGACGCCACCGCAGTCACCGCCGCCCAGCTGCGTGAGGTTGTTGGGCGTCTGATCGACTGCGGTCAGCATGTTGCCGGTGATCCGGACATCTTGATCGTGTGTGACACCGGCTACGACGTGACCCGTCTGTCCTACGTCCTGACTGATCTGCCCGTGCAACTGCTGGGCCGGCTACGTTCGGATCGAGTGCTGCTGTTCCCGGCGCCGGCCCGTATACCTGGCACCACCGGACGCCCACCCAAACACGGCCCGGTGTTCGCGCTGGGCGACCCGGCCACGTGGCCCGAACCTGGCGTCACCACCGTCACCGAGACCACCCGCTACGGCAAAGCCGAAGCCTGCGCGTGGGATCGGCTGCACCCCAGACTGACTCACCGCACCAGCTGGCTGGACCACGACGGAAAGCTACCAGTCCTTGAGGGCACCCTGATCCGGTTACAAGTCGAGCACCTGCCCGGTGACCGGGACCCGAAACCGTTGTGGCTATGGTGGTTCGCAATCAGCCCATCACCGTCTGATGTGGACCGATGCTGGCAGGCGTTCCTGCGAAGATTCGATCTGGAACACACGTTTCGCCTGTTCAAGCAAACCCTGGGCTGGACCACCCCCAGACTGCGCGATCCCGCTGCGGCCGACAGATGGACCTGGATCATCATCTGCGGCTACACCCAGCTACGCCTGGCCAGGCACCTCGTTGCCGACCTGCGCCGCCCATGGGAGAAACCCGCCGCGCAGGGCAGACTCACCCCAGCCAGGGTCCGGCGAGGGTTTCGCAACATCCACGCGATCACCATCCACCCAGCCGCTGCACCGAAACCGTCAAGACCCGGCCCCGGACGGCCAGCCGGCACCCAAAACCGAAGGCCTGCAACCCGCTACGACGTCGGTAAAACCAGCAAACGAGACCCGTCAATCACAGCTCACAAACAACGGAAACAGCTTAAATAACAAGCTAACGGACATCCCATTCCGGGCACCTCCGGCTTCCGCATCGCTGGGCGGGTCAGCGTTCCCCCGGTGAGATCACCTAATCGGATCAGTATTGATCGCCGATCGTCACATGGTCAGACACCAACTCTGGTCATAGATCACCGTCCACCGGCAGTCGGATTGACCGGGTCAAGAACCGTCGTATTCGAACGCTGAATTCGGGCAGTAACACGTCAGCGGCATGACCGGTTGGTTATCCCCAACCGCGTGTCTGTCCACAGGGCAGCATATCGATCAGTTGCCCAGAAGCTTCGTGGCTTGCCAAGGTGGCCGGCATGACGAAGGTTGGCCAGGCACTCGGGCAGTGGGGCGAGGACATCGCAGCCAAGTATCTCGTGGAACAAGGCATGGTGATACTCGACCGCAACTGGCGCACACCATCCGGCGAGATCGACATCATCGCACGCGACGTAAATGCCGTAATTTTCTGTGAGGTGAAGACCAGGCGTGGGACTGCCTTTGGCGACGGCCGGGAGTCCGTGGTGGGTGCCAAATCGCGACGATTGCGGATGCTCGCGACGCAATGGCTCGCGCTGAGCGGGATCCGCCCTCGCACGGTCCGCTTCGACGTGGTGTGCGTGCTCGTCGGCGGAGGTGTCGCGCCCGAGGTCAGCCATGTGCGTGACGCCTTCTGAGAAGCGGCCCGAAATGAGCTATGCCAAGGTGTTGTGCGCGGCGCTGGTTGGCGTGGGCGCCGACCTCGTCGAGGTGGAGGCCTACCTCGCGCCCGGGCTTCCCGGCCTGCATATGACCGGCCTGCCCGACTCGGCGCTGAATGAGGCGCGCGACCGCGTTCGCGCGGCGATCGTGAATTCCGGCGAAACCTGGCCCTCCCAACGGATCACGGTCAATCTGCTCCCCGCCTACCTGCGCAAACATGGGTCCGCGTTTGACATGGCGATCGCGCTGGCGGTGCTCGGTGGGACGGGTGAGCTTCCGCTTGCTGCGCTGAGCCAGGTGCTCGTTCTCGGCGAGCTGGGGCTGGACGGGTCGGTGCGCCCGATTCGGGGAACGCTGCCGATGATCGCCACCGCGGCCGGGATGGGCATTCGCCGGGTCATCGCGCCGCTGGCCAATGCGGCAGAGGCGGCTCTGGTTCCAGGGATGAAGGTGCTCGCGGCGGAGAGGCTGGCCGAGGTGATCGGCTTCGTGCGGGGCCAGAGCACATTGCAGGATCCGCCGGCCCTCGCCGACGCACCGGCCACCGCAGCTCCGCTCGACATGGCCGACGTTGCCGGGCAACTCCTGGGCCGGCTGGCGGTAGAGGTGGCCGCGGCTGGTGGGCATCATCTTGCCTTTTTCGGCGCTCCCGGCGGCGGAAAGACGATGCTGGCAAAGCGATTGCCCTCACTACTTCCGATGCTCGATGACGAAGCCGCCCTTGAGGTGACCTCGCTGCATTCGGTGGCCGGTCTGCTGCCTGTCGGCGGTGCCCTGATCAGGCAGCCACCCTTGCAAGCGCCGCATCACACCGCGAGCGTGGCAGCGCTCGTTGGCGGGGGAAGCGGACTTGCCCGTCCGGGTGCTCTGTCGCTGGCTCACCGCGGCGTGCTGCTGCTCGATGAGTCTAGGAGGACGTTTTCACACTAGGCCATCGGGCTACGAAGAGATCATAACCGGACACTAGGCCGCGCACCATCTTCCTAAGATAGGGATAGATCCGGCCTGATAGGTGGAATGCCTGAGCTGGCCGACCTGTATTCGTGCGGGTAGCCCAGGTGAATAACAAACGTAGCGTCACGCGTCGTCGAGTGACATCGCCGCGGACTTGCCTCATATGCGGACGCAACCGGTGGAAGGGTCTTCGCGTGTGAGTCCTGTGACGACATTAATGGTGGACGACTTCGATGGGTTCTATCAGGCGCACTTCGCCGATACTGTCAGTCTCGCCTACAGCCATACCGCCGATCTTGGTGAGGCGCAGGACATTGCCCAGGAGGCGTTTTGCCGCGCCTGGCAACGTTGGCAGGAGCTGTCGACCTATGACAATCCGGTGGCGTGGGTGCGCCGTGTGGCGCTGAATCTGGCTCATTCCCGGTGGCGCCGAGTCAAGGTCGCCGCCGCTCATTTGGTGAGGCAGCGCATTGACGAGACGCCGGCGTTGGACCCCGATCATGTTGCCGTCGTTGCCGCGTTGCGAAAGCTTCCGGTACCCCAACGTGAGGCGATCGTCCTGCATCACATGATGGACTTGCCGCTCAGCGAGGTTGCTGAGCACTTCGATGTGCCAGTGGGGACGGTCAAGTCTTGGCTGCACCGTGGCCGGGCGGCTCTGGCCGGTGATCTGGCGATTGATGTTCGCAAAAGTGTTGCGGTACCGCCCGCCCGCGAGGTGGTCAGGCTTGCCAAAACACGGCGGCGGGCACGTAACGCTGTGCTTGCGGTGGTGATGATTGCGCTGCTTGTCGTGGCGGTAGCAAGCTTGCAATTGATCCGGCATCAGCCAGACCGCCCACCGGTCAACCCGAATCCGTCGCCGACACTGTCCTGCTCCGACGCCGTGGACCTGACAATCCCGGAGGAACGCAATGTTCGGCTAAACGTCTACGGCGGTACTGATCAGGCGGGACTGGATCAAGACGCTGCACGGGAGTTGCGCAACCGCAAGTTTAACGTGGAGCAGGTGGCGCCGGCCGCCACGCTCAACGGTGATGTCGTCGCAGTGATCCGCTACGGACCCGGCGAGACTGGCGCGGCATGGCTGCTTCAGGGCTATTTAAACGATCAAGCGATCGCTGAGTTCGATCCCGCCAGCCGCGATGGTGTCGTCGACCTCATACTTGGCCCTCGCCACACCGGATTTGCGAGCCCAATCCAGGTGCGCCACCTCCTTGACTACATGGGCCAGCCGAAGTCGCCGTGCTAGGAAACGTGACAGCCTAATGCGAAAGTCAAGCGTTTCTAGCGTGGTCGATGTTGTAGGGCTGTCTGTTGCGCAGGATGGCGTGCAGGACGTTGATTCTGCGTCTGGCCAGGGCGATGAGGCATTGGTGATGCCGTTTGCCTTCTGCGCGTTTGCGGTCGTAGAAGGCTCGGCTGGCGGGGTCGCGTTGCAGAGCGCAGAACGCGGATTGGTAGAAGATGCGTTTGAGGGTTCTGTCGCCGCCGGTAGCGCGTTGCTGGTAGGAGACTTTGCCGGATTGCTTGAGGATGGGTGCGAGGCCTGCCGCGCAGGCGAGTTGGTCACCGGTCGGGAAGCGGTTGATGCCGCTGGCGATGGCGAGGAACTCGGCGGTGAGGGTGGCCCCCATGCCGGGCAGGCTGCGCACGAGGGCCGCGTCAGGGTGCCGGTCGAGAGTTTCGGCCAGCTGGGTGTCCAGTTCGGACAAGCGGCTGCGGGTGGCCAGGGCTTCGTGAGCCAGTTCTTTGACGATGCTGGCGGCGATGTCTTGGCCGGGGATCTGTACTCGCTGGCTGGCTGCGGTGGCCAGGGCCTTGTCAATCAGGGTCTGGATGCCGTGTTTGGCAGGCCACCAGCGCGGGTGAGGTATTCGGCGATTCGGCGGCGCCCGGCTTTGCGGAGCTCGGCCGGCAGTACGTAGCGGCTAAGCAAGGTCAGGTCGGTTTTGTTGGTGGCATCGATGACGCGTTCCAGGCCAGGATGAATCGAGGCGAGCAGATCACGCAGGCGGTTGATGCGCCTGGTCTGGTCGGTGACCAGGTCCCGCCGGCGGCTGACCAGCAGCCGCAGCTGGGCGTCGATTTCGCTGCTGGGCTCGATAACGCGCAGGTCATCACGCATACGCAGCTGGTCAGCTATGACCCGTGCGTCGCGGGGATCAGACTTGTGTTCCCCGCCCTTGGCGGCGCGCCGGGCGCGGTTGACGGCCAGTCCGGGCACATGGACCAAAACGAAACCAGCGTCGAGCACCATCGCCTGCAGCAGTCCCGCGATGCCGCCGAGCATGTCGATTCCCAGCCATGCCTGGCCGTGAATCTGTTGCAGGGCACCGATTTCATCAATCAGCGCGGCAATTCCAGGCGGATCATTTTCCACGCGGTGACTGGCCAGGACCTGGCCGGTGTCCCGGATCTTAATCTCGGCCCAGTGGAACTCCTTGGCAACATCAACTCCTACCACGATCGGCATGTCCCCTCCTTCCACATTGGACAGCCGGTGCGTCCTTCCTCTCCCGTCCTCGTCCTACACAGCGATGGATCGCGAAGCCTAATCAGCGGTCAGAAGAAGGCTGCGAGGCAGGTGGCCAAGTCACCTGAACCATCCACGGCAACCAACATGAAAACCATGCCTGACTCGCCTGCTGTCAACGGTCTTTTTGAGC
>DPJL01000257.1 GCA_003543035.1 Micromonosporaceae bacterium | reverse complement strand
TCGCCGAGCGGGGCTTGGAGCCGGCCGAACGCGAGACCTACGACAACGGCGTCCGCAAGGCCACCTTCCGCGACCCGGACGGCAACGAGATCGGATTGGGCGGCGCACCGGCCTGACCGAGACGGACGGCAGACCTGGACCAGCTGGTGCAACTTGTGGATCGGCTGCGCACAGCCATGCGAAACCGCATGCGATGACAGGGTTACCGCAGGCGCCGGACCTCGGCGGCGAAACCGCATACGCCGACTCGATCCAGCCGGTCGAGGAGGCCGTAGAGGTCGAGCTGAGGCTTGCGATATGAATCGCCAAGCCGTTCGAGCATGCGGAGGATGACATCCGGCGCGGAGTCCAGCTGCTCCAAGAGGAAGACATCTGGATGAACCGCTCGGACCCCATGGGTCTCAAGCGCGTCGCTCGGAAAGTCCCGCAGATTAGACGTGACGATCAGCTGGGCCTCCGCCGCTATCGCGGCGGCGACCACGTGTCGATCATCCGGATCAGACAGCACCATACTTTTGACGTGAGCCTGCCAGCCTTCGACTTCAGCATCCTCGAATGCCATTGCCATCAAGCGGAATGTGCGGTCGAGCGCGGCCGGATCGACCTTTCGTTTGGCCAGGACATTGCGGCGGACTTCGGCGAGAATCGCTGAGGTCCAAAGTGGACGGTAGAAATCGTGCTCTGCGATTGTGAGAAGAACATCGCGGGCGTTGGGAAACAGAACCGAGCTGTCGAGGACCGCATCCTGCATCGGTCAGACTCAGTCGTTGTCGTCATAGAGGCCGAGGTCCTCGGTCTCGCGAATCAACTCCTGAAGTGCCTCTCGGCGCTGCTTGCGACGCCGGTCGCGGTAAGCGATGACATCCTCGATCCGAACGCGGCGGTGGCGGCCCGGTTGCTCAAACGGGATCCGGCCGGCATCGAGGAGCCCAATCAATGTGGGGCGGCTGATGCCCAGCAGGTTGGCGGCGTCCTGCGTGGTCAGCCGGCGAGCCGATGGGGCGACGGTCACTGCTCGCCCCGCGTGAAGGGCAGCCACTGTCTGCATCAGCACCTCGTAAACGGCAGGTGGGAGCTTGATGCTCTGACCGGAACTGCTGACCAGGACCGGCTCTCCATCCTCGGCCACCAGGACGGCGAGCTGGGCGAGCTGCTTATGGTCCGCCGGATCATCCGGTGGCAGCACAGTGCGTTCGGCTGTGATTGTCACGAAGCCAGCTTATCGCAAAATTCGAAAAATTCGCAGAATTCAGGGGAGGAGGCGGCGGACGCCGGAGAGCCAGCGGTCGGGGTCGGCGGCCTTGTACTGCTGGAAGGTCGCCACTTCGGGGTGCGGGAGGATGAGGAACCGCTCAGCTTCGAGTCCGGCGACGACCGACTCCGCGACCTCTTCCGGCTCGAGGATCTTTCCCGCGGCGGCGACAGCGAGCGCGGCAGGATCATTGGCAGCAATGCCATCCATGAGCATCGGTGTCCGGACGCCTTGCGGGCACAGCACACTGACCCCGATGCCCCGCGCGCCATACATAGCGGCGAGCCACTCGGCGAAGGCCACGGCTCCATGCTTGGTGACCGCGTAGGGGGCGTCGCCAAGTGAGGTGAGCAGCCCGGCGGCGGAAGCGGTGTGCAGCAAGTACCCATGGCCACGCTCGAGCATGCCCGGGATGACAGCGCGGGCTGAGTAAACGTGCGCCATCACGTTGACCGACCAGGAGTTCGCCCATTCGGCGTCGGTCGCGTCGAGCCCGTGGCCGGTGGCTATCCCGGCGTTGGCGCAGAAGAGGTCGATCGGGCCGAGCTCTCGTTCGGCGGTGGCGACCAGCTGCTTGATGGCGTCTTCCGAGCCGACGTTCGCGGCAACAGCGACTCCGCCGAGCTCGGCTGCGAGCGCGGTTGGAGCGTCCATATCGGATAGACACAACCGGGCCCCATCAGTGTGGAAGCGGCGAGCCAGGGCCGCACCGATGCCACCGGCCGCTCCTGTGATGACGATCGTCTTCCCCGCAACCCGCATGATGAGCTACCTTTCTCAGGAGACATACCGACCGGTCGGTC
Organism: Micromonosporaceae bacterium; assembly: GCA_003543035.1. GTDB lineage: Bacteria > Actinomycetota > Actinomycetes > Mycobacteriales > Micromonosporaceae > Rhizocola. The sequence goes on along the minus strand of DPJL01000257.1, from coordinate 1,285 downwards.
TGTAAGGAAGGTAGGCGATGAGTCACTATCGGAGCAACCTGCGCGATCTTCGGTTCAACCTCTTCGAGCTGCTAAAGATCGAAGGAATCGACACCGAAACGGTGAACGACCTGCTCACCGAGGTGGAGCGGCTCGCGTCGGGTCCGGTGGCCGAATCGTTCGCCGAGGTGGATCGGCAACCGCCGGTCTATGACCCGGCGACCTACAGCGTGACCATGCCCGAGGCGTTCAAGCGCTCGTACCGCGCTTGGATGGACGCCGAGTTCTGGCGGATGGACATGCCGGTCGCGGCGGGCGGCACCGAAGCCCCGCGAATGCTCTGGTGGGCACTCGTCGAGCTGATCCAGGGTGCACATGCTCCGGTCTTCATGTTCGGGGGCGGGCCATCCTTCGCCGGGCTCCTGCACACGATCGGGACGATTGAGCAGAAGCGCATCGCCGAGATCATGGTCGACCGCCGGTGGGCCGCATCGATGGTGCTCACCGAGCCGGACGCGGGATCGGACGTGGGAGCCGGCCGCACCATTGCCAAGCAGCAGCCCGACGGCTCCTGGCACATCGAAGGCGTGAAACGGTTCATCACCTCCGGCGAGCACGACCTGGAAGAAAACATCGTCCACTTTGTGCTTGCGCGGCCGGAGGGGGCCGGCCCAGGTACCAAGGGACTGTCAATGTTCCTGGTTCCGAAGTTTGCCTTTGACCTGGAAACGGGAGAGCTCAAGGGCCGCAACGGCGTGTATGCCACCAACGTCGAGAAAAAGATGGGCATCAAGGTTTCCACGACCTGTGAGCTGACCATGGGTGCTAAGGAGCCGGCGGTGGGCTGGCTGGTCGGCGAGGTGCACGAGGGCATCGCGCAGATGTTCAAGGTAATCGAGTCGGCGCGGATGCAGGTCGGTGTCAAGGCCATCGCGGCACTTTCGACCGGGTACCTGAACGCCTTGGACTACGCGAGAATCCGTTTGCAGGGAGCGGATCTGACTCGCGCGGCGGACAAGACGGCGCCCCGCGTCACGATCGATCGGCACCCCGATGTGCGGCGGATGCTCATGCTACAGAAGGCTTACGCCGAGGGTCTGCGCTCCACCTACCTCTACACCGCATCGGTTCTCGATCACGGCGACGCCGACATGAACGATCTGCTGTTGCCGATCGTGAAGGGCGTCGGCTCGGAGCGCTCCTACGAGATGCTCGCGCTGTCGCTGCAAACCCTTGGTGGGTCAGGATTCCTGCAGGACTATCCGATGGAGCAGTACCTGCGCGACACGAAGATCGACACCCTCTA
>DPJL01000073.1:31747-59297 GCA_003543035.1 Micromonosporaceae bacterium | reverse complement strand
GCCACCACCGCATCCGACACCGACATGGTTATGTCGGCGAAGGCCAGCGATCTGCCGAGCTTGGTGATCCTTGACGTGACAAGCACATCTTGGCCCGTCACCGGCCGCTGGAAGTTGGCCGACAGTTGCACCGTCGTCATTGGACCGAAGCTGCCCCGAGCCGAGCTGATGGCGATGACTGTCGCAGTGTCCGCAGCCGCCATCAACGCCTGACCCGAAAGGGCTCCACCCTCCCGGGCGAGCCGATCGGACCACGGCAACCGCAGCGTCGCAAAGTCGGCGCCGGTCTCCTCCACGACCAGGCCGAGATCCTGCACCCAAGGTGCGAAGTGCTCGGCCAGAACCGCCTTGCCATCGAAGTCGCTACCACCTGCCACGGATGGAATGACCTGCACCTCGGCACCGGAGGCAACCTCGGTCTCCTGCCCGGAAAGCGCTCGGCAGTCTTCGCCGTTGACATAGACGTTCACATATCGGCGCAGCTCACCCTGCTCGTCTCGGATCCGCCGGCCGAGCCGCGGCCAGCGCTGCTCCACCTCGTCGAGCACCGCCCGCAACGTCCCCGACGCGTCAACCGACACCCGGGACGCTCCGTCCACTTCGGAACGAAGCGCGCCCGGGATGATGAGCTCGACGGTCACAGCGCGACTGCCCTGACACAGAGGACGTCGGGCAGGTGCGAGGCGACCAACGACCAATTCGCCCCTTCATCCGCGCTCGAGTAGACCTCGCCGGTCCGTGCGCCGAAGTAGACCCCGACCGGGTCGGCGTTGTCGACGCACATGGCATCGCGCAGCACGGTCGGATAGAAGGGAGCGGTGGGCAGCCCGACGGACTGGGAAACCCACGTTTTGCCGCTGTCTTCGGTGTGGAAGACCTGGCACTTGTTGTCGACCGGGAAACGGCTCGCATCAGCGGTGATCGGGAAATTCCACACCGAGCCTTCGCGGCGCGGATGGGCCACCATCGCGAAGCCGAAGTCGGTGGGCAGGGTCGCGGCAATGGAATTCCACGTCTGACCGTCGTCATCGGAGCGGTAGACACCGTGATGGTTCTGCGCGTAGAGCACCTCGGGGTTTCCGCCGTCGCGGGCCAGCTTGTGCACGCACTGCCCGAACTCGGGATAGCGCTCGGGCTCGGGCATGAAGGTCGCCTGGATGCCGGTATTGCTTGGGCCCCACGACTTTCCGCCGTCGGTGCTGCGATAGACACCACCGGTCGACATGGCCACGACGATGCGCTGGGGGTCGGTGGGGTGCGGCATGATCGTGTGGATTGCCTGGCCACCAAAGCCCGCGCCCCAAAGCGGGCGGTGCGGGTGATCCCACAGGCTGCTCACCAACTCATAGGTGATGCCCCCGTTTTCGGACTTGAACAGAGCCGATGGCTGCGTCCCGGCCCAGACCACGTCAGGCTCGGAAGCGGTGCCCGGCTGCAGCGACCACACTTTGCCAAGTGCAGTCTCGGAATCCTTGGGGAAGGCTATGGGGGCTTGCTCCGGCTCGCGCCAGCTCGCCCCGAGATCGTCGCTGACCGCGACACTGGGGCCGAAATGCGAACTGTCAATCCCGGTTAGCAGTCGCGGAGTAGAGCGACGCGAATCAATCCCTACAGCGTAGACACCGGTCATCGGAAAGTGCGGAACGCTCAATTGCCATGCGTCCCCGACCCGATCCCGACGGGCCAGGAACAGCCCTTTAGCTGTCCCGATCATCAACAAGACGGTCACCGCCACAGTATGCCTGTGGGCTACGACACAATCCACCAGAAGACATCCGGCCGGTACCCGTAACCAGCGCAAAGCCGCGTGGGAGACTCGAGGTCGTGACGAGCTTCAGATACCCAGCGGCGTTGGCTGTGGCCGCCGTGCTCACCTTGATCGGCTCGCTCCCGCTCGCCGGGCAAGGCGGCTGGCTGGTGCTGATCCCGCTGGTCCCGCTCGCCGTCGCGATCTGGGCCTGGCAGGCCGGCACCGACGTCAACGAATACGGCATTCGCGTGCGTGCGCTGTTGGGCCGCCGGGTGATCCCGTGGGAAGACATCGCCGCCCTCGTCCCCGATCAGCGTGGGCGTGCCGTCGCCGCACTCAACGACGGCAGCACCGTCCCACTCACCGCCGTCAAACCCGCCGATCTTCCCCGCATCATCGCCGCCAGCGGCAAAGCCGCCGACACCCCGGCCGACGCCTCCTCCTCCTGATCCACATTCCCGGCTCCCTGATCACGGTGATCAGGGAGTTTGAGGGGCGACGCGCCGACGACACGCCGGACAAAGTCCCTGATCACGGTGATCATGCGGGCGGAACGTGGCCGGCAGCGGATCCGACGGCAGCGCGGGAGCGGCGGCCGAGGAGCAGGCCGAAGAGCGCCCCAACCACGCAGATCACCGCTGTGGCCAGGAAGATCTCCCGGTATTCGGCTCGCAAAGCCGCCTGCAGAGCCAGCTGGTAGGCCGCCATCTGGCGGATGAACTCCTCCTGCGTGAGACCGAAGGGAATCGGGGTAGGCAGATCCTTCGTGAACTCCTGGAAGCGATGCAGCCCCCACGCGGTCAGCGCGGCAACGCCGAGCAGCATGCCCATCATCCGAGCCACGACGACGGCGGCCGAAGCGATGCCGTGCTGCGAAGCCGGAACCACGCGCAGCACGATCGCTGAAAGCGGCGCGATCACCAGCCCAAGGCCAAGCCCGGCAAGCACGAGATCGGTGTCCAGCCGTGGCAGGTCAAACGGGTAGAGCAGGTCCTGGATACCAGCGGGCCAGTTCGCGATCTGGTAGTACGCCCCCGCCGCGATGACCAGGCCGAGGAAGGTGAGCACCCGCTCCCCGAGTGCACGGATCAGGAGTCCACCCAGGACAGCACCAACCGGCAGAGCCACCAGGAATCGCGTCAGCATCAGCGTGCCGCCCATGGAATCCTTACCCAGCAACGTTTGCGCGACCAGCTGGACATTGACCAGGGTCACCAGCAACGCCGCACCCGCACAAAGGCTCGCGACAAGTGAGCTGAGGAAAGGCCGCATCGCCACGTCTGCGGTTTCCATCAGACGAGTACTGGATCGAGCCTCCCAAACCACAAAGAGCACCAGGGTGACGAGTCCGGCCCCGATCGTGATCGGACCCCAACTGGGGAGGACCGAGACCTCGGGTGAGGGGTTGTAGAGCCCGGCCACCAGAAGGCCGAGCGAGATGGCCAGCAGCAGCCCGCCCACGATGTCGACGCGGGGAGCGGCCAACCCCGTTTGCCGGCGGGGAACCATGAACCACACCGCGAGCGCAGCGAGCAACGTCAGCGGGATGTTGAGCCAGAAGATGCCGCGCCAGCCAATCCACGCCGCGATCCCCGCACCGAACAGTGGCCCGAGCACCGCACCCAGCTCTTGCGCCGCACCGACCCAGCCGAGAGCGGCGGCTCTGCGTTCGGCCGAGAACACGTCCGCTACAAGCGCCATCGTCACCGGCAGCAAAGCGCCTCCGGCCAGGCCCTGCAGGGCACGCCCGGCAACCAGCGGGGTCATCGTTGCGGCCGTAGCCGTAATTACCGAGCCGATGGCAAACCCGGCCAGGCAGGCGAGGATGACCGCTCGCCTGCCGTACCGGTCGGAGAGCCGCCCCAGCAACGGCATGCCCGCGATGTAGCCGAGCAGGTAGCCGGTGATGAGTGGGGTGGCCCGCTCGAGGTGGTTGATCGGCACCCCGAGGTCATAAATGATGTCGATGAGGATGGAAACCAGAACGTAGGCGTCCAACGCTCCTAACAGGACGGCCAGTCCGCCGACCCCGACGGCGATCTTAGGGCGCACTGATGGTCACCGGGACGTCGTAGTTACTGAACGTCACCGTGACCACGCCTTTCGGATTGCTACCGGACGACGGGATGGTGAACTCGGCCTTGGCGATCCGCTTCGTCTCGGCGTCCAGCCAGACCAGCGCGGTCACGCCGGTGGCCGTGGTCGGAATGAGCGCTGACATTGCAGCGGAGTCCGGCTCGAACGAAATCTTGTACGCGTCCTTGCCGTTGACCTGCTCCTTGCCTTCCACCTTCGGGTTCTTCGCGGTGCGCAGCAGCTTGGCCGCACCGCGGTTCGGGTCGAGGATGGCCGACGGATCGTAGATCGACGCCGCGTTGGACAGCGCGGTCTTCTGGTATCCGCCGGTGCCGAGCTTGAGGTAGAGGTCCTGGCCGATGATGACGAAGGCGGCTTCGACCTTGAAGCCGAATTGGTCGATCGTCGCCGTGCCCTTCGCTGAGCCCTCCTTGGTCAGATCGCCCTCGGCTTTGGACAGGCTCAGCCCGCTGATCTGACCCTCGACTCCGATCACGAAGTGCGCGGTCTTCACGCTGCTCATTGCCTTGTCGCCGTCGGCCATCAACTGCGCGGCGGTCGGCTGCTGAGGGTCCGTGGTGGTGCTCTTCTTGGTGCACCCGGTCAGAGCTATTGCGAAAATTGACAGCGCGGCGAGCGCGCGGAATGTGCGAGACATGCCACGCATGCTATGCGCACTCCGCACGGGCTAGTAGCCGTCCCTGACCTCGTTCGTCAATGGCTCCCCGGCCAGGTACCGGCCTAGCTGATCTTTAACCAGGCGATACGCGCGGGGGAGCAAACCCCGAACAGAGCCGCCCACATGGGGCGTGATCAGCACATTGGGCATGTTCCACAGTGGATGTCCGGCGGGCAGCGGCTCGGGATCGGTGACGTCAAGCGCGGCGGAGATCCGGCCCGTAGACAATTCCTTCGTCAAAGCGTTGGTGTCGGCAACCGGACCGCGCGCCCCGTTCACCAGCAGTGCGCCGTCGCGCATCGCGGCTAAGAACCCCGAGTCCACCATTGCGCGGGTCTGCGCGGTCAACGGCACAAGCAGGACAACGACATCAGCATGCGGCAGCAGACCGAGTAGCTCATCGATGCCGTGCACTCTGGGCACACCGTCGCGTTTGGTGCGCGCCACGTAGGTCAACTCCACCTCGAAGGGAGTCAGCCGCGCCGCCACCGCGTTGCCGATCGAACCCGCACCCACGATGAGCACCCGCTTGCCGGCCAGCTCGTCGGTCGGCGCAGCCTCGGCGTAGGTCCAGCGATGCTCGGTCTGAGCGCGCACGAAATAGTCGAAGCGGCGCAGCACGGTCAGAATCGCCGTGACGACCCATTCCGCCGTGGACGAGTCGTGCACACCGCGAGCGTCACAGAGCGTGACACCCGGCGGGACGCGGCCGAGCCAGGCATCCGCTCCGGCCGACAGCAACTGGATCACCTTGAGGTTGGGCAACTGCTGCGCTAGATCAACCACGTTGCCACTGCTGAGAAACGGCGGCACCCAGAAATCGACCTCGGCCGGATCACCCGGCAGGGGTGCGTCAGGGCCGGCCAAGATTCGAATATCAAGATCCTCCGCCAGCTCACCCAACATGCTGTAAAGCTGAACCTGGCCCTGCTCATGCGCAATCCAAACCGTCACGTCGCCCACGTTATCTCCCAGCCTCCCGGGGTAGTCTGTGGCGCATGTTTGCGATGCGGCCCAGGCCGGTCCGGTACTCCCTCATGGTGGTGGTTTGTGCCCTGAGTTTGGTGGCCTGCTCGGAGGGGAACCAGCCGCGGGTCATCGCCAGTGACCCGCCTGCGCCGCAGCCTGCGTCGCCCGGGGTCACCGGCACGCCGAAGGTGACCACCAAGGATGTGCTGGTCAAGAAGCTTCGAGTGCCGTGGGGCATCGCCTTCCTGCCTGACGGCAGTGCCCTGGTGACCGAGCGCGACAGCAGAAAGATCCTCAAACTCACCAAGGGCCCGGGCGAAGACGGGGCATATACGACGAGCCAGGTGGGCATGATCGAGGAGGCCGACTCGCATGGCGAGGGCGGCCTGATGGGCATCGCGGTCTCCCCCAACTACGCGCAGGATCAGGCGATCTACCTCTACTACACGACCGAGACGGACAACCGGGTGGCCCGCTGGTCAATCGGCGGGAAGCCGCAGCCGATCGTGACCGGCATCCCGATTTCCGGCATCCACAATGGAGGAAGGCTCGCCTTCGGGCCGGATAAGTTCCTCTACGCCACCACCGGAGACGCGGGCAGCACCGGCCTCGCCCAGGATCTCAACAGCCTCGGCGGCAAGATTCTGCGGATGACCACCGACGGCAAACCCGCCTCGGGCAACCCTTTCAACACCCTCGTGTGGAGTTATGGGCACCGCAACGTTCAGGGTGTGGCGTGGGACGGCAGCGGGCGGATGTGGGCCAGCGAGTTCGGCCAGAACACCTGGGACGAGATCAACCTGATCGAAAAGGGCAAGAACTACGGCTGGCCCGACGTGGAGGGTGCGGCCGGCGATAAGCGTTTCGTCGACCCCGTCTTCGCCTTTCCCACAAGCGAGTCGTCCTGTTCGGGCACGGCAGTCGGAGGCGACATCCTCGCCGTCGCATGCCTTCGCGGGCAACGGCTGATCCTCGTGCATCTCGGCACGGGCGGTGCGCTGAGCCAGCCGAATCCACAGCTGGTCAAGGAATACGGCCGGTTGCGCGCGGTGGTCGAGGCGCCGGACAAGTCGCTATGGGTGCTCACCAACAATCACGACGGTCGCTGCAATTCGGGCTGCGACGTTCATTCCGATGACGACCGGATAGTGCGCGTCACAGTGGGCACATGACGACAAGGGTGCCGTGGCCGCGCATAGCCAGGGCGCTCGGGCTCGCCGCGGTGGCATTGACCGGGATGATCCTTGCCCTCTTGATCGCCGCCCCGACAAGCGTGGATGTGGGGCCGTTCCGGTCCACCTTCGCGGTCTCGCCTTCGCTTGTCGGCGACACCGAGGTGCTGCTGCCGCCATTGGGTTCGCTGAAGCTCGACACCCATGAGGGCCCGGCCCATCTAAACGTGCGGCTCGACGGGCTCGACCGCGCCCGCACCGAAGCACTGATCACCGATCCAGCCGGGATCTCCCTGGCCAGCCGGACAGCCCTGGACGATGTGCGATCCGGCGTGAACCGGTTGGCTGTGCGGGCAACAGCGGTGGGCATCCTCGGCGCGATGTTCGCGGTGGCGCTGGTCTATCGCCGGATGCGCCAGGTTGCGTGGGCCGGCGGGCTTGCGCTCGCGGTGCTCGCGAGCAGTTTTGGTGTTGCCGCGCTGACCTTCAACCCGCGCGCTCTCAAGGAACCGAGGTACGACGGCCTGCTCGCCAACGCACCCGCGATCGTCGGCGACGCACAACGAATCGCGGATCGATATGACGAATATGCCGCGCAGCTCGAAAAGATGGTCGCCAACGTCAGCAACCTCTACAACACCGTCTCCGGTTTGCCGGTCTACACCCCTGGCGACAACACAATCCGCGTCTTGCACGTCTCGGATCTGCACCTGAATCCGGCCGCCTGGTCGGTAATCAGGTCTGCGGTGGAACAGTTCCACATCGACGTCGTCGTGGACACCGGTGACATCAACGACTGGGGCAGTGAGGTGGAGGCCAATTTCGTTGCCTCCATTGCCCTGCTCGGAGTGCCCTACATCTACGTGCGGGGCAACCATGACTCCGCCGTCACCCAGGCCGCGGTTGCCGCCCAGCCCAACGCCATCGTGCTGGACGACCAGGTGCGGACAGTCGCCGGGCTCACCTTCGCCGGCATCGGCGACCCTCGTTTCACCCCGGACAAGGCCGTCAATCCACATGGGACAGGTGAGTCTGGGGAGACCGCGGATTCCGTTGTCCAGGCGGGAAAGGCGCTCGCCGAAACCATCGTCGACTCACCCAACGCGGTCGACATCGCCCTTGTGCACGATCCGCGATCGGCCGGGCCGGTGGCCGGGCTGACGCCGCTTGCCTTGGCCGGACACGCTCACGCTCGCAGCGTCAGCATGCTCGGGCAGACCCGGACCCGCCTGATGGTTCAGGGCTCAACCGGCGGAGCAGGCCTACGAGGCTTGGAAGGCGAAGATCCCCGACCGCTCGAGATGTCCATCCTCTACTTCGACCCGGCGCGGGACCTGCTGGCCTACGACGACATCACGGTCGGCGGCACCGGCCTGGCCGAGGTGACGCTCAAGCGTCGCCTCATCGAGAAGCCGGCGCTCGTCGAGCCCTCCGTAACTCCTAGTTAGACAGTCGGCTCAGCACCAATTCACGTACCGTCTTGGCATCGGCCTGACCCTTGGTGGTCTTCATGACCGCCCCGATGAGCACACCAGCAGCGGCCTGGTTGCCGGCGCGGATCTTCTCCGCGACATCGGGGTTGGCCGCAATCGCCTCGTCCACCGCGGCAGTCAGGGCACCGGTGTCCGAAACCACGCCGAGACCGCGAGCCTCGATGATGGCGGCCGGATCACCTTCGCCGCTAAGGACTCCCTCGAGCACCTGACGGGCCAGCTTGTCGTTGAGCTTGCCTTCGTCGACGAGCTTCTGCAGCTGTGCCACATGTTCCGGCGTCGCGCCGATATCGGCCAGATCGACGCCGGACTCGTTGGCGCGCCGGGAAAGCTCGCCCAGCCACCACTTCCGGGCCGCCTCCGGGCTTGCCCCGGCGGCGACAGTCCGCTCGATGAGCTCCACCGCGCCGGCGTTGAGGATCGACTGCATGTCCAAATCGGACAGTCCCCAGGTTTCCTTCAACCGGGCCCGGTGCACCCTTGGCAGCTCAGGTAGAGCGGCTTTAAGCTGCTCAACCCAGGTCGCGTCGGGCGCCAGCGGGACAAGGTCGGGCTCCGGGAAATAGCGGTAGTCGGTCGCGGTCTCCTTGGACCGCCCCGAAGTCGTCTCCCCGGTGTCCTCGTGGAAGTGCCGGGTCTCCTGCGTGATCCGGCCACCCTCACTGATCAGGTTGCCCTGCCGGATCACCTCAGAACGCACCGAGCGCTCGACACTGCGCAACGAGTTGACATTCTTCGTCTCGGTGCGCGTGCCCCACTCCTGGCCCGGCAGATTCAGCGACGTGTTGACGTCGCAACGCAGTGAGCCCTGCTCCATGCGTACGTCGGAGACTCCGAGGGTGCGGATGACATCGCGAAGCTCGGCGACATAGGCCTTGGCAACTTCAGGGGCCATTTTTTGGGTACCGGGAATCGGCTTGGTGACGATCTCGACCAACGGAATCCCGGCCCGGTTGTAGTCCACGAGCGACTCGGTGGCACCGTGGATCCGCCCGGTCGCGCCACCCACGTGCAGCGTCTTGCCGGTGTCCTCCTCGAGGTGCACGCGCTCGATGCCGATGCGCACAGTGGTAAACCCTGTCTCGCCGTCGCCGATTGGCACATCAAGCCACCCGTCCGTGCACAGCGGCTCGTCATACTGGCTGATCTGGAAATTCTTCGGCATGTCCGGGTAGAAGTAGTTCTTCCGCGCGAAGCGGCACCAGGACGCGATCGAACAGTTCAACGCGAGCCCGATGCGGATCGTCGCCTCGATGGCCGCCTTGTTGGCCACGGGCAGGCTGCCGGGCAGGCCCAGGCAGACCGGGCAGATCTGCGTGTTGGGCTCCGCCCCGAAAACGGTCGGGCAGCCACAGAACATCTTGGTCTGAGTGCCCAGCTCAACGTGGGTCTCCAGGCCGATCACCGGCTCGAAGCGGGCGACCACATCGGCAAAGCTCAGCAGCGCAACGGTACTCACCGGACCAGTTTAGGGACTGCCTCGACACATCGACCGATCGGCCCACTGTACATCGATCGATATCTCCGGAATGCTGCCTTATTGACAATTCCACGATCTTCCTTTGTACAGGGAGGTGCAAGTAAATGGGTTCTGCCACCACGCCTCGCTTGACCGGTGAGGTGATCGGCACCGCGCTGCTCGTCTTCTTCGGCGTCGGGGCCCTGCTCACCAGCGGCGGTCAGGGCTTTGTAGCCGCTGTCGCCCTGCTGGTCACCGTCACCGCCGCCTACTGGGTTTTCGGCGGCCACTTCAACCCGTGGATCACCCTGGCGAGCGCGATCCGCGGCACCGTGGACTGGCTCGGCGCGGTCGCCATCATCGTCGCCCAACTGGTCGGCGGGATCATCGGCGCCGTCCTGATGTGGGCGGTCTTCCATACCGACGGGGTCAACGCGGGCCTGGGTGTCACCCGGGTCGCCGGAAACTCCACGACCGGCCGCGGTCTGCTGGGCGCGATCCTCGCCGAAACCATCGCCGTCTTCCTGCTCGCCTGCGTCGTCTTCGCGGTGGGCGAGAGCGATCGGCTGGGCGTGGCCATGGGCCTGGTCTACGCGGCAGGTTCGCTGGCCATTTTTGTCATCACCGCTGCCTCGATGAACCTCGCCCGCACTGTCGGTCCCGAGGTCGTCATGCTGCTCGCGGGCAAGGAAACGGATTGGGCCGCGGTCGGCCGGATCTGGGTCTACGTCGTGTCAGGCGTGCTCGGTGCCGCGCTCGCGGGTCTGCTCTACCCGATGTGGCGGCCTTCGCCGGCGCCCGCTGCTGCCAAGGACGAGTAAGTTTGGGCTGACGCCCCTCACGCTTCAGAGCGCGGGGGGCGTCAGTGTTCCTACGACCGATTCCACGGCGGCTGCGACGCGGTACATCCGGTCGTCCGCCATCGTGGGAGCCATCACCTGCAGGCCGACCGGCAACCCCTCGGACAGTCCACTCGGGACGGAGATGGCCGGGCCGCCGTAAAGGTTGGTGGGGATGGTGTAGAGGTCGGCGAGGTACATCTGCAACGGATCCGACGTCCGCGAACCCAGCGGGAAAGCCACGAACGGGGTGGTCGGCGAAACGATCACGTCGACCTTGCCGAAGGCGGCGGTGAAGTCGCGGGTGATGAGCGTCCGCACCTTCTGTGCCTGACCGTAGTAGGCGTCGTAATATCCGCTGGAAAGCGCATACGTACCAACGATAATGCGCCGCTTGACCTCCGGGCCGAAGCCGGCTTCCCGGGTCAGCGACATGACCTCTTCAAGCGAGCGCGAGCCGTCATCGCCGACCCGGAGTCCAAATCGGACCCCATCGAAGCGGGCAAGGTTGGACGAGCACTCGCTGGGCGCGATGAGGTAGTACGCCGGGAGGGCGTATTCGAAGTGCTTGCAGGAGACCTCGACGATCTCGGCACCGAGTTTGGTCAGCGCCTCAACGGTATCGCGGAAGTTGGCCATCACCCCGGGCTCGGCGCCCTCGCCGGTGAACTCCTTGACCAGGCCGACCCGCAAGCCGCTCAGGTCACCAGTCGCGCCAAGTCGTGCTGCGCCAACCACATCCGGCGCCGGCTGCGGGATCGAAGTGGAGTCCATCGGGTCGTGCCCGGCGATGACTGCGTGCAGCAGGGCCGCATCTTCTACGTTGCGGGCACAGGGGCCCGGAGTGTCCAAGGAGGACGAGAACGCGATCAGCCCGTACCGGGAAGTGCCGCCATAAGTTGGCTTCGCACCAACGGTTCCGGTCACCGCGCCCGGCTGGCGGATGGAGCCACCCGTGTCGGTGCCGATCGACAGCGGAGCCTCGTACGCAGCGAGCGCCGCTGCGGAGCCACCGCCCGAGCCGCCCGGAATCCTGGTGAGATCCCACGGGTTGAATGTGGGTCCGTAGGCGGAGTATTCGGTACTCGACCCCATGGCGAATTCGTCCATGTTGGTCTTGCCGAGGATCACCAGGCCGGCCTCGCGCAGGCGGGTCACCAGAGTCGCGTCGTAGGGCGGCTTCCACCCCTCGAGGATCTTCGACCCGGCGGTCGTGGGGACCCCCTTGGTCGCGATCACATCCTTCACCGCGATCGGCACTCCCGCGAGCGGGCCTAGCTTCTCGCCCTTGGCAATGCGGGCGTCCACGTCGCGAGCGGCTTCCAAAGCTCCCTCGGCATCGACGTGCAGGAAGGCGTGCACGCGTCCGTCCACTTCGGATATTCGGTCGAGATGCGCCTGGGCGACATCCACGGCTTTGAGCTCTCCAGCTTTGATGCGAGCACCAAGCGAGGCGGCAGTGTCCTTGATCATCGTCACTCCTCCTCGGTAAGAATCTGGGGAACGCGGAAGCGATCCTCGAAGGCGTCCGGGGCCCCGGCAAGCGCCTCGGCCGGCGTCAGGCAGGGCGTGATCACATCCTCGCGCAGCACATTCACCAGCGGGACGGAGTGCGACGTCGGCGGGATTTCGTCGGCGACCACTTCGCCAACCCGCGCCACCGCCTGCAGGATCCCGTCAAGCTGCCCAGCGAAGAGATCGATTTCGGCTTCGGTGACCGCGAGCCGCGACAGGCGTGCGAGATGCGCGACCTCCTCGCGCGAGATAGTTCCCATAACCCGCGAGTCTATTTGGCTCGGCCGAGGTGCCTCCTACGGCCCCTCCAGCCAAGTTGACCATGACGTTGGGAACAGCGACACGCCGTCGAGCAAGACCTTAAGTTCATGATCAACGCGAAAGGGCTAGCGGAGGCGGGCCATGCCGCCGGGGACGGGGCAGCGCGTTTCGGCCAGCCAGCGCGGCAGCTGCGACACGTCCTGCGGGTGGGCAAAGAACCAGCCTTGCGCGACATCGCAACCGGCCAGGTGCAACAGCCGCCAGGCCCGTTCGTCCTCGACACCCTCGGCGACGACCCGCAGCCCGAGGGCTCCGGCCAGCTCGATGATCGAGCGCACGATGGCCCGGTCGTCGGCATCGTCGGCCATCGCCATCACAAACGACCTGTCGATCTTCACTTCACTCAGCGGGAGGCGCCGCAGGTGTTGCATCGACGAATAGCCGGTGCCGAAGTCGTCCAGGGCGATGCCGACGCCGATCTGGTGCAGCTTGGTCAGCGTGGCCACCACCCGGTTCGGGTCGGCCATCAGTGCACTCTCGGTGATCTCCAACTGGAGCCGGCTGGGCGCGACCCGATGGCGGCGAAGCAGATCCTCGATCTGTTCGACAATCTCGCCCGTATGCAAATCGCGCACGCTCACGTTGACCGCCACGCGCAACTGCATCCCGGCCGCGCTCCACATCGCCAGCCGCTGCACCGCTTCTTCCAGCACCCACCGGGTGAGCAACCGCATCACCGGGGTCGGCTCGGCCACTTTGATCAGCTCTTCCGGGTTGACCGGCCCGCGGGTCGGGTGCAGCCATCGCAACAGCGCCTCGATGCCGACCACCTCGCCTGAGGCGATCTCGATCTGCGGCTGGTAGACGAGGGACAGGCCACCTCCGTCCGGCTCGGCCAGGGCGGCCCGCAGATCGGCGAGCAGGCTCAACCGCTGCGGCGAATTCTGATCCGACTCGACCGCGTAGACCGCGATGCCGTCGCCCGCATGCTTGGCCGAATACATCGCAACATCCGCTCGCCTGAGCAGAGTGGCGAAGTCGGAGCCGTGCTCGGGGAACAGGGCGATCCCGATCGAGCCGCCGACGTCCACCGGAAGCCCGTCGAGCACAACGGGCGCCAGCAACGCCTCCTCGATCCGTTCGGCGAGGGCGCGTGCCTGATCCGGGTGGTCCAAGCGCTTGGCCACCACGGCAAACTCGTCGCCACCCAACCGGGCCACCAGATCTCCGGGCCGGGCCGCCATTGCCAACCTGTCGCCCACCGCCACCAGAAGCCGATCGCCGACCTCATGACCGAGTGCATCGTTGACGTTCTTAAATCTGTCGAGATCCAGCAGGATGATGGCAAACCCGCGAGCCGGATCGCCTTGCACGGCTCGATGTGAGTGGCTCGCCGCCGCGCTGGTGACCTCGGCGATCAGCGCCTTGCGGTTGGCCAGCCCGGTCAATGGGTCCACATTGGCCAGATGACGATGCTGAGCGGTGATGATTGCCAACTGGCGCACGGCAATCAGCGGCAGGATGATCAGCGGGATGAACTCCGGCCGGCGTTGCAACTGCATCATCAGAGCCGGCGCCAGCAGCAGCAAGGATCCTGTGGTCATCGCTTCGGCTCCGAGCGCCCCCAACACCATCGGCCACCACCGGACGTCGTCACGCAGCCAGATCGCAATGGCGGTGGTCAGGTACTTGACGAAGAACCAGGTGAGCGCTGCCGCGACGACTGCCAGGATCAGGCCTCGTCGCGGCAGCGCTTCGAAGAGACTCTGGTGGACGAGATTGGCCAGTCCAAACGCGACGGTGTACTGGCCGACGTTGAAGACCGCCCGCCACCAGGCATGTCTGAGCCGCAGTGAGGAGACGGCCACCGCGAGGGTCTGCACGATGACCGCGGCCGCGACCCCGTAAACCAACATGATCGCGAATGTGAAGGCTATCGATGGGAAAATGGCCGCGGTGTTCCATTTACCGGGCAGACTCACCGGCATCGCGTCGAAGGCAATGGCCAGCGCCGCGGTCAGCCAGAAGCCGATCGTCAACTGGCTGGCCAGCACATCGGGCAGAGACGCGAAATCGTGGAAGGTGAGCAGGCCCGCCAGCACGAGCACCCCCACCGCATAAGCCCCGAAGGCCGTCCTGCGCTCAGCGGGCACCCGATTGCGGTGCAGTTGCTGGGCCAGCGACGATGCCACCATCTACACCCTCCGCGCGTGGGGATGGGAAAAGCTAACGCGGGGCGTGCGTTAGGTCACACCACTCTATGCCCCTATTGACACTTCGACACGCTCCGCCAATGCGTGTGCGGAAAAACTGGTGCTTTACGTCATTCACATCTAACCGTGTGTACCGGTTTACACACGACCGGCTATGAAGCTGGCATGATCCAACTATGGGCGTTAAGGGGCTTTTATGGGTAATAGCCCTGGCGACCCTAGGCTCATGTACCCCGAGCCATATCGGCCACTCCGCCGAACGCGTAGGGCCAGGCAAACGGCTTATCGTGCCCGTGGACTATGCGAATCCGGACGGGCCGGCAATAGAGCTCGGATTGGTCCGGCTGCCCGCCACCGATCCCGCCAACCGGCTGGGAGTGTTGGTTTTCGCCCCGGGCGGGCCGGGCGACTCCGCACTTGAGTACGTGAAAGCCCATGAGGCCGACCTGGCCCGGCTGCGCGAGCGCTACGACATCGTGGGGATGGATCCTCGAGGGGTCGGCGAGAGCGCGCCCCTGCGCTGCCTGACCGATCCCGAGATGGACGCCTACTACGCGGCCGAGTTGACTCCGGCGACCGCGCATGAGGCGGCTTACCGGTACACAGATGGCTGCCTTGCCACCTCGCATGGACTGCTCGCGCATCTGGGCACGGAGAATGTGGCCCGGGATCTGGAAAGTCTGCGCAAGCATCTGGGCGAGGAGAAGCTGAACTATCTCGGCTTCTCCTACGGCACACGGGTCGGCCTGTCCTATGCGGAGCAGTTTCCGGATCAGGTCGGGCGGATGGTGCTGGATTCGATAGACAACCCGCGCAGTAAGCCGGAGATCGACGTCGACGAACAGACTCCTGCGCGCATCGGCAACGAGGATCTGGCCTCCGAGATGGCCGGCGAGCCGCTCGACGGACTCCTGGAAGGCTTGCGCGACAACCCGATCCGCGCCTCGGACGGCCGCCTGGTCACGTCATTGGTCGCCCGCGCGGCCATACTCCGGGCCACCCTGGCCGACGGCGACGCGGAACAGCTTCGGCAGGCTCTGGCCCGGGTAAATGCCGGCGACCCGGATGGCTTGCAGGCGCTGGCCGACGACTTCAACGGACGGCATTCCGACGGCAGCTACGACCAAAGCGACGATCTCTACATCGCGGTCAGCTGCCTGGTCGGCGACCCGGCCAAAGGCGTCCCGGATCGGGCCGAGGCGCGGCAACGGGTGGACCAGCTGGCCGCCGCGGCAGGTGAGGTGTCGCCCTACTTCGGGGCCTGGCTGACCTATCGGGAGCAGCTCTGCGAAGTCTGGCCGGTGGCCGCTACCTTTGCACCACATGACATCCACGCTCCCGGCGCGCCACCCATCCTGCTACTGAACAACTCCGGCGATCAGGTGACCACGGTCGAGGACGCCGAAGCGGTTGAGGCGAGCCTCGAAAGGGCGGTGCTCGTGGTCAATGAGGGCACCGAGCATGGCACCTACCTTGAGGGCCACGAGTGTGTCGACGACCTCGTCGAGGCCTTCCTCCTCGACGGCACCCTCCCGGCCGAGGGCACCAAATGCGAGTGATCAGCGGGAGAGGCGGGTGTGGATGGCGAGCCACGGGAGGCTCTGCTCAAGCCCAGGCCGCCATACGCTCCACGAGTGCCCGCCGGGAAGCTCGAGCAGGTCGACATCGGCTCCGGCCGCAGCAAGCTCCCCACGCAGTAGCCGCATGCTGGTGGTGAATTCGCCATCGTCTCGTCCCACCACCAGTCGCGCGGCGGTGTCGGGAAACTTGTTCTGCGCCAACAGATCCGGTGGGTTGTGCCGGGCATAGGCGGCGCGATCGCCGCCGAAGTACTCGTCTATCGCTCCCTGCTTGCCGTGGAACTCCAACTCGCGATCGCCAGAGAGGTTGATGAATCGGCCGTAGACATCGGGCGCCCGCAGCGCCAGCTGAAGCGCACAGGTGCCGCCGAAGGAGAGGCCGCTGATCGCCCAGCTCTTCGGATCCGTGGCGGCCTGAAGGTTTTCCTTCACCCACGCGGGAATGTCCTTGGCGAGATAGGTCTCGACGTTGCCGCGAGCAGAGTCGACGCAGAGCGTGTTGCCGAAGTCGGAGCCGAGCACATCGGGCAGCAGCACCACGGGTGCGAGTCCACCGTGCGCGGCGGCATACCGATCCATCATCTCCACGATCTGCCCACCGTCGATCCACATCTGTGGTGCGCCAGGCTGTCCGGAGAGGACCACGAGCACTGGCAGGATCGGGCGGGGCGTTACCTGGTACCCGGGAGGAAGGTAAATGAATCCCTCCCGGGCCTTGAATCCGGAGACCGTGCCGGGGATCGTATGTTTGGCAAGCGATCCCTTGGCGGGCAGGCCGGGCGGCGGCTTCCACACGTCGGCAAGATAGCCGCCGGATGGGACCTCAATCGCCTGCGTGCGATCGGTTTTCAGCTCGCTGAGCGAAGGCCCCTTCAGCCCGAGCGCGGTCCCGACGTCGGGATAGTAGCCGTAGGCCGCGTTGCCGCCGACCGAGGCTCCAATCACGACGATCAGCCCGAGGATCGGTGTGTACCAACGCTTCCGAACGAGGTGTTGGACAGCGAGGGCAATCGCACTCAGGGCAGCCCAACTCCACGCCAGCACGCTGAAGTCAAGCGGATCCGGGAAGGGTTTCCAGATCCGTTCCACGTAAAGGTTTCCGGCGTACACCACCAGCGCGCAGACCAAGAGGGTCAATAGGCTCCACTTCCACGGCCGCAACACGACCAACGCGGCAAGTGCGAGCACTGCCAGTACGGTCAGGGTGACCGGAAGCGGGCCGGAGATGAGCGACCAGTCCTTCATCGGGCCGGCCTTACCAGCGGGAAGGGCAGCGTTTCCCGGATCGTCCGGCCGGTCAGCAGCATCACGACCCGGTCGACCCCGATCCCAAGGCCACCACTGGGCGGCATCGCATATTCCAGTGCCTCAAGGAAATCCTCGTCCAGCTCCATCGCCTCGGGATCGCCCCCGGCGGCCTTGAGTGATTGCGCGGTAAGCCTTCTGCGCTGTTCCACCGGATCGACCAGCTCTGAATAAGCCGTGCCGAGCTCGGTGCCGAAAGCGACGAGATCCCATCGCTCGGCCAGGCGAGGATCGTCGCGATGCTGCCGGGTCAGCGGAGACACGTCGGTCGGGAAGTCCTTGTAGAAGGTGGGTTCCTTGGTGGGATGCTCGACGAGCCGCTCGTAAAGCTCGAGGACCATCTCGCCGTGACCCCAGTTGGGGTCGAAGGGCACTTCGAGTTTCGTGGCAAAGTGCTGCAACTCGGCGGCGGTGGTGTCGGGCGTTATCTCCTCGCCGATCGCCTTCGAGATCGCCTCGTTGATGGAGATCACCGGCCATTCACCGCCGATGTCATACTCCTCGCCGTCGTGGTGCAGGACAGTCGAGCCCAGGCCGGCTCGGGCCGCGTTTTGGATGAGTTCGCGGGTCAGCTCCAGCATCGACATGTAATCGGCATAGGCCTCGTACGCCTCGAGCATGGTGAATTCGGGATTGTGTTTGAACGACACGCCCTCGTTGCGGAAGGTGCGGCCCAACTCAAAGACCTTCTCCACACCGCCCACACAGAGCCGCTTGAGGTAGAGCTCGGGGGCGATGCGCAGATACAGCCGCATGTCATAGGCATTGATGTGGGTGACGAAGGGGCGCGCGTTTGCCCCGCCGTGGATCGGCTGCAGCATTGGCGTCTCGACCTCGATGAAGTCCTTGTGGTACAAGGATTGCCGCAACGAATTGATGACCCCGCTGCGAGCCTTGAGCAGCGACCTCGACGTGGGATCGACGATCAGGTCCAGGTACCGCCGGCGCACCTTGGCTTCAGGGTCGGATAGCCCACGATGCTTGTTGGGCAACGGATGCAGGCACTTGGCGGTCAGTCGCCACTCGTCGGCGAAGACCGACTTCTCGCCCTTGTCCGAGTGCCCGACCTTACCGGTGACGCCGATATGGTCGCCGACGTCGACCGCGATCGAGGGCGCGATGACCTGAATATCGCCGGACCAATCCCGCACCGTGGCGAAGGAGATCTTCCCGTGGTCGCGCAGCAGGATCACCCGGCCCGCGATCGAGACGGTGTCCCCTTCCTTGACCGACCCGATGCTGTGCGAGCGCGGAAAACCCACCGGATACGGCTCTTGCAACCCGTCCAATTTGGCCAGTCGCACCCGAACCTGTTCCGGGCGTTTGGGTTCCGGCTCGGGTGCCGCCGTCTCCTCCGGTAGCAGAAGTTCCGAAGGCGGCGGCGCGGGCGTGAGATGTCCCCGTTGCCATGGCAGCACCAGAAAGCCTTCGGCGATCGCGGCGGCCAGGCCGACGGTCGCGAGCTCGCGGCGTTCGCCGAAGCAGAGGAACCGTGGCTCCCACTCAGGCCGGTATTTCACGTTCGAGCGGTAGAGCGACTCGAGCTGCCACCAGCGGGAGAAGAAGAGCAGCATTCGTCGCCAGGCTCGTTTGATCGGACCGGCCCCGATGCGGCCACCCTCCTCGAAGGTGGACCGGAAAACCGCGAAGTTGAGCGAGATCCGCTCGACACCGAGCCTTGGAGCCTCCCTCACGAGAGAAGCCACCATGAATTCCATCAGCCCGTTGTCGGCCTCGCGATTGCGGCGCATCAGATCGAGCGACAGTCCCTTGCGCCCCCACGGCACGAAGGACAGGATCGCGGCCGGATTGCCTTGCGCGTCAAGGGCTTCCACCAGAACGCATTGCCCATCCCACGGATCGTTGAGCCGGGAGAGCGCCATCGAGAAGCCACGTTCGGCGTCAGTGTCGCGCCACTTCTCGGCAAGCTGCTCCGCTTTCTCCATCTCGTCCTTGGGGATGTTCGCGTGCCGGCGCACTCGGGCCGTGTACCCAGCCCGCTCGATCCGGGTCACTGCTTGCCGAACGGGCCGCATATCCCGCCCGTCCAACTGGAACTCCCGCACCGGCAGGATCGCCTCATCACCGAGTTCGATCACCTTCAGACCGTGCTTGGCATAGGCGGTCGCGCCCTCCTCCGACGCACCCATCACGGCCGGACGCCAGCCGAACTCCCGCGAATTCTCCAGCCAGGCATCGATTGCAGGCCCCCATGACTCCGGGTCGCCGATCGGATCCCCACTGGCCAGACTCACCCCCGCCACGGGCCGGTAGGTGACGGCCGCCTTGCCGGTCGGCGAGAAGACCACCGACTTGTCGCGCCGGGTGGCGAAGTAGCCGAGCGAGTCACGTTCGCCGGATTCGTTGAGCAGCTTGCGAATCCGCACTTCCTCGTCGCCGTGCAACACGGCGGCTTTGCGTTGGGTGCGAAACAGCGTGAAGAACGCCGCCAGCAACGAGATCGCCCCGAACAGGCCCAGCACGAAGGCTACCCAGCGATAGCTATGGGTGTGCTCGGTCTGGCGCAGGTGCAGATCGAACCCGCCGAACACCTTCTCCAACGTGTAGGGCAACTCGTCGCCTGCCGGCAACGTGTTCGGGAAGGTGTGGACGATCAGGTAGCCGAGGCCCACGGAGACTGCGGCGCACAGTGCGAAGACCCCGATCGCTTTGGGCACACTGGCTCGCTGGACTTTGGCGTTGAACTCCTCGCGTGCCCAGATGAGCAGCGCCAGGAAACCGGCGGTGATGATGGTGCTCGCGAGGATGATCGGCAGGCTGTACCAGGTACCAGACTCAAGGCTCTCCTGCTCGAGCAGGTCGCGGTTGGCGAAGTAGAGCACGAGCGAGACGAGGTCGCCGATCATCTGCAGTCCAAAGTAGACAATCACGATCCACCACGCGACCCGCTTGCGGCGCGCGACCGCGGCGGCCAGCAGGGCAACGAACGCGGCATAGGCAAGGTTGGCCGGCGCCGGGACGATCACCTCGGAGATGAACCGGCGGAAGTATTGCTGCCCGTAGCCGAAGCGCAGAGCACCCAGCACGCAGAGGACCGCCACGATGGTGAGCATCACGGCGAAGAAGCGCGGGACATGCCTTCGCTCGACAATCTTCACATTTCGGAGAATACGATCTCGGGACTGTCGGTGGTGGTCGTTAGGGTCTTCGGGCATGAGCACTTTTGTTCTGTGTCCCGGTGCATGGCTGGGTGCCTGGGTGTGGCACCCGGTCGCGGAAGGGCTGCGCGATCTTGGTCATGAGGCTTATCCGCTGACCCTTCCGGGCTTGGCCGAGCGGGCCGGGGAACCGGTGGAAAAGATCGGTCTGAGCGCTCATGTTGCCGATGTCAGAGCGTTCCTGGAAGCCGAGGAGCTCCACGATGTCGTCCTCGTGGGGCACAGCTACGCCGGCATCGTGACCGGGCAGGTCGCCGCCGCTGTGCCGGCCCGAGTCCGGCACGCAGTCTTTGTCGACGCCAATCTGCCGGTGGACGGCATGTCCATGACCGACAGCCTGTCCGAGCGCTGGCGCGAGGTGGAGAGCCAACAGGTCGAGCAGTCCGGCGGCTTCTGGCCGCCGCCAGATCCGGAGGAGTTCGACGGGCACGACCTCACGCCAGAGCAGACGGCCTGGTTGCTTGCGCACGCGACCGGTCATCCCGGGCAGACGCTCTTCGACCCGGCCACCCTTGCCCGGCCGCTAACGTCATTGACTGCTGCCTATATTCACTGCGCCAAGCCCGAGATGTGGCGCTCACCCGACGCTGAGGCGCTGCGCGGAGCGCCTGGCTGGAGCTTTGCGGTCCTGGAGACCGGGCACTGGCCGATGGTGTCGGCACCCGAGGCCCTGGTCAGGCTGCTTCACGAGATTGCTTCAGGCTAGTTTCGCATTTGGGATACAAAGCCGTGGAAGCCTCGATAACGTCTGAGCGTGGCACGATTCATGACGAAAACTCTCAACGGCTTCTACCGAGTGCTTCGACGCGCCCCCCAGCTCCTGCGGCTCGGGCTGATCGCCGGGGTCCTGGTCGCCGCGGTCGGCATGCCGGTCGCGATGGCGACGGGCAAGACGGTCAAGACCGGCGCGGAGTTCTTCCTCGAAATGGAGACCGAGCTCAAACAGAGCCCGGCCGGTCAGACGAGCTACGTCTACGCCTCCGACGGGGTCACCCCGCTCACCATGTTCTACGAGGAGTACCGCAAGTACATCCCCATGACCGAGATGTCGCCCTACATCATGCAGGCGATCGTCGCCGCCGAGGACGGTCGCTACTACGACCACAAAGGCGTGGACTTCAAAGGTCTCGCGCGAGCCTTCGTGGCGAACCAGACCGCCGGTGAGGTCTCGCAGGGCGCATCAACGCTGACGATGCAATACGTCCGGATGGCGTTGCGCGACAACTCCGAAACGCCCGCCGAGGTCATCTCCGCCACCGAGCAGACCAGCATGCGCAAGATGCGCGAGATCCGGCTGGCGGTCGAGCTCGAGAAGACAGCGTCCAAAGAGGAGATTCTCGAGCGCTATCTCAACATCGCCTACTTCGGCCATCGCGCCTACGGCGTCTTCGCCGCCGCACAGATCTTCTTTTCCAAGCTGCCGGCCGAGCTCACCCTGGTCGAAGCGGCCACCTTGGCCGGTCTGGTGAAGGCGCCCAGCGCCTATGACCCCGCCAGCAACGAGACCACCGCGGCCAAAGACCGGCGCGACTGGGTGCTACAGCAGATGTTCGAAAGCAAGTATGTGACGGCCGAGGAGTTGGCCACCGCCAAGGAACACCCGGTGGCGCTCAACGTCTACGAGCCGCCGAACGACTGCATCTCGGTCGCGCCGGAGAACAACAGCTGGGGATTCTTCTGCGACTTCTTCAAAGGCTGGTGGATGCAGCAGGAGGCCTTCGGCGCCAACCCGCAGGAGCGGCTGGACAAGCTTCGCCGCGGCGGGTACCGGATCACCACGACCTTGGACGCCAATCTGCAGGAGCTCGCCCAGGAGAAGGTGACTGCCAAGGAACGGATCGGCAGCTCCTTCGCTCACGGACTCGTTGCGGTGCAACCTGGTACCGGTCAGGTGAAGGCGATGGCGGTCAACCGGGTCTATTCGCTGGATCAGAGCGGCAACGGCCCGCACAGCGACTGGAGCAAGCGGGGCGTCGTCGCCAGCAACTATCCGAACACGGTGAATCCCTTGCTGGGTGGCGGAAACCTGCCCGGCTACCAGGCGGGGTCGACCTTCAAATACTTCGTGCTGATGGCCGCGCTGGACGCCGGGTATTCCCCGACGACGGCCTTCCATGCGCCAATGCGCCTGACGTCGCAGTATCCCGGTACCCCCGGTGAGCGCAGCACCTGTGGGAACCGTTGGTGTCCAAGCAATGCGAGCGGTGCGATGACCGGTGTACAGAACATGTGGACCGGTTACGGCAAGTCGGTCAACACCTACTTCGTTCAGCTGGAGCAGTCCGTTGGTGCTGACCGCGCGGTCAAGATGGCCGAGCGGCTCGGGTTGAAATGGCGGTCGGAGACCGACCAGATGATGGCCACCCCGGAGCGTGCAAAGGGCTGGGGCGCCTTCACTCTCGGTGTCGCCGACACCACCCCGCTGGAGATGGCAAATGCCTATGCGGTCGCCGCTGCCGATGGTGTTTACTGCGAGGCTTTGCCGGTGCTGGCGATCAATAACGCGGATGGAACGCCGCTGACCTTCAAGGACAACGACGGCGTCATCCACAACGCCGCCGATCCCAAGTGCCACCAAGAGGTTTCGACCTACACCGCCCGGACGGCCACCGACGCGGGCCGATGCGTGACCGGCTATGGCGCGGCCGGCTCGGGCTGCGGCAGTTGGTCGACGGCCGCAGGTGTGTACGGACAGGTCGGGCGACCGGTGGCCGGCAAGACCGGTACGACAGATGACAACCGGGCGGCGTGGTTCGTGGGATACACCCCGCAGCTCGCGGTCGCCAGTTTCATGGCCGATCCGGACTATCCGTTCCACAACGTCGGCGACGGCAACGCGTGGAAGCCGATCACGTCGTCCGCCGAGGTGCTGCGGGCTGGATCCGGCTCAGACGTGGGCTACTTCGCCTACCCCTAGCGCGAAAGATCGGCGGGGTGGGCCTCCTCGGCTCCCCCCGCAGCCGAGCGCCACCACCCCCGCCGATGACGCCTACGGTTGCTCGCAGATGTTGCGGGAAGATTTCCGACTTATGGCGATACAAGCCTATTTGGCGGCAACCCCGGCCTCGTAGGCAAGGATGGCCGCCTGAGTGCGGTTCGCACAGCCGAGCTTCTCCATCACCCGGGAAACATGGCTCTTCACCGTCGTTTCGCTGAGATTGAGCCGCGCGCCGATCTCCGCATTGGACATTCCCTCGCCCAGGCAGCCGAGCACGTCGAGCTCCCGCGGGCTCAGCACATCAAGGCGCTTTCGCGCCTGCTGTTGACCGTGGGCGGCCGGGTTGGTGAAGTGGGCGATCACCGCGCGGGTGACCGCCGAGTCCAGAATCGCTTGCCCGTTATGGGCTTTGCGGACAGCAGCCACCAGATCTTCCGGCGGAGTGTCCTTAAGCAGGAAGCCGACTGCCCCGGCTCGCAATGCCCGGTACACGTAGGAGTCGTCGCCGAACGTGGTCAGGACAACGACTTTGGGAGCCTCAGCCAGCAGCGCGAGCTCTTCGGTGGCCGCCAGGCCGTCCATGCCAGGCATCCGGATATCCATGAGTACCACGTCAGGCCGCACTCGCCCGATTAGCTCCAAGGCTTCGGCACCATCTCCCGCCTCCCCCACCACGGTGATGTCCCCGGCGCTTTCGATCATCATGCGCAGGCCGCCCCGCATGAGTTGCTCGTCGTCGACCAGAACCACTCGAATCATGCGTCCCCTCCATAGGGCAGAGATGCGTGGACCTGCCAGCCGCCGTCCTCGGCCGGGCCGGCCTCGAACGTTCCCGCCACGAGCCCCACCCGCTCTCGCAGGCTTTCCAACCCGTGGCCGCTTTCCGGAAACCCGCTCACCGGACCGCCTGGCGGGCCGTTGCGCACGCGGATGTCCAATGTGGAGGCTCTCCAATCCACCTCGACCACGACAGGTGCGCCGGGAGCGTGTTTGCGTGCGTTGGTCAGGGACTCCTGCACCACCCGATATCCGGTGCGCTCCACGGTGGTGGCGAGCTTTCTTGTGGTACCAGTCGACAGGAAGTCCACCTTGGTCCCCACGGCCTGCGACTCGCCGATAAGGGTGGGCAGGTTGGCCAGCGTCGCGGTGGGGGCGAGCGGGGCCGACTCATCCGACCGCAGCACTCCCACCAGCTCGCGCAGCTCTTCGAGCGCCAGCCGGCCGGAAGAGCGCACGAGGTCGGCGGTCTCGCGGGTCTGGTCGTCGGTCGCGGCCAGCTTGAGCGCTCCGGTGTGCACGACCATCAAGCTCACCCGGTGCGCCACCACATCATGGATTTCGTTGGCGAGCCGGTTTCGTTCATCGGCGCGGACCCTTTCCGCCTCAAGCCTTCTCCGCCTGTCGGCGTCCACGGCCCGCTGCGCGAGCGCAATCATCAGGGTTTGCCGAGCCTTGGAGTAAAGCCCCAGCAGGACCGGTGCCACCGTGAAGAGCAGCATTTCCGGTACCAGATAAATCATCACCGCCAAGCTGACGCCCTGATTCGATGGCCAGGGCAGCAGTAGGATCAATGCCCCGAGGGCGGCCGCGGCCCAGCAGAACCAGCGCGGAAAGTCTTCTGCCGCAACGGTATACAGCATGATGGCCAGGCCAAGCGGATAGGGCCAGGTGGTCAGATCGTTGAAAGCGGTCACCACCATGACCCCGGCAAGAGCCGGGATCGTCCAAACCCGACGGATGGCGACAGCCACGCCCTCGATCAGGTCGCGGCCGAACTCCCAGCCGAACTCGATGCCGCTCAACGAGGTCGCCGCGATGAGATAGACGGTCAGCCCGGCACCGATCGCGAGGTCGAGCAGGAGCGCGCTGCTGCGAATCGAGCGCGGCAGCAGACGCCCCGCCCATCCCCCGCCATGATCGCCATGATCAGGGACCACCTTCAGCGTGTCGCCGGCGTGCCGCGCCGGAAAGTCCCTGATCACGCCGATCAAGCCCCAGCGGCGCCTCATAGACGCAACTTAAGGTCATTAGGCCTAGGGGGTTGGCGAAACAGCCAGATTTACCGCCTCCGGGCCATCGGTGAGCAACCTGTTCAACGCGTCTTCATCAAGCGTGGGCACGCCGAGCGCCATCGCCTTGTCGAGCTTGGATCCCGCGTTCTCCCCTACCACCACGAAGCTGGTCTTCTTGGAGACCGAGCCGGAAACCTTGGCGCCCAAGGTCTCCAACTGAGTTGAGACCTCTTCACGGGTCGCCCCGGAGAGCGTGCCGGTCACCACCGCGGTCATCCCGGCCAGCGGCTTGGGGCCGGTGTCGGCCTTCGCCCGCTTCTCCTCGGCCAGCCGCACCCCGGCCGCTCGCCATTTGGCGACCACATCACGGTGCCAATCGACACTGAACCATTCCTTCAGCGACTCGGCGATGATGCCGCCGACCCCCTCCACCCCGGCCGCCTCGGCGGAGGTGGCCTTCTCGATCTCGTCGAGGGAGCCGAAGTGGTCGGCCAGCGCCCGCGCCGCGGTCGGGCCGACATGGCGGATCGAGAGAGCGACCAGCACCTTCCACAGTGGACGTTGCTTAGCCTCGGCCAGATTCTCCAACAGCTTGCGGCCGTTGCTGGACAACGATCCGTTCTTGTTGGTGAAAAAGGAGCAGCTGGCCAGCTTCTCCTCATCCAGGCCGAAGATGTCACCCTCGTCGGCAATGACACCCGACTCGATGAGCGCTTGTGCCGCCTTATAGCCGAGCACCTCGATGTCGAACCCACCGCGGCCGGCCAGGTGGAAGATGCGCTCCACCAACTGTGCCGGGCAGCTGCGCGAGTTGGGGCAGCGGATGTCGACGTCGCCTTCCTTTGCCGGGGCAAGCTTTGTGCCGCAGCTCGGGCAAACCGTCGGCATGACGAACGTCTTTTCGGTGCCGTCGCGCAGATCCACTACCGGCCCTAGGATCTCCGGGATGACATCGCCTGCCCGCCGGATCACCACGGTGTCGCCGATGAGCACGCCCTTGCGCGCCACCTCCGACTGGTTGTGCAGGGTGGCACTCGTGACTGTCACTCCGCTTACCTGCACCGGAGCCAGCTGGGCGTAGGGGGTGACCCGGCCGGTGCGCCCGACGTTGACAAGGATGTCCAGGAGCTTGGTGTTGGCCTCCTCCGGCGGATATTTGTAGGCCATGGCCCATCGCGGAGCACGGCTGGTCGACCCGAGTCGCTTCTGGAGTGACACCTGGTCCACCTTGATCACGACACCGTCGATCTCGTGCTCGATGTCGTGCCGGTGCTCCTCGTAGTGGGCGATGTATTCCTTCACCTCGGCGAGCGTGTCGAACACACTCCAGCGGTCGCTCGTCGTCAGGCCCCACTCTTTCAGCTGCACATAGGCGGCGGATTGGCTCTCCGGCTCGAAGCCGGTGCGCGCGCCGATGCCGTGCACGATCAGCCGCAGCGGGCGCCCGGCGGTGACGGCGGAATCTTTCTGCCGCAACGAGCCGGAAGCCGAGTTTCGCGGGTTGGCAAAGGGCTTGAGCCCGGCCGCCACCAAACCCGCGTTGACGTCGGCGAAGCCCGCGAGGTCGAAGAAGATCTCGCCGCGCACCTCGACCAGCTCCGGGATGGGCTTGCCGGTCAGCCGATGCGGGATTCGCTTGATGCCCTTGACGTTTGCCGTCACGTCTTCGCCGGTCACCCCGTCGCCCCGGGTCGCCGCCCGGACCAGGCGGCCCCTCTCGTAGGTGAGGTTGATGGCCAGTCCGTCAATCTTGAGCTCACAGAGATAGCGCACCGGGCCCTTGGCATCGCGCTCGACGCGGCGGGCCCAGGCGTCCAGCTCTTCCTCGCTGAAGACGTTGTCCAGGCTCATCATCCGCTCGGCGTGGGTCACCGCGGCAAAGGTGCTGCCCTGACCCGCGCCCACCCGCTGGGTCGGCGAGTCGGCCGACACCAGCTCGGGATTTGCCTCCTCGATTTGCTGCAGCTCACGCATGAGGGCGTCATATTGCGCGTCGGACAGGGTCGGCGCGTCCTCGATGTAGTAGCGCTGCTGCGCCTCGTCGATCTGAGCCATCAGCTCGGCGTAGCGCTTGTTGGTCTTCTGCGTGCTCACTTCTGCACCTTAGCTA
>DPJL01000073.1:0-31464 GCA_003543035.1 Micromonosporaceae bacterium | reverse complement strand
GCAGGGTGAAGAAATGCACCCCATCCCAGCTGATCTCGCGGCCGCTGGGCGGCACCGGACCCCATTGCCCAACCTGGCGTGCCGTGGCGCGCCACTGAATGGCCACCTGATCGGCCCCGCCTACCTCGCGAACAACCTGGTAGCGGGTGTCAGCCCAGATCCGGGCATCATCCGCATGCCACTGCTTGATTCCAGCGACGGTGTCCACCCGCCCGCCGTGGTCAAACGGATCGGCAAAGAGCTCTGGCAACAGCTCAAATCGCCTGTCGTTCCACACTTCCTGCACCAGCCGCCGCACGACCTCAAGCCCCATCGGGCTATTGTCTCGTGCTTTCGTCAAGCGCGGCTCAAGAGTCAGCGATTTGCCGAGCCGCCTCGTGACACGCCTTGAGCACCGCGCTCGCGTAGGCGGGTGTCGCCCCGGCCAACCCGCACGAAGGCGTGAGCACCACCTGCTGAAGAATTCGCTCGATCGGGAAGCCCAATTCGCTCCAGAGCCGCTTGACGCGATCGGCCAAAGTGGACGCGGCCGGTGCGCTCGCACCGCTCGTCGGGGCCACCCCGGCGAACAGCATGAGCCCCGCGTCGATCGCCTCGCCCAGCGGGTCAAGTTTCTCGATCGTGGACAGATCCAGTGCCAGGCCTGCGGCGCCGGCCTCACGGAACATGGTGATCGGCGCGTCGGCGGCGCAGCAGTGCACGATGACCGGTGCGCCCGCACCCTCCACAAGGGACACCAAGGTATCCCGCGCCGTAGTCGATGCCACCGAACGATAGGTATGCAATCCACTAGCCGTCGGAACCCGCCCGGCCAGCACGGCTGGCAGCGACGGCTCGTCCAGCTGCAGCAGTACCTCGGCTCCCGGGACGCGCCGTCTCACTTCGGCAACGTGCAGGCGCAGACCCTCTTGCAGCGAGGTGGCGAGATCTCTTACCGCACCGTGGTCGGATAGAAATCCTTCCCCCAGGGCGAGTTCCAGACCGGCCGCCAACGTCCACGGCCCCGCCGATTGCACCTTGAGGGGGCCGCTGTAGCCATCGGCACGCTCGGTGAACACGTCGAGGTCGCGCTCCAGAAAATCCCTGGCACGTCGCAGGTCCAAGCCTGATCGTGCGGCCACTCGCCAGTGCCCCGCATAGACCTCGACCGGCATGTCGACAAGCAGCGAAGCGCTACGGCCGATCATCTCGGATCCGGGGCCACGGGCCGGCAACTCCGGCAGGTACGGCAAATCCGGTAGCTCGCCGAATGTCTCAGTAACAGCGTCGGTGATGTCGGTGCCGGGCAACGACCCGACGCCGGTGGCGATGCCGCCGATCTTCACTGCGCGCCCGTGATGGTCGCACTGCCCAGCACGGTGTCACCCCGATAGACGACGATGGCTTGCCCCGCCGCGATACCCTTCTCCGGGCCACGAAGCCGCGCCGTGAGTAGGTCGCCCGCCAACTCCACCACGGCGGGCAGAGGACGGCCGTGAGCTCGCATCTGCACCAGGCACTCGATCGGGCCTTGCGGCCGCGGTCCGCCGGTCCAAACCACCTTCCTGGCGTCCACTGTGGACACGTTGAGGTCCTCGGCCGAGCCCACTGTCACCGTGTTGCTCACCGGCGTAATGGAAAGCACATAGCGCGGACGGCCATCAGCGGCGGGCCGGGTCAAAGCCAGCCCCTTGCGCTGCCCGATGGTGTAGCCGTAGGCGCCGTCATGCTGCCCCAGCACTTCACCTGATGCGGCGTCGACGATATCGCCCTGCTCTGCACCGAGCCGCTCGCGCAGGAACTTCTGAGTATCGCCGTCGGCGATGAAGCAGATGTCATGCGAGTCGGGCTTTTCCGCGACCGCCAGGCCGCGCTCCCTCGCCTCGGCTCGCACGGTCTCCTTGGTCGAGTCGCCCAACGGGAAGATCGACCGATCCAACTGTTCCCGGGTTAGCACAGCCAACACATATGACTGGTCCTTGGCCTCATCAACACTTCGGGTCAGCTTCCCATCGATGAGGCGGGCGTGATGTCCCGTGACGACGGCGTCAAAGCCAAGGGCCACCGCGCGATCGAGCACCGCCGAGAATTTGATCTTCTCGTTGCAGCGCAGGCATGGGTTGGGAGTGCGGCCCGCCGCATATTCGGCCACGAAGTCGTCGATGACCTCTTCGTGGAAGCGATCGGCCATATCCCAGACGTAGAACGGGATCCCGAGCACATCGGCGGCTCGCCGGGCATCATGGGAATCCTCGATTGTGCAGCAGCCTCGAGCCCCGGTCCGGTGGCTCTGCGCATTGCGAGCCAACGCCAGGTGCACACCGGTCACGTCGAAGCCGGCGTCCACTGCCCGGGCAGCAGCCACCGCCGAGTCGACTCCACCGGACATCGCAGCCAGAACACGCACGGCCTAATGCTACCGGCTCCACCGCCCCTACCCCGCTTCCCGCCGATCTTGGAGTTGTGGTGGGCGACTCGCGGGAATTGCGTGTGTCGTCCCCACCACAACTCCAAGATCGACCGGAAAGGGGGCCAGCGGGTCAGCGTGCCCCGGCGCGGCGGGCGCGCTCAACGGCTCCGGGCAGCGCGGCGATCAGTGCGTCAATGTCGTCTGACGTGCTCGTATGGCCGAGCGTGAAGCGCAGCGAGGAACGAGCTGCGACCGGGTCGGCCCCCATCGCCAGCAGCACATGTGAGGGCTGCGCCACACCTGCGTTGCAGGCTGAACCGGTTGAGACCGAGATCTTTTGCGCGTCGAGCAACAGGAGCAGCGCGTCGCCTTCGCATCCGGGGAAGCTGAAGTGCGCATTGCCCGGCAGGCGCGGCGACTTCGGTCCGTTGAGGATGGCGCCGGGCACCGCCTCTGCCACGCGCTCGATCAACTCGTCCCGGAGCCGGGCCAGCCGCTGGGACTCCTGCTGCTGTTCCTTGACGACGTGCTCGACAGCAACCGCGAACGCCACCACGCCTGGCACGTCAAGGGTCCCCGAACGCACATCCCGCTCCTGACCACCGCCGTGCAGCAATGGGGTGCAGGCCACATCACGGCCGAGGAGCAGGGCACCAACCCCATATGGGCCACCGAGTTTGTGGCCCGTGACGGTCATCGCGGAGACCCCGCTCGACGCGAAGTCGACTGGTACATGGCCGACTGCCTGGATCGCGTCGGTGTGAATCGGTACCCCCGCAGCAGAAGCCAACGCAGCCAACTCTTGGATCGGCTGGAGTGTGCCCACCTCGTTATTGGCCCACATCACCGTCATCAGGGCCACGTCATCATCCAACGGCAGGTCGTCCAACACAACCTTGCCCTCGGAGTCGACCGGAAGCCAGACCACGTCAGCGTTTTCGTGATCGCAAAGCCATTGCACCGAGTCGAGGACGGCGTGGTGTTCGACCGAGCTGGCGAGCACCTTGGGGCGCTTGCGGGCCCAGAAGATGCCCTTCACCGCAAGGTTGTCGCTCTCTGTCCCGCCACTCGTGAAGATCACCTCGGACGGGCGGGCGCCCAGGGCCGCCGCGATGCGCTCGCGCGACTCTTCGATCATCTTGCGGGCACAGCGACCGGGGCCGTGCAACGACGAAGCGTTGCCGACCTCACGGGCCGTTTCGACGTAGGCGTCCAGCGCCTCGGGGAGCATCGGCGTGGTCGCGGCGTGATCAAGGTATGCCATCTCGCCGCCAAGCGTACCGTTTTACGCGCGGGCCACAGGTCTGTGCGACCGCTGCGTCGGCAAGGGCTCGCTATGCGGCCCTTGCCGACCGGAAGCTCTGCGGACCGCGGGGCCTCTGCCCAGCAGCGCCGCTATTTCACTTACGCTTGCGAATCTCTTCGGCGGCTTGCGGGACGACCTGGAAGAGGTCACCCACCACACCGAAGTCGGCCAGCTCGAAGATCGGCGCCTCGGTGTCCTTGTTGACCGCGACGATGGTCTTCGAAGTCTGCATGCCCGCCCGGTGCTGGATCGCGCCGGAGATGCCCAGAGCGACGTAGAGCTGCGGCGAAACCGTCTTACCGGTCTGGCCCACCTGGAAGGCGTGCGGGTAGAAGCCGGAGTCGGTGGCGGCACGGGAAGCGCCGACCGCCGCGCCGAGCAGATCGGCAAGCTCCTCGACGACCTTGAAGTTCTCCGCCGAGCCGACGCCACGGCCACCGGAGACGACGATCGAAGCTTCGGTCAGCTCCGGCCGTGCGCCCTTGGCCTCGGCCACCCGGTTCACCACGGTCGCCAACTTGTCCTTTTCGGTGGCGGCAACGTCCACATTGGATACCGCTGCCGCGCCCGCGGATGGTGCCGGGGTAAGCGAATTCGGCCGGACCGTCACGATCGGCAAGCCGCCCTTGACGTTCGACTTGACGATGGCCGAGCCCGCGAAGACCACCTGGGTCGCAGTGCCGTCTGCTTCAAGGGAAACGACGTCGGTGAGCACGCCGTTCTCGAGCTTGACCGCGAGGCGACCCGCGATCTCCTTGCCCTCCTGCGTCGAGCCGATCAGCACTGCGGCCGGCTGAACGTCCTTGACCAGCTGAGCGAGCACTGTCGCTTTAGGAGCGACGAGGTGCCCCTCGATGTCCGCACTTTCGGCGACATAGACCTTCTCGGCGCCGTACTCACCGAGCTTGTCGGCAAGCGGGGCAGCCGCACCAGGCCCACCGAGCACGACCGCGCTTGGCGTGCCCAGCGCGCGAGCCATGGTCAGCATTTCGAGGGTGACTTTCTTGACCGCACCACCGGCGGCCTCAACAACAACCAAAACCTCAGCCATTGGGGGGTACCGCCTCTCAGACGAACTTTTCGGAAGACAGGAACTCGACTAGCTGCACGCCGCCGTCACCCGAATCGGTGACCTTCTGGCCTGCGCTGCGAGTTGGGCGCTTGCTGTGCGAGGCGACACCAGTGGTCGCACCGGCCCAGCCGACCTGGTCGGCAGACACCCCGAGATCGGCCAGCGACAGCGTCTCCACCGGCTTCTTCTTGGCCGCCATGATGCCCTTGAAAGACGGGTACCGAGGCTCGTTGATGGTGTCCCAGACGCTCACCACAGCCGGGGTGGCGGCGGTGACAATCTCGTAGCCCTCTTCGGTCTGCCGCTCGATGGTGAGCTGCGCGCCTTCGACGGTGAGCTTGCGGGCGCCGGTCAGCGCGGCGATGCCGAGCCGCTCGGCGAGCATGTGCGGCAGCACCTGGCCGCGCGCGTCGGTCGACTCCGCTCCACACAGGACGATGTCCGGGCTGAGCCGGGTGAGCGCGGCAGCCAGCACCTTCGAGGTGCCGAGAGCATCCGTTCCCGACAGTGCGTCGTCGAGCACGTGGACCGCACCGTCCGGGCCCATCGAGAGCGCCTTGCGAATGGATTCGCTTGCCCGCTCCGGCCCCATGGTCAGGATGGTGACCTCGCCGCCGTGGGCTTCCTGCAGACGCAGAGCTTCCTCGAGGGCGTACTCGTCCATTTCATTGATCACGTTATTGGCCGAGGCACGGTCGACGGTGTTGTCGTCCGCGCGCAGGTTGCGCTCGGCGCCTGAGTCTGGCACCTGCTTAACAAGTACGACGATCTTCATCGCGGAGCAGGACCCTCCTGTTGAACGGGCGTTTAGATGGTTCACACGATAGCCACGGCCGATGTTACCAGTGAGTAAGGTCCATGGATTTCCGAGTTGAGTGACTCACCTCACCGTCATACCGACGCCAGAGTAGAGTCATTTACGCAGGAGGTGTCCGATATGTCCATTCAAACCTCACCCCTGACGCAAGTGGCCGCAACAGACGTCCACCATTCTCGACCCGCCCCCGATGAACATCTGTGCACGTGCGGAAAGATCCGCGAGGAATGCGTGCGCACCACCGTCCGGGCTATGTGGCGCTAGGCGTCCAGATGTAGGGCGTCGTGGTCGTGATGGCCACGAAGCCGAGTCGCTCCAGAATCGGGCGGCTGTCGTCCGACGCGTCAACCTGCAGGTACTTGTAGCCGCGCCCGACGGCATCGATCGCGCGAGCGGCGACCAATGACTTGTAAATGCCGCGCCCGCGATACTCCTTGAGCGTGTCTCCGCCCCACAGCCCACAGAATTCGGTACCCGGAACGAACCTGATCCAGGCCGAGCTCACGATCTTGTCGTCGGCCTCGGCGACATAGATCTTCGCCTGCTCACCCACCATCGCCCGCAGCATTGGGGCGATCCAGCTCATGTCCCGATCCCAGACGATGGCCTTATTCGCCGCGATCTTCTCGAAGTCTTCCGGATCCGTGGTCTCCCGCACCGGAAAGCTTGGCGGGGAAGCGAAATCGGCGGCGCGGCCGACCAGCACGGTCTCCTGATCCTCGGCCTCGAACCCGGCGGCGATCAACCGCTCTGGCAGATCGGCGGGTAGGTCATGACCGCGAGTCTTCCACTCGAACTTCTCACCGCGCGCGGCGAAGAAGTCCCGCTGCCGCGCGATGAAGGCGTCGAGCTCGGCTCCGTCCAAACCGGCCAGATCGCGATACTCAAGGAACCCGCCGTCGTAGACGCCGAAGGTGCGCTGCACCGGGCCGTCCCAGTCGACAGTCGCACCTTCGGGCAGGTTTCCGTCCTCGCGAGTACGCAACTGAGAGTCGTACGCCGCCAGAAGTGTCTTTGGATCAAGTGAGTCAGTCATCGCCGCCATACTAGGAACGTGTGGAGCAGGGTGCGCAACTGGTTTGATCCGCGGGAGATCCGCGAAGTAGGCACAGCACCTGACTATCGGTTCTCACTGGCCAACGAGCGCACCTTCCTGGCTTGGATCCGCACCGGCCTGGCTCTCATCGCGGGTGGTCTGGCCGCGGCCCAGTTCCTTTCGCCACTGCCTGTGCCGCATTTGCGCGAAGTGCTGGCGACCCTGCCCATCGCGATAGGCGCCGGGTGCGCGTTGCGGGCCATCGACCACTGGATCCGTTGTGAGATAGCGATGCGCAAAGGCGAGCCACTGCCGCAGTCGCGCTTCCCCGGCCTACTTGCGCTCATCGTGGCAGTCAGTGCCGTGCTCGCTTTAGCATATGTGATCTTCGATGCCACTCGGCAGACCTGACGTCGGGGCCTCGCCGGAGCGGACCCGGCTCGCCTGGCGACGCACCACCCTGGCCGCCACCGCGGTAGCCGTGCTGCTCGGGCGGCTGGCGGCGGAAAAGGGAATGCTGGCGCCCGCCGCCTTGGGCGCGCTCATCTGGGTGATCATGCTGGCGGTGGTCCAGCGGCGCATTCAGGCGCTGCGATCCCCGCAAACCCGGCCGCCCGGGCGCCTGCTCATGCTCACCGCGGCCGCTTGCGCATGTTTCGGAGCCCTCGGGGTCTTGCTTGTACTCACGTAGGGCGTACCTTTTACGCCGTGGGACGCTTGTGGCTGTTCATCTTCATCGCCAACATCATTGTCACGGCGGCGGCCCTCATCAGCTGCCTGTCCGCAGATGAGGAAGAGATCCGCGGGATGCCCAGGATCGTGTGGATCATCGTGATCCTGCTCTTCTCCCCGATCGGCGCGATCGTGTGGTTCTTCGCCGGGCGCAGTCGCGAAGTCCGGGCGGGCCGGCAGACCTGGAAGCAGGGTTCCGGTTTCCCGGAGAGCCAGCGTCCGGGTAGGACAGTCGCGCCGGACGACGATCCCGACTTCCTTAAGGGGCTGGATCGCAATCGAGCCGAGCAGGAGGCCGCCGAGCAGGCCGAAGCCGAGCGCGACATGCTGCGCAAGTGGGAAGAGGACCTGCGCCGCCGCGAGGACGAGCAGAGAAAGAAAGACAAGCCTGACGAGGCCTGACCCTGCGGTCCTTTCCAAAACCTGAAACTTATTCTAACGTCTGCCGCCATGAGGAGAATCACGCGCCTGGCCGGCGTGCTCGCCATCGTGGCCTTCGGCGTCTTCGGCAATGCGACGTTCGCCCAGGCGCACGACGAACGCCAGACTCGTGAGCTGCCAGGCACCGGGAGCGTGCCGGCCTACCGGACAAGTGGGCCGACCCTATTGGTCTGCAAGGCGGACAAAGCCGAATTCGACGCGCGGATTGCCAAGTTCTCCGACGTCCTCAAG
This sequence comes from Micromonosporaceae bacterium, assembly GCA_003543035.1. GTDB lineage: Bacteria > Actinomycetota > Actinomycetes > Mycobacteriales > Micromonosporaceae > Rhizocola. The sequence continues at coordinate 23,440 of DPJL01000073.1, read as the reverse complement.
GCTGAGAACGAAAAGCTCTGGGAAGAGTGTCAGGCCAACGGCTATCGCCATCTACAGCAGGCGGTCGATGCGGCGAAGCTACCCGGTACCAACATAAAGATTCTCCCTGGTCTATATCTTGAAGAGCCCAGTCTGGCTCCGCCCAGCGCGGTGTGTGACTCCACCTATAAGAACGCGCCCAAGGGCAAGGTCTACGAGGAATTCGCGATCCTCAGCTACGACCAGCAGGTGGCGTGCCCGCATCTGACCAACCTGGTGGCCATCCTCGGTAAGAAAAATCTGCAGATCGAGGGGACCGGCGCGTCGCGTGAAGACGTGATCGTTGACGCGCAGTTCAAGAAGCTCAACACGATCCGCGCGGACAACTCCGACGGCGTGTACTTCAGGAACATGACCGCCCAGCGCAGTGAGTTCAACGCCTTCTACATCATCGAAACCGACGGCTTCGTCATCGACAATGCGCTCGGCCGATGGAATGACGAGTACGGATTCCTTACCTTCGCTGTCGACCACGGTCTCTATACCGACTGTGAGGGCTACGGCAACGGTGACTCCGCCTTCTACCCGGGCGCGGCCTCAAACATCAATAAGGACAAGGGTCATGAGGTACCACGCTACGCCGTGGAGATCAAGAATTGCTGGGGTCATCACAATGCCCTCGGCTACTCCGGCACGGCAGGCGACTCGGTGTGGGTGCACGACAGCAAGTTCACCGACAACACCACCGGGATAGCCACCGACAGCGCCTTCCCCGATCACCCCGGCTTCCCGCAGAACCACGCCAAATTCGAGCGGAACATCATCGCCAACAACAACATGGACTACTACAAGTACATCAAGGACGGCACGTGTAAGAAGCCGTTCGCAGAACGCGGTTACGAGCAGGGAGTCGTCTGCCCCGCGGTCGGGATCCCTTTGGGGACGGGGATCATCAACCCCGGCGGGAACTACAACATCTGGCGGGACAACTGGATCTACGACAACAAGTACGCCGGTTTCGTCACCAGCTATGTGCCCGGCTTCGTGCGCAACGACACTTCGCTTGCGGAACAATTCGACACGTCGCACCACAACCGCTATCTGAACAACAAAATGGGCGTGTCCGAGACGGGCGAGTCCAAGCCGAACGGGCTGAACTTCTGGTGGGACGGGCAAGGTGTGGGCTCGTGCTGGACTGCGATGCCGAAGACCAACATTCGCACCGTTCCCAAGTGCGGCAGCAACGAGCTTCCGTCCGTCGGCACGCACCGCTTCTTCGGTGAACCGGCGCACACGTTGAAGATGCTGGAATGTGCTTCGTATAACGCTGGGGCGCAACAGATTCCAGCCGGGTGTGACTGGTACGGGGAGTTTGGCGCCTCAGGATTCGAACGCGTGGAAGTTCGGGATGCCACGATAGGTGCAATAACCCTGGGCCTGCTCGCGCTTGGACTGTTCTTCAGACGCATGCGCAAGTCGAAGCTGGCAGCGATCGGCGTGATCGTCAGCCTCGGCGGCCTGGTCGGCGGGGTATACGGCACTCTGTCGATGGGTAGCTGGCTACACCCGTTCGGACTAGCGCTTTACGGACTAGGGTTCGGGTTGCTCGGCTTCGCGCTTCGCCGCTCCGGCACTCCCAAGCTCGGCACTCTGACCCTGATCGTGGCCACCTTCGCCCTGCTTGGTGCGATCGATCACGGGCTAGTCATGATCCCCTACATTTCGGTCTCCCCCGCGCTGCTGCGCCTGCTGGCCGAAATCGTCTGGGTGCCATGGGCTTTGGGTGCCGTCCTGATTGGACGCCGTAGGACGGCACCGCCTCCCCCTGAAGCCGTTTACTCGCAGTAGTACTGGATGGTCCAGCGAGCTGACTGGACCTTCTGCTGATACTTGCCGTTGGCATACACGCGTGCCTCGGCGAAGTAGGAGTGCCATTCACCCGGCGTCCACCAGCAGCTCGCGCCGACCTCCAGGTAAGTGCTTGTGACGTCATACCGGTAGTCGGCGCTCACCTCACGGTCGGGCGACCACGAGATGTCTTCCCTGAGGTGCAACTCGGCCTGGATCGGCCGGACGCAGTCGCTGACCACTCCCCAGCTGTAGATCCATCCGCTCGGCTGGGCGGCACCCACGGTGTAGCAGAAGGTCGCGGCGTGAGCCGCGGTGGGCACGGATACAAGTGCGGCAACCGGCAGTAGAAGCGCCAGGAGCCGGGCAATCATACGGTTTTTCATGGGGCTCACGTTAGAAGGACATCGACGTTAGGGCATGTCCCCAATCCAGGGGGACATGCCGTCCTCTCGTACCCGGTCGGCCAGCTCGTGCTTGGTGTTGGTGGGGCGGCCAAGCGCCTGATACTTCGCCTTGACCCGATCAAGGTAGGTCTTGGCTGTCTCAGGGCGCACCCCGACTTGGCGTGCCGCGGCATTCAGCGTCATGCCTGACGCATAGGCAAGAAGAACCTCACGCTCGCGAGTGGATAACCGGGGCCGCTCGGGCCGCTCATCGTATAGGCACGCCAAGGCGAGCTCGGGTGAGTACGCCGTGCCACCGGCCGCGACCGTGCGCACCGCCGACGCCAACGCGGGGAGGTCGTGATCCTTGGTCAGGTAGCCCCTGGCGCCGGCCGAGAAGGTCGCGACGACCTGGGAAAGGTTGGGCCAAACGCTGATCACGATGACGTTGAGCCCCCGCGCGACGAGCCTGGACACATTGTCCACAGCGGACGATCCATCGCGCAGCAGCAGATCGAGCAGGATGACCTCAGCGGCGGGAGCCTCGGCCAGCAACGCGTCGACGGTCATGAAAGCACCTGACAGCAACAGATCCGGCTCGCCCGCCAGCCAGCTCGCCAAGCCGTCGAGGAGCATGCGGTCGTCGTCGACCACCGCTAGGCGCAACGGTGCCGGCGTCATCTCGGCCATACCAACTCCACACAGGTTCCGTCGCCGGGTGCGCTCGAAACTCGCGAAGTGCCACCCACCGCGTTCATTCGTTCGGTCACCGACCAGGGCAGGCCGAAGCCACTGTGCGAGTCGCTCGGGTGGAAACCCGCGCCACGGTCCACCACCCGTACCATCAGCGCACCCTCCGCTGTCGTCGCGGTGACCCAGGCCGTGCGCGTTCCGGCGTGCAGCAGCACGTTGTTGAGCGCCTCTTGGGCCGCCCCGGCCACGGCCGTGGCCACTTCGTCGGAGACTTCGGGCGTCGTGTCAGCGGAAAAATGCACCCGCAAGCCGAGCGCTTGCGCGCCGTCAACGACCTCCGTGAGCCGCTCGGCGAGCGTGGTGGTCTGCACGTGGGCGTCAATGGTCATCAGGCGGCGGACCAGGTCGGCTTCCCGGGCACACCGCTCGCGCATCTGTTCAGAGCTCTGTTCAAGCCCACCTCGCCCGATCAGCGTGAGCGTCGCGAGCACAGTGTCGTGCAACACGCCGAAGTGCTCGAGCCTCGCCTGCGCCGCGGCCTGTTTCGTTTGCGCCGCAAGGCGTTCCGCGGCGAGCTGGTCGAGGATTGCGCCCTGCCGCCGCAGGTACCTCACCGCAAAACCAATGATGACGGCAAACCACGCGATTCCGTTGAGACAGCTCAAACAGGCCAGCCATGAGTCCCCGTGGAGAACCTCGGCCAGGGTGTGCGCGGCCAACAACACTCCCACGGCCAAAGCCGCCATTGCGATCCGCGGGATTGCTGCCCCTGCGAGCGCCGCCGCCGCTTGAGCCATCCGGCTGGACCAGTTGACCGACGAGTCTTCGAAGGCCGCGCCGCTGTTGAGCGAGACCACGATGATGAGCAACGTCGCCCAGCCCACGTCGGACCACGCCATCCACTCCTGGAACCAACCCCGGCGCACCACGACGGCGAACATCGCCACATTGCCGGCAATCGTGATAGCCACCATCGCCACATTGAGAGCCCCGAATCGAAAGGCGGGATTGCCCAGCGTCAGCAGGGCCGGCAAAAGATAGCTGAGCCGTTGCAGGCCAAGCAGAATCACGATGAAACGATTGGCCCGTTCCACCCCGGGCGCTGCTGCCGTCTGCGCCGACACGGCATCACGATAGTCGATGGCTGGCGTATCCCGAACCCGTGAATTTGCCCAGCAGGGCAGAATCCCGCGGATCGACGCGGCGACTCGAGCCGCTCTGGGTGAGGGGAGATTTGTGGCGGCCTACCGCGAGGGCAGACCGCCACTACAGAAACGGTTCCGGTGCTCACCGGTTTACCGCTCGTTATCGACGCTTGAACCTCATTGCCGCGAGCGGGGCAAAGATGGCGGCGATCACCAACCCACCGAGCAAGCCCCAAAGTGCGTGACTCAGCACCGGGCCTCCGGTCATCAGACCCCGTAGGGCATCGCCGATCTGGCTCACCGGGTTGATCTTCACCAACGGCTGCAGCCAGCCGGGCAGTGTTTCCGTTCGCACGTAAGCATTGCTGAGGAAACTGAGCGGGAAGATCGCGGTGAAGCCATACATCATCACCTTCTCCGGCTCATCGGCGATGGTGCCGATGAACACGGCGAACCACGACGCCAACAGGGAGAACAGCAGCATCAGAGCGAAGGAGGCCAACACTCCTCCCACGCTGCTCGCCCGGAACCCGATGGCATAGCCCGTGGCCAACAGGATCGTCATCGACCAGCTCTGCTTGACCACATCGGAGAGCACGCGGCCGGCCAGCGGAGCCCACCTGGCGATCGGCAGCGACTGCAACCGGTCAAAGAATCCCTTATGGAGGTCCGTGCTCAAGCCCATCCCGGTGTTCATGGTGGCCATCAGTCCGGATTGGACGATGATGCCCGGCAACATGAACTGCAGGTAGGTGGTGATGTCGCCCTCGATCGCGCCGCCGAAGAGGACGGAGAAGAGCAGCACAAACATGATCGGCTGGAAGCTGAGGTCGCCCAACTCCATCGGGTTGTGCCGGATCTGCACCAGGCCCCGCCACGCCAGCGAAAACGTCTGGCGCAGGCCGGCAAGCGGGCTCACCCGGGCGGGCGTGAGCGAAATGGCGGTCATGACTTCACCTCGTCGGTCTCTTCAGCTTTGTGGCCGGTCAGGGCAAGGAAGACCTCATCCAGCGTGGAGGTCCGCAGGGCCAGCTCGCCGACGCCGACACCGGCATCGTCCAGGCGGCGCACCACAGCGGGCAACACGGCCGGGTCGGTGACCCGGGCGGTGATAAAGCCGTTCTCCATCACCGGATTCGAGGCGAGCTCGGCAACGACGGCCCGTACCTTCTCCACATCGCCTTCGAGAATCGGCCGTACGGCAAGCGTTTGCGCACCGGTCTGCCGCTTCAACTCGTCTGGCGTGCCGTTGGCGATGACCTTGCCGTGATCGATGACCACGATGTCATCGGCGAGCTGGTCTGCCTCGTCGAGATATTGCGTGGTCAGCAGGATGGTCACGCCCTCGGCCACCAGACCGCGAGCGATATCCCACACGTCATTGCGGGCTCGCGGGTCGAGACCGGTGGTCGGCTCGTCCAGGAAGAGCAGTTTGGGATTCCCGATCAGGCTGGCCGCCAGATCGAGCCGGCGCCGCATGCCACCGGAATAGGTCTTGGCCGCACGGTCCGCCGCGTCATCGAGGCGGAAACTCTCCAATAGCTCGGCGGCCCTGGCCTTCGCGGCCGGCCTGGAAAGGCCCAGCAGCCGGCCAATCAGCCGCAGGTTCTCCGAGCCGGTCAAGGATTCGTCGACGGACGCATACTGTCCGGTGAGGCCGATCAGACCGCGGACCCGATGCGCGTCTTTGACGACATCCAGCCCGCCCACCATGGCACGGCCCGCATCCGGACGCAGCAGGGTAGCGAAGATCCGAACCGCCGTTGTCTTACCAGCCCCGTTGGGACCGAGCAGACCCAGCACTGTCCCGGTGCGAATGGAAAGGTCGACGCCGTCGAGCGCTTTGGTCTGGCCGAAATGTTTGACCAGACCTTCTGCAACGATCGCTTCTTTCATGCGGCCGATCCTGCCGGACCGGTGTGACATCCCGCTGACATTAAACTTTCAGGCGAGGTTGGCCGATCGTGGATACGCGTCAGCGGGATCGGTCAAAACGTTCACCAGATACGGGACCCTGGCCTCGAAAGCGCGCTCAAATGCGCCTGCGAGCTGGTCAGACTTCGTCACCGTCTCACCCCCACCACCAAGTGCGCGCACCACGTCGTCATAGCGCAGACCCGGTTGCAGGTCGGCCACCACGTCATAGCCGTACATGGCCTGCATCGGGTGCTTCTCCAGACCCCAGATGCCGTTGTTGCCCACCACGATGACGGCCGGCAGGTTCTGGCGCACCAAGGACTCCACGTCCATCAATGAGAAACCTGCCGCACCATCGCCCATGAGCAGGCAAACCTGGCGGTCCGGATAGGTCACCCGGGCTCCCATCGCATAGCCGAGACCGGTCCCCAGACATCCATATGGACCCGGATCCAGCCAGGTACCAGGTTGAGCCGGCTCCAGATACCGCCCCGCATAAGAGACGAAGTCGCCGCCATCGCCGATGGTCACCGCATCCGGCGCGAGCACTTTACGCAGCTCGCCATACACCCGAGCGGGTTTGATCGGGTCACCGTCGGCGGCCATCTCCGCGGCATGCTTCGCCGCCGCTGTCTTCTCCGCCGCCCGAAGCGTCGCCACCCAGTCCCCGTGATCGACCCGGTCCCCGGCGTACCCGGCCAGCCCACTCAACGTCAGAGTCAGATCCCCGGCCGGCGACACGGCCGTCTCCACATGACCGGCCCGCTGCCGTGGTTCTTCGACGATGTGCACGACCTTCGCCGCACCGAAGTCGCCGAATCCGAGCCGAAAGTCAAGCGGCGTACCAACAACGACCACCACATCGGCATCGGAGACAGCCGCTCGGCGGCTCTTCGAGAAGGCCAGCGGATGATCCGGCGGGAGCACACCTCTACCCATGCCGTTGGCATAGACCGGAACGGTGAGCGCCTCCGCCGCCTCCCGCAACGCCTCGACCGCGTTGCCGCCGTAGACGTCGGATCCGGCGATGATGACGGGCCGCAGCGCCTTGGCGATCAGCTCGGCCGCCTTCTTGATGTCGTCGTCATCGGCTTGCCAGGTACCGATTTTCGGCGCTTCCACGGTTGCTTCGGCGAAGCCGAACATCACGTCCAGTGGGAAGTCCAAAAAGGATGGTCCGCGATGCCCGCTCAGCGAGGCTGACAACGCTTCGGTCACCGCCGACGGGATGGACTCGGTCGACGGGACCGTCGCCGCATGCTTGGTGATCGAGCTGACCAGCGGAATGTGGTCGATCTCCTGCAGTGACCCGGCACCCCAGCGGAATTGCGGCGCCCGGCCGCCCAGCACCAGCACGGGTGCGGCGTTGAAGAAGGCGCTCGTGATGCCGGAAATGCCATTGGTCACACCGGGTCCGGCTGTGAGGACTGCGACTCCAGGCCTGCGTTGGAGTTTGGCCACCGCTTCGGCCGCGAAGACCGCGGTCTGCTCGTGCCGCACGTCATAGAGCGGAAAGCCCTCCTGATGCGCCGCGTCATAGAGCGGGAAGACGTGTCCACCGGAGAGCGTGAACATCTCCTTCGCCCCCGCCGCTTTGAGCGCAGCAAGCGCTAACTGTCCACCGTGGCCAGAGATCATACGGCGCAGCCTACCCATCGCTCGAGTAAATGTGAAGCATCCTCACACTTGCCGGCTCGCGGTCGCGATGCCCACCACCAACAACGACGTCAACCCACCTGCGAGCACGCTCAGCAGGGCGAGTAGCCAACCTGGCACGTCCCGCCACGACGCCGCCCAGCTCACCAGCGTTATCGGGAGCAGGAACAGGTACACCAGAAACCACTGGCCAATCACGGTGGCGCTGGTGGTCCACCAGAAGCCCAGGTCAAGGATGTTGCCGAAGGCGAAGGTGTTCACCGTCACAGTCCCGAGGGCGGTAGTCAAAGCGGCCAGGCCGCCGGACACCAGCCCGACCGCGGCGCCGGAACGGGGCACCATGACAAGTGCCACCAAAGACACCGCGAGCGCGACGAGAGTACCGGTGGTAACCCAGAGCAGATAGCGCGCGATGCGATCCGGGTCATCCACCGGGGAGCCGATGACCAGCCGATGCACCAGGAGCGCCAACGCCCCGAGGACTCCCGCCGCCACACCGGAGAGAACCACAGCCCCGATGCCGGGCCGGTGTGCCGCCATCTCCGGCGGGCCGGTGTGCTGACTGTCCACAAGCCACCGTGGGACATCGGCCGGTCGCCTTCGTGCCACCAGCGCAAACATGGTGACAATGGCCGGCACGATGGCCAGATAGGTGATCGGTGCGATCAGCGTCCCCAAGGCAATGACCAGCGTCTCCAACGAGAAGCCACTTATAACGCCGGCGACCAGATGGATCGGCAGCCATTCCATCGCCCAGAGCGCAAAGCCGAAGATGAGTGAGTTGATGATCAGGCTGACCCACCATGACCCCCGCCTGCCAGGCACACGAGCCGCAGCGTCGGCCCACAACCGCCCTGTGCCCGCGCTCAGCAGCACGGCACCCGCTCCGATGGCGATCGTCAGAACGGTTACGACCCATGCGGCCGCGATGTCTCCGGTGCCCAGGTCGGCGAGATCCACCCAGGTGCCCAGCAGCAAGCCGACCACCACGCCGAGGACGACACCGCCCGGCCACGCGGCGCGGCCGGTGGCGTGATCGATCATGGCCTGGCGCCACAGGCCGGCACCCACCGCCAGCCCAAGGATCGGGCCGACCAACGCGGCAGCGGCCAGGAGCGACCATGTATGAGCGGCAAAGGCGGTATTCAGCGTGTTGACAATGAGGGGGAGCAGTAGAGCCGCGAGGAATGCCGCCGCCAGACCGTCCACAAGCGACACACCCGGCACCTTCGCCGGATCCACCAGCACCGCCATCCGATGCGCAACCGTCGGATGGTGGGAGATCAACTGCCGCCAACGGCTCGGCGGCTTCGCAGTGGTGCTGTTGAGCACTTTCCACAGTGGACGCCAGTCACCAATCTGCGCGGCGGCGTGCAGGTCGGCATCGTGTTCGCGTGAACGCAACACTTGCCGCCGCACCAGCCACACGACGGCGAGAATGAGTGCCACGCGCCATAGAAAGCTCGGCGCAAGCGAGAAATCCCAGCGCAGCAGGGCGACGACCATAGGCAGCGCTATCACCGGCGCAGCGGCGAGCCAGATCGAGGCGGCCAGCCACGCCAAGGGCACGTCGTGCCGCCGGAGGTGGGCGAGTTCGTGCCTGACGACAGGGTCGAAGACCTCACGATTTCGCCAGCGCACCAACAGGGCGGTGGGGAGCACCATCCGGTACCGGCCGGGCAAACCAAACACGAAGGCGTCCTTTTGGCCCGCCGGCCCGACCAGGACCTGGGGCGGACGGCTCATCCCGGCCTCGGCGGCCAGCTCACCGACCCGTGCGATCGCGGCATCGAGGCGCAGACCGGCCGGACGTAACCGATGTCGCCGCCGCAGTCTACCGGGCGCCAGCAGCAGGGCGAACAAACCGAGAGCCGCGATCGTGGCCGCGCCGGCGAATTCGAATGCCGCGGCCGTCCGATTCTCTGCAGCCATGCAGTCGAGCAGGAAATCGTTGAGCGTGAGGTCGTCCTCCCAGCCCCCCGCTGTGGGGACGGCCGCCTCCGTGAGCACAAGGCATTGGCGCACAACGGCAGTCCACTGGCCGCCGCGGAGTCCCATGTGGACCAGTTGACCGGAGAGCAGCCCGGCACTCAGGAGAACACCAAGCAGCAGCAGGAACCGTCCCGCCGTCGGCGACGGGTGCGCGAGCACATTCGGGCGCAGCCGCACCCGTCACCCCCCTACGGCAATGGCGCCGACGAAGGAGTCGGCAAGCAACTGCGCCTGGGAGTCGGGAAGTCCAAGCGCCCGAGCCCTTTCCCAGGCAACATAGCGCACATGCTGCGCCTGTTTCGGGGTGAGGGCCAGGTCGACGGGAGCGGCCTCGCGCCGGAACGCTCGACGGGCAAGCGCGACGACGCCGCGCTCGCCCGCGGTGATCGCCCGGCCCGCGAGATGGCTCGCAATGGTTTGCACGACAAGCGAACCGACCGCCAGCGCCACCGGCGTGATCATCGCGAGCTCGAGCCCGAACCCGACCGCCTCGTCGCGTCCCGAGGCGCTGAGTGCCGCCTCGGGATCGGCGAAATACTCCTGCGCGGTTTCCTCGAACACCACAAGCTCGTCGGGTGCGGCGGTGGTCAGCGCGAGTTCCGTCAGCTCGGCAATCAGCGCATTATTGTCGTCCACCGCCGCAGTGTCGTGGTTGGACCCGGCGAGCGCAATCGGATCAACGACCTTCGAAGGACGGCTTCCGCTTCTCTACAAAGGCCGACATGCCTTCGGTTTTGTCGTCGGTGGCGAAGAGCGCCGCAAACAGCTGCGACTCCCATGCCAGGCCACCGGCCAGGTCCCGGTCGAGTCCACCGTCGATTGCGGCCTTTGCCGCCTTCAGCGCCTGCATCGGCCCGTTCACGTAGGGCGTAACAAGTGCGAGAGCTTCGTCGTAAACCTTGTCGGCGGCAACAACGCGGTCTGCTAAGCCGATAGCGAGTGCTTCGGCGGCGTCGACCATCCGGCCGGAGAAGATGATGTCCTTGGCCTTGGCCGGGCCGACCAACCGGGCCAGGCGCTGGGTGCCGCCCGCGCCGGGAATGATGCCCAGCTTGATTTCCGGCTGGCCGAGCTTGCCATCCTCGGCGACCACGCGCCAGTCGCAAGCCAACGCCAGCTCGCAACCACCGCCGAGTGCGTAACCGGTGATCGCTGCAACGACTGGCTTGGGAATGCGGGCCACCGCATCGAAGGCGCTGGAGAGAGCGGCTGCCCGAGCGGACATTTGTACGTAGGACATCTCGGCCATTTCCTTGATGTCGGCGCCGGCCGCGAAGACCTTGGGACCGCCATAGACGATCACCGCAAAGACCTCCGGCGATCCGGTGGCGGCCTGAGCGGCGACCCTCAACTCCTCCTGCACCTGGGCATTGAGGGCGTTCATGGGCGGCCGCTCGAGCCGGATGACGCCAATGCCGTCTGCGATCTCCAGGTTGACGAACTCGCCCACCGATGCCTCCTCATTGAGTAACAGGTATTGACACCGACTCTACGGTGAGCGTGTGCTCACCTATTACCGTGACCACACGGTGGAGGTGACCTCCGCCGCGATCCACATCCACGGCAGGGTCTTCGCCCTGGCCGAGCTGGAGTATGTGTGGCATCAGGAGATCGACCCTGATCCACATGTCCGCCGCCGAGTGGCTCGCCGGGGTGTCCTCAACATCGGGGTCGTGGTGGGTGCGATCCTCGCCATCATCGGTGTCATCTATCTCGTGACCGCCTCGATAACCGACCCCGGGGCAGCGGCGACGGTGCTCGTGCCGCTGGCTCTCGTGGTGCTATTGGTCGCCCTCGCCGGGCCGCTCCTTGAGTGGTTGCTGCACCGGCTCGATCGCAGCTACGACATGGGGACCAAGGTGCATGAGATCTGGGCGATCTGGCGCGGCAAGGAACTCATGCTAATGCGGGTCTCGGATGAGACCCGCTTCGGCAAGATCTATCGGTCTATTCAGCGCGCCCTGGAGCAGCACGGCGCGCCGCCGGTCAGTAGTCCTTGAGCGTGGTGACTTCCTCCGTTCCCTAGTGGGAGCGGCTTCCGACCAGCTTTTCATCCTGGGCGAGGGCCAGTCCAGCCCTTAGGAGGTTGCGTGCGGCGTTGATGTCGGCGTGGTCTTCGTGGCCGCAGCGTACGCACCGGAATTCGGTTCCGTTACGGTTTGCGGCGTCAATGTGTGCGCACTCGAAACAGGTTTGGGAGCTGTATCTGGGGTTTACCGCGATCACCAAACGCCCGGCGCATTCTGCCTTGGCGGCAAGGATTGTAAGGAACTGGCCCCAGCCAGCATCAAGGATGCTCTTGTTGAGTCCGGCCTTCGCGGTTGACCCGTTGGCTAGGAAGCTGCCGGGTTGCCCAGGGTCGGCTCTTGGTTTGGGTGAGCGGGTCATGCCCGCGATATTTAACTGCTCATGCGCGATCAGGTCGAAACGTTGCACAAGTTGCAGCGCTTGCTTGTGGTGAAAATCGGCCCGCTTCCGGCCGATCTTTCGGTGGATTTTGGCGATGAGCTGCGCGGAGCGGATCTTACGTTTCGACCGGGGTGCGTGTTTGGGATACCGCGCGCTGTGCCGCCGCTGAACGCCTGCCAGCTGGTCGGCACCGGCCATGGCCCAGCGCGGGTTGGGTATCAGGGTGCCGTCGGATAGCGCCGCAAACTCGTTGACTCCCACGTCCAGGCCGGTCTGCTGTCCGGTCGGCGCAAGTGGTTGGTCCGGCACATCATCACAGGACAGGATCACATACCAAGCGGCACCCTCCCGCTTCAGACTGATCGTCTTCACCGCTCCCTGAATCGGGCGGTGCTGCTGGACTCTGACGTGTCCGGCGCCTTGCAAATACACCCGAGTCGCGATCTTGTCCGAAGTAGAGTCCCAACGGCAGCCATCACCGTCGCTAGGCCAGATCACCGTGTCAAACCAACCCTGGCCCTTGAACCGCGGGTATCCAGGCCTCTGCCCGGCCCTCGCCCGGCGGAAGAATGCCTGCATAGCGAGGTTCAGACGGCGAAGGGTGGCCTGCTGCGAGGAGAACGACCAGCGGGCCTGCTCAGTCAGTTCACGACGAATATCCTTCAGCTGCCCAGACTGCTGTCCATATGAGATCGTGACTCCGCGCTTACGGTAGGCGTCGCAGCGTTCCTGAAGCGCCGCGTTGTACAAGTCGCGGTGATCAGCCAGCATCGCGGTCAACGCCTGGACCTGCTTGACGGTCGGGCGCAGCCGGAACTTATACGACCGCCGCACATGAACAACTTTACCGTCCACTTACGACAGATCCCAGACCTGCGGGCATTCCCCTAACCCAACTGTCCCCTGCCGACCTCATGAAGAAGGACGGCGCGGCCTCGCCGAGTTGTTCGGCAAGACCGAGCCGTCCGCTGGTTCGTTCCTTCAGGCCCTGATGAGTGGAGTACTGATTCAGTGGCTGGTCGATCCGGAAAGAGCACCCACCGGACGGGACCTGGCTCAAGCGCTACAGATTGTCAACCCGGCAAGCCCACGGCCCGCTCGCCGGTCCTCCGCTGCTGGATGACGACAGCGACGACCAGCAACAAACCCTGTGCCACGTTCTGCCAGAACGGATTCACTCCCACCACGATCAGCCCGTTCTCAAGTGCACCAAGCACCGCGACCGCGAGCAGGGTCCCGCCGATGCCGCCCCTGCCACCGGCTATGGCACAGCCACCAAGGAACGCGGCCGTGATCGCCTTGAGCTCGAGCCCTTCGCTGCCCGCGGTTGGCTGCCCGGAGCCGGTTCGCGCGGCCAGGATGATCCCGGCGAGCGCCGCCACCACCCCCACGAGTGCATAGACCGCAATGATGTACCTATTGATGTTGATGCCCGCGAGGCGAGCCGCGATCGAGTTGCCACCGATCGCATACATGTTGCGGCCGATGTCGGTGAGCTTGAGCAACATGTGCACGGCAAGCGCGACAGCCAGCAGGATCCACACCATCGACGGCAGACCGAGGATGCTGCCCCGCGCGATGAAGATGAACAGGTCGTCGCCGAGCACATAGCCTTGGGCGCGGCCACCCGAGAGCAGCTGCGCGATGCCTTTGTACGCCGCGAGCATGGCCAGGGTCGCGATGATCGCGTTGACCCGGCCGTAGACGATGATCACTCCATTCACGACTCCGCAGACCGCCCCGACCGCGAGCGCCACGAGCACCGCGATCAGTGAGCTGCCGTTGGCAAGCCCGTCACCGGTGGCCGCGAAGACCATCGAGCTGACCACTGCCGCGAGACCGGCTTGCGAGCCGACGGAAATGTCGATGCCACCGCAGATGATGACCGCCGTCTGCACCACCGCAAGCAGACCTGCGATGGTCACCGTCTGGCCGATCACCGCGATGTTGGACCAACTCAGATAGTTGGGGTTCAGGTAGCCGAATAGCGCCAGCACTCCGATCAGAGCGCCGATCAGGCTGATGTTCTGCAGCCCACCGGCCCGCAATGCTCGCCAGAGCCTGTCGGTCATTGCCCAACTCCGTTCAGGTCGTCCACCATCGCCAGGCCGAGGATGGCCTCTTCCGTGGCTTCGGCTCGATCAAGTTCGCCGGTGACCCGGCCCTTCTGCATCACGACGATGCGGTCTGCCAAGCCGAGCACCTCAGGCAACTCGGAGGAGACCACCAGCACCGCCATCCCGGCCTGGGCCAGATCGGCAATGATCTGGTAGATCTCGGCTTTCGCCCCCACATCGATGCCGCGGGTGGGCTCATCCAGGATCAGCACCCTGGGGTTGCGGGCCAGCCATCGGGCGAGTACCACTTTTTGCTGATTGCCACCGGAGAGTTTCCCGACCGGCTGGTCGATGGAAGGCGTGCGGACGTTGAGCCGGCTCACATAATCGTTGGCAAGATTGCGTTCGTCCTTGCGCCGCACAAACCTGAACCGCCGCAACCGTTCCAGCACCGCGAGCACGATGTTTTCCTTGACGCTGCGAATCAGTAGCAGCGCCTGGGCTTTGCGCTCTTCCGGGGCGTAGACGATGCCCGCGTTGATGGCTTCCCACGGGTGCCTCAACCGGACCGCGCGACCGTCCACTTTGACCTGTCCGGTGCGGATGGGTAGATCCCCTGCCAGCGCACGGCATAGCTCGGATCGGCCGGCGCCAACGAGACCGGCCAGCGCCACGACCTCGCCCGCGTGCACGGTCAGGTTGATCCCACCTACTTCGTCGGTGGTGAGATCTTCCACCTCAAGTACCGGAGTCGTTGTGGCTGTGGCTGTGCGGGCGAACATCGCGGTCAGGTCGCGGCCGACCATCATTGACACGATGTCCCGTTCGTTGACCGACGATGCCAGGTCGACGCCGACCAGCTTGCCGTCGCGCAACACCGCCACCCGGTCGGCGATCTGGAAGATCTCGGCCAGCCGGTGCGATACGTAGATGATGGCCAGACCCTGATCCCGCAGTCGCCGGATCAGTTCGAAGAGCGCCACCACCTCGTGTTCCGAGATCGATGACGTCGGCTCGTCGAAGGCGATCACCCTCGCCGACGTCGTCAACGCGCGCAGAATCTCGACCAATTGGCGCTGGGCCGGAGTCAGATCTCGCCCGAGGGTGTCCGGGTCAAGCATCCGCTCAAACCCGATTCTCGCCAGATCCTCTTCGACCCGGCGGCGCAACTCGGCCTTCTGAAAGAGGAAGCCGCCGGACAACGCTCCAATGTAGACGTTCTCCGCGACCGAGACGTGCGGCACGATCTCCGGCTCCTGCGGGATGATGCGAATCCCGGCCTTACGCGCGTCAGCCGGCGAGTGCAGCGACAGCGGCTCGCCGTCGAGGAGCACCTGCCCGGAGTCGGGCAGGTGCTCACCATCGATGATCCGCACCAGGGTCGACTTCCCCGCCCCGTTCTCCCCCAGCAGCGCGGTGACGCTGCCGCTGGGGAAGTCCAGGGTGATGTCGCTCAGCGCCTGGACGGGGCCAAACCGCTTGCTGAGGTGGGTGACACCTAGCATGCGAGACCGGCCGCCTTAAAGGTCTCCGGAGTGACCATGGTGGTCTTGGCGTAGGCCTCCTGCTTGAAGGCGGTGCCGTTCTTAATCTTGTCGTACATGCTTTGCACGGCAAGCGATCCGACCTCGTGCCCGGCCAGCCAGAGCGACGCCTTGGTGCCAGTCTTCTTGCCCGCGCTCCACGCCTTACACGCCAGGTCGCCGTTGATGCCGACGCCGATGATGTTGTCGACCGCGTAGCCTGCGTTCTCCAATGCGGTCACGCCACCGGTGACGTTCTCATCGTTGCAGCCCCAGATGATCCAGTTCTTCACCGCTTTGTTGGCCGTGACGGTCGCAGCGACCTTGGCCTGCGCGTCGGGTGGGGTGTTGTCGGTGCCGACCTCGATCACCTTGAGATCAGCCGGCCCGCCGGCCGCTTTGAATGCGGGCAGCGCCGCCTTCACGCGATCGCCACAGACCGTCACGTCCTGCTTCCAGGCCGCGATGATGGCTGTCTCGGCCGGGTTCCAGCCTGCCGCCTTGTAGAGCTCAGCGGCCTTCTTGCCCACCTCTTCGCCCATCTGGGTGCCGCTGAATCCGATCCGCGGCACGATCTTGTCCGGTGTGCAGTCGGAGGGCTTCGGCTTGTCCACGCAGATCTGGTCGTCGGTGGTGAGCAGGTGGATGTTCTTATCCTTCGTCGCCTGCACCACGGCCGGGCCGACCGAGGGGTCGGGCACAACAATGATGATGCCCTGGGCTTTCTGGGCGGCGGCGGTGTTGATCGAGTCGAGAGTCTTGCTGGTGTCGTTGCCGAGGTCCACCATCACCAGCTCGATGCCCAGCTCCTGAGCCTTCTTCTTGGCACCGGCCGCTTCACCGATGAAGTAGTCCTGGGTGCCCTGCTTTTGCATGTAGTAGATCTTGATGGGACCGGTGTTGCTGTTGCCCGGAGTGGGAGTTTCCTTTCCGGACTGGCATCCGGCGAGGGCCAGTGCCACCACAGCCGTGGCGATGGCACTCTTGCGCAGCCAAGCCATGATCTCTCCTATCTCTACACCACCCGAAGTAAACACTCAGAAACAAACACGGAACGTGGGCGAAATTCAAGGGATCCTTGGTCACAGCTAAGTAACGACCACCATACATCGGGTTGCTCAACATCGTTTATCCGTCAAACCATCATCTGGGTACCCAGAAAGTCTGAAGTGATCGGATGACTCAGCCGTTGACACTTGGTGTTGGAACATGTTGAGTATGGGAAGTGCTCGCCCCTCAGCGCCATCAGGCGATCCTGGCCCGCGTCGACCGCCACGGCGGCGTCCGCGTCAGCGAGCTGATGCTTGAGCTGGGGGTTTCCGATGCCACCATCCGTCACGATCTGGAAACCCTGGCCGGTCTCGGTCTACTGGCCAAAGTCCACGGCGGTGCGACCCGCATCGTCACTGGTTCGGCCGAGGAGGTGGGCTTCGCCGCGAGCGCCCGCCGTCGCCGCCGGGAGAAGGAGGCTATCGGCGCTCGAGCAGCGGCTCTCATCAAACCCGGCGCCGCCGTGGCAGTTTCGGCCGGTACCACCACCTGGGCCGCAGCCCGGCACATGACCAAGATCCCCGGACTGACCATCGTGACCAACTCGATCCCGGTGGCCGGCATCTTTTACCAAGCCCGCGGCCCGGACCAAACCGTCGTCCTCACCGGCGGTGTGCGAACCCCGTCGGATGCGCTGGTCGGATCGGTTGCGGTGGCAGCGATCCGATCACTGCACTTTGACGTGGTGCTGCTCGGTGTCTACGGGATGACCGTGCGGACGGGTTTCACCACCCCGAACCTGCTTGAGTCGGAAACCAACCAGGCCATGGTTTCCGCCGCGCGCCAATTGGTAGTGCTCGCCGATCACACCAAGTGGGAGACGATCGGCATCAGCACCATCGCCGCGCTAAGCGAAGCCAACGTCCTCATCACCGACTCCGGATTAGATGCCGCCGCCCGCGAAACCCTCACGACCCACGTCGGCGATCTCATCATCGTCCCCACCCGCTGACCGATCTCACCGCTCATCGTCCAGCAATTTGGCCGCCGCAGACGGATCCATGATGTTGGACCAGGCTTGCTCGTTGGGGCTGAGACGCCGACCCGGTAGGGCAGCCTCGGGATACCACCCGGCCTGGTCGCAGCCGGGCACGATATCCAGGATCACCTTGGTCAGGTCACCCGGGACCGAGCCGACAATGCGGATGGCGACATACGTCTCGTGTCCGTGATCAGCACGCACCTGAATGCCGAGCACGAAAGCATCGAGGTCGGTGACATGCTCATGCCCGTCGTGCAGTGAGCGTCGTACCAGGTCGGGAATCAGCGCCTCGAGGCGCCGCACGAAGCGGACTCCCGCCTCCACCCTGTATCGCAGCAGATCGTCTCGGCCTGGCAGCAAGTGCGCGGTGTGTGTGTCGCTTTTCAAGGACGGCTTGTGCTCGGAGTTGTAGCGAGAGCGGGCTGCCTGCCCATCGGCCGCAAGCGTGGCGTAGAAGTCGTCGGAGCTGCCAGATTCCCGCCAGCCGGCCGCGACCAGCCACGGCAGGTCGGGTTCAAGCCAAACCGCTCCGCGCCACCGCTGAACCTTGACCTTGAATAAGATCTGGTCATCGATGGCACGGATCCGCTCATGCCGGTTGTCGGCGGCGAATTGCTCGATGGTTTTGGCGAGCACCGGATGGTCGATCTCGTCCAGAGGCTCGTTCATTGACGGGATGGGCAGCTTCAAATCCTCGGTCAGGCACCTTAACGTCGGGCGTGCACGCTGCATGTAAGGGTTACTCCTGGATCCCGCCGAGCCGGTCGATGTCCTCCGGCGATATTCCTGTCAGCAGCGCTACTCGGGCCTTTGTGGTGCCGTCCAAAACACGCATTGCCTCGGTCATCCCGCGATTGATTTCCTCGCGGCGTGCGGCCAGATAGTCCTTGACCGCCTCAGCCACGAGGTCCTTCTTCGTGACGCCTAGGAAGTGCGCACCCTGCGAGATCAGTTCGTCCACGGCTGGATCGACCTTCAGCGGGGCCTGCGCCTTGGGCTTAGTCGTTGCCATCGCGCCTCCTATTCATGGCACCACAGTACCCAAGTACCGGAGTATCGGCCACAATATTGACTAGGTTTCTATCGGCATTCGTCAGCGGGTGGTGAAGGGGACTTCGGTCCAGCCGGACGGGAGGGTGGGGACTGTCCATTGTGGATCAGGTTGCCAATCCGCCCACGACTCGTCCCACCAGCGTTCACCGGAGTCGAGCAGTTTGGCGATGCGGTCGCCCTCGGCCTGGATCTCGTGGACGCGACCCGGATAGCGAAGCTCCCCAGTGGAAGCGAATTCGTCGACGTCCTTCCACTCCCAGCAGGGTGAACCGTTGCGCCAGAGCAGATCCAGCTCATGGTCGAGGGTGTCGAAGCCGATTTCGGTACGCCTAGGCGCATCTTGAAGGTTGAAGTACCAGCAGTCCCGTTTACGTTCGGGACCGGTCCAGAAGACGAAGACCGCGTGGTCGACGCCTTCCCAATGCAGGGCAAGCATTCCGTGCCCGGTCCACTCGACGTGCCCGGCCGCCTCCCACGGGTGCCGGCCGACCAGAAAGCTTCCCTGCGAAGGGAATCCGAATCGTGCGCCCGGCGGCAGGAAGGTCACCAACAGGTCGCCGTCATCCTGCACACAGATCGAGGGATAGCCGAACCAAACTTCGCCACGCATGACCTCACGGCGAACAACCGTTTCACCGGTCTGAAACCGCCGCATGCCGGCCCTCTCCGTAGGAGACCCGAAGCTTCATGTCGAAAGCAGTCGACAGATTGTCCGAGGTGATCACGTCGCGGACGGGGCCGGTCGCGACAACGCCGCCTTCGCGTAGGAGCATCGCGTGCGTGAAGCCGGGCGGAATCTCCTCGACGTGATGGGTAACCAGCACGAGGGCGGGGGCATCGGGGTCCATCGCGAGCTTGTTCAGGCGGGACACCAGATCCTCGCGACCGCCTAGGTCCAATCCCGCGGCGGGTTCGTCGAGGAGTAGCAACTCAGGATCGGCCATCAGAGCCCGGGCGATCTGGGTGCGTTTGCGCTCGCCCTCGGAAAGGGTGCCGTATTCCCGCTCGGTCAGCGCACCCATCCCCCACTCACCGAGCAACGTGGTTGCCCGCTTGGTGTCCTGATCGTCATACGACTCACGGAAGCGGCCGACCACCGACCATGACGCGGTCACGACGACATCGCGGACCAGCTCCCCTGGCGGGATCCGATCCGAGAGGGCGGAAGTGGAGAAGCCAACCCTGGTACGCAGCTCCTGCAGATCGGTGCGGCCTACCTTCTCACCCAGGACGTGAAGAGAACCGCTCGTCGGATGGGAGCGGCCGGCGGCCAGATTGAGGAGAGTGGTTTTACCTGCGCCGTTGGGCCCAAGGACCACCCAACGCTCATCGAGCTCGACCTGCCACGAGATGTCGCGGAGCAGATGACGGCCCGAGCGGACAACGTTGACCTGCTCAGCGGCGATGACTAGATCGGGATGCACGAAGCCAATACAACCATGCCCCCCAGAAACCGGGGTCGACGCCTAGGGTGACTCGAATGACAGCAGTCATAGAGATCTCTGGCTTACGCAAGACCTTCCGCAGCCTCCGGCGCGGTGCCAAGGTCGCGCTCGACGGCTTCGACATGGCGGTCGAGCCGGGGCAGGTGCACGGATTCCTTGGCCCCAACGGCTCGGGCAAGACGACCACGTTGCGGACGCTGCTGGGCCTGGTCCGGGCCGATAGCGGCAACATGCGCATCTTGGGCGCCTCCAGCTCCGACTATGCGTCGGTGTCACACCGGGTGGGCGCGATCGTGGAGAGCCCGGCCTTCTTCGGGAACTTCTCCGGCCGCAAGACTCTTCGGCTGCTGGCGACGGCTGGTGGGGTACCCGTCGAAAGGGTTGATGAAGCCCTCACCGCGGTTGGCATGCGTGACCGCGGCCATGACCCGGTGAAAAGCTATTCGCTGGGCATGAAGCAGCGGCTCGCGGTGGCATCCGCGTTGCTTAAGCGGCCCGAGCTGCTGATCCTGGACGAGCCTGCCAACGGTCTTGACCCGGCCGGGATCCACGAGATGCGCACGTTGGTGCGTGATCTCGCCGCCGGTGGGGTCACTGTGCTCATCTCCAGTCACCTACTTGCCGAGATCGAGCAGATCTGCGATTCCGTGACCATCATTTCGCAGGGCAGGCGGGTCACGCACGGCCCGGTGACCGATGTGCTGGCCGGGCATGACAAGGGCGAATACCTTGTGCGCGTTGGCGATCCGGCCCTGGCTCAGCAGGTACTCCAGGAAGCAGGTTGCACGGCAAGGGCTCAGCAGGATGCGTTGGTCGTCTCCGGGGTGGCGGAAGCGGCCTTCATCACGGAAACGCTTGGCCGGGCTGGTCTTTGGCTGACCGAGCTCACGCCGCAGGCGCCCGATCTGGAGAGTGTCTTCCTGGATCTGACCGGCACCAGGCCGATTCCCGGGCAACCGTCGCAAGTGGACGAAGCCGTCCGGCCGCCCGCGGGCGAACCGTCCGAAATCAAGATCCCCGACATCGAGATCGAGGTGCGGTCATGAACCTGGTCAAGGCAGAGCTGAGCCGGTTTAGCTCGCGCAGGTTCATCCAGGTGATGGTGGTCATGCTGCTGGTCGCCTTTGGTATCACCATCTTCACGGTGATGGCGAGCTCGACACAGCCGACCGAAGAGGTGTGGCAGCAGGCGCGAGCGCAGGCCGCCAGTCAGCGTGCCTACCTCGAGCGGGAGTACAACAACTGCATCACCGCTGTCACCGACAACCGGACCTGCGAGGAACTCAACCCGGCTCGGGTGGTTCCGGAAAACTATCTCTATGGCGTGTTCCACTTTGGACGGCAGATCAAACCGCTGCTCTACTTCCTAGCAGCATTTTTGAGCCTTTTCGGGTACCTGGTAATGGCTTCCTATATCGGCTCAGAGCTGCATAGCGGGGGCATGACGAATCTGCTGCTGTGGCGACCGAATCGGATTGCGGTGCTGGGTGCGAAGCTAGCCGTTGGGCTAGGCATGCTTGCTGCGATCTCGGTGGCCTTCACCGCCATCTACATTGGCACCTTCTGGGGGATCGCCAACTCGACCGGCTATTCCGGTGATGTGACGCCGGCCTTGTGGGAGGAGATAGGTGTCCTAAGCCTGAAAGCCATTGCCATGGCACTCGTCGCGAGCGTCGTCTCCTTCGCGATCGCCACTGTCGGCCGGCATACGGCGGCCGCGTTGGGTGCGTTGCTGGGCTACGTGATCGTCTGGGAGGGCGGCGGGAGGCTCGTCACGTCGATGATCCAGCGTGGTGGTCAAGGCAGCAGCGAGCCGTGGTTCCTTTCCAGCTACATCGGTGCGTGGTTTGCCGGCGAGTACAGGTATTACACCGGCTATTACGACTACATCAACGAGCACCAGTCCATCTTCTGGTGGCACAGCGGAATTCTCTTCGCGGTCCTCATAGCCGGCGCGGCGGCCGTAGCCTTCACCAATTTCCAGAAACGGGATCTGGCCTAGATATCCGACTCCTCTTCCACTTCCTTTGGCAGATCCCGCAAAGGAAGGTAGGGCTCGGTCCTGGGCGGCAGACCGGCCGCGATGGCTCTTTCGCGGGCGAGCTCGGCGTCGAATTCGGCGCCGAGCAACACCGCTACGTTGGTGAGCCACAACCAGACGAGGAAGACCACGACTCCGCCGAGCGCGCCGTACGTGCGGTCGAAGGAGTCGAAACGCGCGATGTAGAAGGCGAATCCACCGGAGACGGCGACCCACACGAGGGTGGCGAGGATGCTGCCCGGGGTGATCCAGCGAAATCCGCCTTGGCGCGCGTTGGGTGCCGCCCAATAGAGCACAGCTAGCAAAAGCCCAAAGGCGACAACCAGAAACGGCCACTTGAAGATCTCAAAGATCCGAATCCGTTCCGGATCGATGTTAAGCAACTGCCCAATTTCTGTGGCCAGGCGTCCGGTAAACACGATGCCCAGAGCGCTCAACGCCAGGAACAGTCCGGTGACGACGGTGATCAGAAAGCGCAGTGGCAACGTCTTCCAGACCGGCCGTCCCTCGGGGACGTCATAGATGGCATTGGCCGCCCGCATGAACGCACCGACATAGCCTGAAGCCGAATAGAAGGCGATGACAAGACCGATGATCGCCACTATCCCGGCCTCGCGCCTGTTCTGCTGCAGATTTGCGATGCTCTCCGCGATGATGTTTTGGCTCGGGCCGAAGGTCATGCTCTCGATACCCCTGGCCACAGACCTCGCTGTAGGGCCACCGAGCACGCTCGCGCTCGCCACCAGAACCAGCAACCCCGGAAAGATAGCCATGATGCCGTAGTACGTAAGGATCGCCGCGCGATCGGTGAGGTTGTCCTCGATCAGCTCCCCACCGGTCCGGCCGAGGGCACGCAGCCTCGCGCGCACGCTCAACTCAGACGGCCGCTTCGGCCCGCGCGCCAACAGCTTGATCAGCCTGTCGCGATATGCCTTTCCGGAGTTCACAGCCTTCGACGATACCCAATTTCATCGATCAGGAAACGTCAGTCCACTATGGACCTTCAGTCCACGGTCGACCCGAACACCTCGTCGCGGACGGTGTCCAATGCGGTCAGCAAGGCGCCACGCAGCACGGGCTCCTCGCCTACTCCGGTGACGACCACCTTTGGGCTGACCGGGGTGATCGCGGCGACCTCGTGCTGCACCCGCTCGGCCAACGGCGTTCCACCGGCCGCCCCGATCTCGCCGCTCAACACCACCAACGGCGGGTCAAGCACCAGACAGGCTGAGGCCACTCCGAGTGCGAGCCGGCGCGCCAACTC
>DPJL01000127.1:10830-18203 GCA_003543035.1 Micromonosporaceae bacterium | reverse complement strand
CCGAAACCCTTCCCACGCCTGCCGGTACACGGCAGGCATCAACGCGCCCACGCGGCGCAGAAAAGGAGAACGCCGATGTCCATCCACACCTTGACTTGCCCAAGTCGCGCACCCTGCGGAGCCACATTTGACGAGAAATCAGCCGGCGCCTAAAGCCGGAACACGGATACCACGACCACGCCGCCCATCCCCCGCCGAAACCCCGGAGGACAACGCCACCAGCGCCAAGCCCGATCGCCCCACGCCCAGGAAGAAGACCAAGACCGACATCGCCATCGAGGAGGCCGCCGCCCGGCTCGCCGCCAACGCCCCGCCGCTCAGCCCCGAACAACGACGGCGGATCGCCGAGCTGTTCTCCACCGTCATCAACACCCGCCACAGCTAACCAAACCCAAGTGGGGCGTGCCCAGACCATTTCAGTTCTGAGCACGCCCCTTTTTCTCATTTCACCCGAGCACACTTTGAGGGCTCTGCCCCGGCTACTGCGCCCTGGGCGTCGAGGGCCGAGCCTGCTTCAGCTAGCCAATTCGCTTGTTTCGGCTAGCTGCCGGCCAATCAATGGCTGAGACAGCTGCGTCCATTGATGTTGCTGCTCCATCTGCACAGTCCTTACTCCGCCGTATTTTTGGTAGCGGCGGAAGAGAGCTTCCTCGCCACCCTCGAGCACCTGTCTGATGTGCTTTCTGATCTCGTAGGCGTCGATTGATCCTTGCGCCGCGACAATCATTTCCGAGCCGCTGGCATCGAGGACGACGACTAGTTCGGCGTCACCGAGCACCGGAATGTTTGGATTGTGGGTGGCAGCTGTGATCTGGCGAGTGCTACCGGGAATGGTGGCCTTCTGGCTCCTGATCATTTGCACGACGTCATCGAAGATGAAGCGGTTGTCGAGATCGTCTTCTGGCTGGTCCAGGAGCATGCACCTGTCGTCGACAGCGAAGATCAGCATCAGGATGGCGGTCGCCCTCTGTCCCGCCGATGCGTTGTCTATCGTCTTGGTTTCGCCGTCGACATGAAGTCTCAGGTCTACCTTGTCGCGCGGGGCCAGCATCTCTAGTTCGGCGAGCCGCCCGTTCGATTCGTCGGCAAACCAGGTGCAGATCTTTCCCGCTTGAGTGGTGGTAATGCCGAATCGCTCTACGAGATCGGCGGCACCTGACCTGACCGCATCGGCGATGGAAGCCCCATCCGTGGCGGACTGGGCGATACCTTCGATGGTCACGCCGTTGACACCGGAACCTTGCAGAAGCGTGCGGAAGTCCTCGGCAAACTGGGTGACGTCGCCGTGAGCGATGACCACAACCTCCACACGCGACGACAGCCGTTTGTTGATCGACTCTGCCACCTTCAACCGCACGCGGGATTCCCTCTCGCGCTCGCCAGCCACATTGGCCAGCAGGCCCGCCCGCTTCGAACGCAGTGCCTCAATGGCGGGCAGCTTCCGGTCCAGCGCCTCCACCTTAGTCTTCAACGGCCCGCATCTGGCGGAAAGGGAAAGTACCCGGTCCGCGTCCAGTTTGTCGGCGTGCAACTCTTGCTTGATTCTGTTGAGATCATCTGCCAGAGGCGCAACGGTCTGGTCGTGGCGGCCAACGAGCGCCCCCATCTCACGCTCGGCTGCTTCTAGCGCAATGATCGCTTGGGTTTCGGCTGCGCTCAGGGCAGAGACAGCGTTAGCCAATGCCTGGCCGGCAGCCAAGGTTAGTTCTTCTTCTTGGCTCACAAGGCCTGCACGATGTTCATCGACTTCTGACGCTGCCGCTTGAAGTGCTTGCCGCCATTCAGCGCCATCCGACCGCAAGGCACCTGCGAGATCGCGGGCAGCAACGAGTTTCTGGCGGGTCTGCCGGAGGTGGCTATGTCTGGAAAGCTTCTCCAGCACCCCATTGTCCTCGTAGATCTTTAGCTCGTGCTCGATCTTCGTGAGCTCGTGTACCAGGTCGGGGCGCTTGGCCTGCTCGCTGAGGTGCTTGCCAATGTCGTGGCCGTTCTGGCGCAAAACACGCCGTGCCTCATCCACAGCCTTCTCAGCTTGGTGGACCTCATCGCCGATCAATCTGTCGAGCAGGTCGCGCCGGTAGGTGGAGTCGCTGCTGATCTTATCGATCTCGCGCTGAAGCAAGATGATCGGTTCATGGTCCGGCCCGAACGTTTCCTTTGGCGCGAGGCCGACCACCTCGCCGGTCTCCGCATCAGTCACCGTTGGCGATTCGCCGTAGACGCGGGAGATGCGGTAGCGCTTCGCCGGCCCACTGTCGCTTTGCCGCTCAACCTCCAGGCTTACTTTGCCTCCGGCGCCGAGCGCGTGCTTGACCAGTTCTTCACGCTTGTCCTCATCGCAGAACGGTGCTATGGCCAGGCAGTACCTCATCGACTCCAGCAGTGCAGACTTGCCGGTGCCGCGGCCACCGATGAAGTTGTTGAGGTTGGCGTCCAGCATGAGCGTCACATTGCCCAGGAAGCCAGTGCCTTCGACCGCAACGGAGATGATGCGGCCGTTCGACGCTGGCGCTGGAGCGGTGGTCGTCACACGTGTCTCTGGATCGTGCAGAGCAAGTCTCATAGCGTCGATCTCAGTCGAACTCAGCTTGAGCCACGTTTCCCGCACGCCGCCGCTGGAAGAGGCCTTGCCGCCAATGTCGGCAATGGACCTAGGATCGCTGAACTCGATCAGGGCGAGGTGCTGCCACCGGCCTTTGACCTTTGTGCTGCGAATCTTGTGCATAGCGCCGCCGGCATGGTCAAGCCCGTCAAGGTCCGCCTCGACGATTACAGCTGCGGCATTCTCCGCGCCGAGAGACTGAACGATCCCCTTGCTCTCGTCAGCGTGCGCAGGGATGAGCAGGCAATCGAACCGCGCCCGGAGTTCCTTTAGCGCCACTGGCAACGGATCACGAAGCTCAATATCGCGGTGCGTCCGCCCAGTGAACAGGTCGCGGGCCGGAGTGCGGTCCAGCGCCCTCAGATACTCGTTGATCTCCTTCGGATCGGTGGTCTCGGCGAAGACGACGAGAATGTGCGACCCGTTCTTTCCCTCAGCGACACTCAGTTCGACACCTGGAAGAACGATCACGCCATGCCGCGCTGCGGCCTCGCGGATCAACCTGAACCAGGGCTCACGGACGCCGTTGTAGTCAGTGATCGCGGCGATCTCAATACCAGCCTCTTTGAGGCGGGCAGCATAGGCTTCCGCAAATATTTGCTGGTCGGCAAGATCCGAGAAGTTCATGCCGTCAAGTGCAGCGAAGCTTTCCACGCCAGGTGTATGCAGGTGGAAGTCCACCTTGTACCAGCGGGAGCCGCCAGATTTCATTGCAACTCTTCCCTTTTCCGTGGGCAGCACGTGCCCCCAGCGAGAACAGCCGTGGCGGAGACGGAGGGGTGTGCCCGCAAATGGGGACGCGCCGTCGCGGCGGGTTCGGCCACGCCAACGACGCAACCGATCGATCAGATTAGACCTACGACCGTCCATTCCGGAAATTTATTGGCATCGCTGCGCTGCCGAACGAGGCACAGCAAAAGATCGTGCGCCGCAGAAGGACGCCTATGCTGGCAGTCCGAGGAGAAGCAATGATCCACGCGGCGTTCTGTTAGGCAGGCGGCCGGCGCGCACCGTCCGGGGCCAAAGGCGGTATTCGATCTAGACTTGTCGCCCCGAATCCTCGGCCGACCTTCAACGCGGTCGTTCACGGCGCTGCGAATGGCTTCTGCGTTTGGCCGGGCTGCCCGGCGATCAGCGAGCTGGGCAACGTTCTGCCCGGCACCTACCGTAAGGGTTGGCATGCGAGGCAGCCAAGAGCGCCAACAGCGCTCCGGCGATTTCAGCGACGACGCTTTGATGGGTCTTTCGCGCCTCACCTAAGGCAAGTTTCGCCACGGGCAACTCGTCCGGACCCGAAACAAGATGCCGTTGATGACCTGCCAATGATCACGCCACCGGCCGCCGCGCCGCGCCTTCAGCGACGGCAGCAAAGGCGCAATATGTTCGTACTCAGCGTCGGTGAGCTCAAAACCACCAACCATGCCAAGCCAACGATTGATCAAGAAGTCACCGACACCGTTTCACCGATCCGAGAAACACGCTCTAGTCTTCCGATGCCGGGTCCTGGTCGAAAACTGAAGCGTCCACACCAGAGTGCCGGGTCCACTCGCTCATCTGTTCGGCATAGCTCGTAAGGTTTAGTTCGACGGTCCTATCTGGATCGTCGGGGATGGTCAACGGCCACAGCGGGATCCCGCGTTCACTACTTTGGTCGACGAAGTGAAGTGGAGCTTCGAACGTCCAAGCCCTCCCTTCAGCATCGATGATCGACATAGATGGTTCGAGGATCGCGAATGGCCGGAAGAGTCTTTCCACGGCAAGGTTTTCATCGGCTGACGGATGAAAGAACAGACCTTCGTCGTCTGTGTCTGGCTCAGGCCGCCGGCCGGTTTGGAACCCAAACCAGCCGGACAACAGCGGCCATTGAGGGTCGATGTAGACCTTGACCAGGTAAAGCTCCGTGGCGGGGACATAGAGGTGCACCACATCGCCGCCTGCCACATCGGTCAGGTCTTCTCGGATCCGGTAGATGACATCGTTCCATTTGCCAAGGTCGAATCCCCAGCCGGATTCTTGTGGTTGGCTCACGGAGTTTAGGGTGACCGTGTACTTGGTCATCCTGTCGATAACCATCTCGTGGTCTTTGCCTTCGACACGCCAGATGTCGCCGGCGCGACCTTCCTCTGGGGCAACAAGGGTCACCGTAGATCTCCTTCGAGCCAACTCAGCTGTGTGTGCTCAATGTAGCTGGTTACCACTGCGCATATCCCCACGGCGGCACAAAGCCCCAAGTGTGGGGAGTGTTACGCCAGAAAGCCCGGAAGGGTGTCTTCTCAACCGGAGGTCGCCAGGCCCATGTGCGCCCGCCCAGCTGAATGTTGGGCTTCATCTCGGCGTTGCACTGGTAGACACAGACGTTGCGAGAGGCGCCGCCTTCAACGATGACCTGCGTGTCTCCAAGGCTTTCGATGATGGTTTCCTCCGCATGGTCTCTGTGTCTGCTGTTGCCCTTGCTCGGGACAAACTGGATCTCAATTTCGGCACCGACGGTCTTGCGAATGATCTCTTCCCAGCCCTCTGGCATCTCGCTGATCGATGACGTCTCGACTGCGACCTTGATGATGTACTTGCCCGTCGTGGCGTCCCATACCTTGATTACGGCAGTAGTTCCCTTGTCCCTGGCGATTCCTTCGCGAGTGTTCTGAAGCTCGATAGCCAAGTCGACGAGCTCCTCCGCTCCCTCCAACGTGCCTTCAACCCCAGCGGCGTTAGCAGCGGCCTCTGCACTTGCTGGCTCGGAGCGGAAGATGCCAGCAGCCGCGTGGCCCACTGCTATGAAGGCGCCCACGGTTAGCGCCTGGATAACGCCGGGTGTTTTCTCTAGCCTGTTAAAGAAATGGTTGAGCGGATCGGCAACGTCGATCGTGCCGCAGCCGCAATCGGTGAGCCCTTCGATGGTGTATTCGCCGGTCGGGTCAGCGAAGGTGACAGGGCTGTTCTTGCTGTACGAGTAGCCGTGGATTGTTTGTGGATCACTGAAGTCAGTGAACGGGTCATCAGAAATGAACCGCCCAAGGCTCGAGTCGTATTCGCGGGCACCGATATGGATTAGGCCCGTGTCGTCCTTGGTGCCGCCAACGTAGCTCTGGGTGCCAGTGAAGCCAGGTTGTGTGCCGCGCGGCTCGCCGTAAGGCATCGATCGACGACGCTGATAGCTGAGGTTGGATGCGGCTATTTGCGTTTGCTGGGTGCCGTGGTGGTCGACGGCTATCCAGGTAAGTGAGGCACCGGTTCGGACTGCAATGGTCTTCCCGGTATGGCCGTAGTAACGGTGGGCCTCGAGCTGACCGCCAGTCAGCTTCTTTATCTCGGTGCCATCAGGTAGGTAGAGAGTGTCGCCAGTGGGTGCTCTACCGATGAGGCGGTTGCCGTCAACGTCATATACGTATGACCAGAGGCTGCCCCCTTCGGTTACGGACTGCAGGTGGCCTTCCTTGTCCCACGCGAGACTTTGCGAGGCGCCACTCTCGGTGGTGCGCTGCGTGGTGTGGCCAGCCGCGTCATAGCAGAAGGTCCGTGTTGGTGTACCTGCTTTCGGCCCACTGGCGCTGATGGACGCGACGGTGTGCGGTTTGGCCCCGCCGCCACAACCATCGGTGCCACCAACGGTGTAGGTCCAGTCGGTGTTTGTGGCGTCGAGGTCCTTTTGCGTCAGGCGGTTGCCGAGTTTGTCGAATGTCCATTGCCGACGGTAGGGATCGGCGCCAGTGCGTTGCGGCGTTGCACAGGTGCCTGAAGTTTGGGTCCAGGCCTCGGTCAGCCTTTGCAGGTGGTCGTAGGTGAAGCACTCTTCTTGGTCCGGCACGCCGTGCACATTGCCCGCGATTGACTTGATATTGCCAGCGTGGTCGTAGCTGTAGCTGTAGTCATATGGGACCTGGAAGCTACCGGGTGTGGTTTCAACACTGTTCCAGATTCCGGTTAGGCGCCGGGTGACCGGGTCGAAAACGGTGCTGACTCGAGCTCGCTTATCTGTGTTACCAAGGTATTGGCGGTAGATGAGCCCGTCATAGTGATACTCGGTGCTGTTGACATAGGTCTGACCTGCGTCGTTAGCCATGCTTGTCGCCATACCTACGGTGTTGTATCCGAAGGTGATGGTTTCCGTTGGGATGCTGGCGGCGGCCGGTAGTTTGCGGGTAAGTGGCATGCCGTTTGCGGTGTAGGTGTTCTCGATGGCGTAGGACAATGCGCCGCCGCCAGCCGCGAAGCCAGGAATGCTGTATGTCACCTTCTTTATGCGGTAGGCGTCGTCGTACTCGTTGATGGTCGAGACGTATGGCCCGCCGGTGTCGTACCGAGTGGCCGAGGCTGGGTGCGCCTTCGCGCCCGCTGGGTCATAGGTCCACGATGCGCGCAGCGTTCCGGTAGCGGAGGTTTCGCGGAGCTCTGTCTTACGCCCTAGCTGGTCGTGCTTGTAAACCAGCTTGGTGAGGTTGCCGTCAAGGGTTTCCGTGATCTGCCCGGCGTTGTCGTAGGTGTTGGTGAATGTGCCTGTGTCCGGGTCGATGGCCTTAGTCTTGCGGCCCAGCCGGTCGTACTCATACTTCCACTCATTGCCTGCAACATCGGTCACCTTGGTGAGCTGGCCCAGCCGGTCGTAGGTGTACGTGGTTGTGGCATCCACGCTGCCGGTAGGGACGCCGCCAAGATGCTGTAGGAGCTGAACTGTGTTGCCCCGAACATCCTTGATGGTGGTGGTCGCTGTACCGCCCGCAGGCGGTTTGAGGGTGACTGTCTTGTCACCGTCGTAGGCATAGACGCTTTCCCA
>DPJL01000127.1:788-10453 GCA_003543035.1 Micromonosporaceae bacterium | reverse complement strand
GAAACGCTGCTGCGAGGGAACGTCTTTGTCGTAGTAGGCATCCAGGTTGGGATTGGTGGCCAGGACGTTGTAGAACGTCAGCTTCCGCGAGACGTTGCCAACGCTGTCGTAGATGGTGTCCACGATGGTGCGCCCAGATCCGGTAGCGGCAACGCTCTCTGTCCGTCGCGGCCGCAGCAGCCCGTCATAGACAGAGAAGGACTCTAGTTGCCCGCCGGTATGGGTCAACGTTTTGGTGCTGACATAGTTGGAGACGGTGTCGCGTAACACGTAGGCATACTCAAAGTCCGGTACCACCCCGGAAGTGCCTGCCGCGGCCCGGTTGTCCTTCCATACCTTGGTCAGGCGACCACTCGGGTCGTACTCGGCTCGGGTGATCTTTCCGTTGGGGTCAGTGATAGTAATGGGCGTACCCCACCGGATGTCCAGGTTCGTCGTCGTCGTGAATCCCGCACCGCTCCCGGTAGGTGGTGGTGTAGTCACAGACTGACTGGTCGCCGGCCCGCCTGTAGAAGGTGTATATGCCTTAGTGGTCTTGCGGCTTAGTGCGTCGAACGAATCGAGGGTCCGTCCGTAGACGTCGAAGGTGGTGCGTCCGATCTCGACGAAGTCCGCTGCCTGCGGCGGCGCGGCTGTTGACGTCTTGAGGGCTTTGGTTTTGGTCAAGGCTGCTTTGGCGTTGGCGCCGGTGCCCAGCGCGCCGAGAGTGTTGGAGCCGTCGTAGAAGAATTGGGTTCCAGCCAGGTAGTCGGCAGCGATCGGGGCTGTGGCGCAGGTGGTGGTGAGCGTCTGCTTGTGGAAGTTGACCAGATGTTTGGTCAGATCCGGCGTCACATAGGAGATGGTGGCGCAACGGTCGTCGCTGGTACCGATAGTCGGGTCGCTAATGTCGCCGTGGTCTTTGACGAATGTCGGAATTGGATATGTAGCGTCGTAGGTTGTGTCGATCTGGGCGAGGCGGTACGTAGGGCCGGCCATCACGGTTTGGGCGATGGTGGTGGTTTCCAAGGCGCGCCAGGCTTTGAGGTCGGGAGTGCCGCCGCCCATGTATTGGCCACCGGTCTGGGTGATGGTTGGGTGGTGGCGTACAGCGGAAATCCAGACTCCTGTGCGGCCGTCGAAGACCATGCTGCGGCGTAGTTTCCCTTGCATGGCTTCGTGGTCGACGATGTTGTGGTCCCACGAGTCGGTGAAGGTGACGTTGCGGGTGCCGAATCCGCCAGCGGTCGTCCGGTCGCCGTTCATGCCGCGGTAGAAGATGTTTTCGGTGACCTGTTGTGGTCCGGTGCCGTCGGCGTTGCCGTGGGTGGTTTTGACGTTGCTGTAGCCACGCCATTGGGAGAACGCCCGCCGGTTGGCCGGAATCAGCCAGCTGCCGTCGTAGTGCCACAAGGCAGAGGCCCACTCGGCGCCGTTGGTCGAAGAGGCGGCGGCCGTGGAGTAGTCGTAGTGCCAGCGCTGCATGGGTGAGCTGACGATGGTGTCTTCAACGGTGACATCCCAGACCACGTACTTGTGGTACCAGCGGTATTGATCGTCCTCCCATTGCGGGAAGCAGCGGCGGGGGTTGTGATCGGATGCGCCGTCGTACACGTTGGTCCGAGTACATTCCTCGCTGGAATACGTGACCGTGGTAGTTTGCCCGGTCCCGGACTTGAGCCAGTTGATACGCCAGTGGTTCATTGGCGCTCGGTTCAGGTCGTTGCCCCAGAACACCCGGTTGGGGAACCTTGCCCCGCCGATGTCGATCGGGGGCCGGTTGTGCAGCCAGATTTTCCATGCCCACAACGAAGGTGACGTGTCATCACCGGCCGGGGCAATGTAGTCACCCGTGGACGGGAAACCATACGACGGGGCGATGTAGTCCACGGTGGTCCACCCGCCGATACCCACATCCCACACATGCGACCTAGCTTCGTCCATCTTGTACAACGTCCAAAACGTTGGCGCGTAAAGGCCCGGACAGGAGGTGGCCCACGTTTCGCAGCGCTGATCCCACGGCGTGTCCATCCACACCGATGGGTCGGTGGTGTGGGCGCAGTCACCGTAGAAGCAGCGGAACCCTTGGGCGAACGTCACCTTGCCGGTCGGCGTCGATCCGGTCACATTGTCATTGGCGCCGTATTCGATCGACAGCAGCGTGGAGGTGATGTCGTAGGTGACCGCCGTGGTGTTGCGGTTCATCCCGTAGTTACCCTCGTACAGCTGCCAGTTGTAGACCATGGTGTTCCCGAACCGGTCCACCACTCTGTCAACGTTCCATCGGTAGGCTTGAGGGCAGTGGTTGGCGTTGAAGTTGCCGCCCACGTAGCAGGGTTCGCCGGGGTTGTTGCCGAACACCTCGACGCGTTGCACACCGCCATAGGCGGCGCGGTCGCGGAAACCGAAGAAGTATTGTGTCCCATCCATGGTGGTGACCTTGAAGTATTCGCCGTCACGAGCACCGTTGGCGGCGCCGGTGAGGCGCTCGACTTTCCAGCCCAGCGAGTCGTCTTCGGCCTTCAACCCATTGCCGGAGTTGTCCATGATCTGCGTTGAGCGTCCGTTGAGGACGATCGAGACCGGTAGGCTGCTCACCCAGCACAGATCACCGCCTGTGTAGGCGACCCCATCGTCCTTGCATGACCGGTAGGAGCGTTCCACAAAGGACACACCTGACATCGACCAGCCCTCACCGGTCCACGGAGCCTGCGTATTGGTCGACTTGGTGAGCCCATCCACCGACCCGGACGAGTAATTCAGCGCGATCGATGGCACCAGACCGCCCGGTGCTGGCGGCACGGTCAGCGGCACCGTGGTGGTGAAGTCACCGGAGTTCGACCCGGCCGCCCAGGACGACGACTGATTGAGCGTGGAGGCTGCGAAATCGCCAGAGTCCGATGACGAGCCGGAGGTTATGGCCATAACGATTGGCTCGGGCGCTGCTGCCCCGCCACCCTGCCCACCCGTCGCGGAAGCCATCATCGGAGGTGTAGCCGGCACGGCCAAGTCGACCACGCCCGACACCTTAGAGGAAGTTGTGTCATTGCGTCCGTTGGTCACCGGCTGCTGATCGGCACACTCCCGCCTGGCTGGCGCCGTCAGCGCGCAAGCCGGCAGCTGCACCAGCCGCAACCTGCGCCCGTAATCTGCGCCATAACCGAAGGCGAACTTCGAATAGTCCACTTCAAAGCTGACCGACGCTGAGCCTGTCTCACCGTCCGCACGGGTGGCGGTCAACACCACGCCAACGCCTAGCCGTGTCGCGGTCTGTCGGTCCAAGACCGACAACGCCACCCGCGACACTGAAGTGGTTGCGGCAGAAGGATCAGCAATCGGACCATGGGAGGTCATGACATCCGCGACCCCACTTGCAGCTGCGCTCACGGCGATGGGCAGACCGCCCACCACAGCGGAGGCAGCCGCCTGGGCGCTGCGAGCGGCAGACGCTGGAAGATCTACTGTGGCCGACGCAGCATACGGCCACGCCACAGTCGGACGCTGGACGGGAGGTGCCGCATGCGCCTTAGGAACAACCTTGGCGCGAGCCGACATCGGGACTGATCGTTGCGGCACCAGGGTTTCTGGATCTGTTGCTGCCGCAGGCGCCGGCGGCACAAACAAGAGAGACGCCACAAGTACGACAGCAGTACCTTGGGCAAGACGGATCCAACGACGCGGCACAACAGCTCCCCGCTAGACTAAGTCATTGATACCTATGTTTGAGGCGATCACGATCGCACTCCAACAGTGAGGCAGTCAAGGCTCATTTTTCAGGCAACTTGGGGGGAGCGGATCGAACGACCGCAATCTAAATGCGTAACAGCGCCCGACGCGGCAGGAGTCCATGCCCACGAGGCGAGGGTGCTGCGGCTGTGCTGCCGGCATAATCTTGCCGCGACCGATATCGCCGTGCTGCTCAAC
Source organism: Micromonosporaceae bacterium (assembly GCA_003543035.1). GTDB lineage: Bacteria > Actinomycetota > Actinomycetes > Mycobacteriales > Micromonosporaceae > Rhizocola. The sequence continues at coordinate 6,550 of DPJL01000127.1, read as the reverse complement.
GCCAGCCCGGCCGCGATCCGGCAGAGGGCCAGCCGCGCATGCGAAAGCGCCTGGCGAATTCTTCCCGCCGCACCGACCGCTGCCCCTACGATGAGATTGTTCGAGACACCGTCCGATGACGAGCTGGGGCGGTTGCTGCGCCTGCATCACTCGGGCCGATCTGCTGCCGAGATCGCCTGGATGTGGGGCAGCGATGATGATGTTCTGCGCGCGAAGCTAAGCCATGCAAGTTTGGGTGAACTGTGATCGGTCCTGACGACTTCGCGGAAACGCGTTCCTCCGCCCGCACACACCCGGCACAGCATCCCGCTCAGGTTCGAGACGTGCGGCCCGGCAGAGTTTCTTTCAGGCGGCCTTGGCAGTAATCTTCTTCGCGCCGGCCTTCTTGGTGCCTGCCTTGCGAACCGCCTTGGCGGGCCTGGCTCCCGCGCCAGGGGTGGCGGCCTCGGTCTTGCGGTGTTCCTTGAACCGGATGTCGATGCTGTCGGTGTCGAAGCCACGGCCTTTGCGGGTCGTGGGCAAAATCCGCACTGTCACCAGAGTGTCGATGACGAGCCGCTGGTGCGACAGGGACAGCGCCTCCCACGCCGCCTCAATGTCGGCTGCACCAATCAGCGGTTTGAGGGGTGAGTCCACCACGGCGTTGTTCAGCTCAGACTCGATCGCGTCCAGGCGGGCCTGCCCTGCTGCCGACGCGGCGTGCAGCTGCGCTTTGCTGATTTTGCCCAGCACTTGGTCAGCGGCTTGCTCGTTGAGGTTGGCGCGGATCGTCGCCGCCTCCTGGCGTAGCGCGGTCACATCGATGTCGGGCTTGGCCGGGGTCAGCAGCTCGATCGCATCCGCGCGGCTAAGCCGGTTAAGGATCGTCGTGACCACGAACTTGTTGGTGAGGGCCACATTGCGTGACAGATGACCGCTGCCGCCTTTACAGGAGTAGCGGGGGTCACGACCGCCGATGGCGACCTGCATGCCTACCGGCTTGGTGAACTTCTCATCAGTGCAGATGCCGCACTTGAACAAGGTGGTGCCCAGCCACTTCGGGGCCGCACCCGGGCCAGTGCGCCGGTTCGGGTCAGTCAAAATCCGTTGCGCCGCACGGAAAGTCTCCAAAGGGACGAGTGGCTTCCACGGCGCTTGGCACAGCTCCTCACCCTTGTGCACCATGATCCCGGCGTTGCGTGGGCGTAACAGGATGTCCCGCAACGTGTCTGCCGACCACTCCGCACCCGTCACCGTAGGAATCTCCTGGGCGCGTAGCTCCGCTGCCAGGGACCGCAGCGACGTGCCATGCTCAGATTCGTCGTCGGCCTCGGCCGCCTGTACCACCCGCACCGAGCAATCCAGGATGACCGCCGCCTCGGTCTGCCGGACCGTCACCCCGTCTTCTTCGAAGCCGAACGGCCGCCGCCCACCGCCGTACTCACCGGCCCGTGCCTGCCGCTCCCGCGCTGCTGACACCCGGCGGCCCGTGTCGCGCGAAGCCTTGTTGGCCATCGCGACCAGGACTCGCGCCATCGTGATATCGGCGTCATTGTTCAGCCGCAGCGATCCGGTCACCGATTCGACCGGCACCTTGTACTCCCAGGCGACATCGATCAAGTCTTCGAGGTCGCGGGGGTCGCGAAACGCCCGGTCCAAGTCCAGCGGAATGAACCCGTCGTGCTCACCTCTGGCCAGCAGATCCAGCGACAGGCGAAGACCGGGCCGGAACGTGCGCCACTCGTGACGGCCGTTGGGCAGCAACACCTTGCGCCGCTTGAACGCCGAAACACCTTTGACCGTGCCGTCCTTCTTGAGCACGAGATCGTTCTCGACGATCACGCGGGTGATCTTCCAGCCGATCGCCGTGCCGTATTCCCGGATACGCTGTTCCTGATCGACGTTGCCCTTACCCTTGCCGTCCTCGTCAAGATCCAAGAGGCGGAGGTCGGACAGTCGCGCGAAACCGAGCGCGTTCTGAGGTTTTCCCACGTCAACATCATCCCACCGTTAATGTATGAAAATCAAGGGTTCGGCAAGACGGCGCTGGCTGTCCATTGGGGTCATCGGGTCGCGCACCGCTTCCGCGACGGCCAGCTCTACGTGAATCTGCGCGGCTTCGACCCGGCCCGAACACCGGTTTCGCCAGCCGAGGCCGTCCGCGGTTTGCTGGAGGCGTTCCAGGTGCCGCCGCAACGCATTCCGGCCACATTGGACGCTCAGGCCGCCCTCTACCGCAGCCTACTGGCGGGCAAGCAGATGCTGGTGGTGCTGGACAATGCCCGCGATGCCGAACAGGTACGGCCGTTGCTGCCAGGCGCGCCGGGTTGTTTCGTCGTCGTCACCAGCCGCAATAGGCTCACCGGCCTGGTGGCGGCCGAAGCGGCGTACCCGATGACCCTTGACCTCTTGCCCGATGTGGAGGCGCAGGAGCTGCTCGTCCGCCGGCTCGGCCGTTCCCGGGTGGATGCCGAACCACAAGCGGCGCAGGAAATCATCGACCGCTGTGCCCGGCTACCGTTGGCTCTATCTGTCGTCGCCGCCCGGGCGGCCACCTATCCCGCGCACTCACTCGCAGCTCTGGTCGACCAGCTACGCGACATCCGTCAAAGCCTGGACGCGCTGGACAGCGTTGACCCCGCCACCGATGTGCGCGCCGTCTTCTCCTGGTCGTACCACGCGCTGCGCCCCGACGCCGCAAGGCTTTTCCGCCTGATGGGGTTGCATCCCGGCCCCGACATGGCCGTGCCGGCCGTGGCCAGCCTCGCCGGAGCGCCGATCGATCGGATACGCCCTCTTCTGGCCTCGCTGACCAGGGCCAACCTCGTCAGCGAGCCCACGCCGGGCCGTTACGCCCTGCACGATCTGCTGCGTACCCACGCCGCCGAGCTGGCTCACCAGCATGACCACGAACGGTTGCGGCACAAGGCTTTCCGCCGCCTCCTCGACCACTACCTGCACACTGCCAGTGCCGCCGCGGCCCTGCTGTACCCGCACCGCGACTCGGTTCACCTAGCCCCGCCTCAACCAGGCATTGAGCCGGTGCATCTGCCCGATCACCAGCACGCCCTGGCCTGGCTCACCAATGAGCACAAGACGCTACTGGCCGCGATCGAACACGCCGCGGAGTCTGGATCGGACACTCACGCCTGGCAGCTGGCGTGGACCATGTGGACCTACCTTGACCTGCGCGGCCACTGGCACGATCTCGGCCATACCCAAACCCTCGCCCTGGCCGCCGCCTCCCGCCTTGATGACCGGCAAGCACAGGCACACGCCCACCGCTGTCTGGCCCGCGCTCATCGCCACGCCGGTCGCCTCGACGACGCCCAAGCCCACCTCAAGCAGGCTCTTGATCTTTTTGCCGAGGCTGGTGACCACCACGGTGAGGGCCAGGTCCACTACAACATCAGCATTATGCATGGGCTGCAAGGCAACCAGTGGCAAGCACTCAGCCACGCCAGGCTCGCCCTGAAACGCTTCCGCACGGCCGGCCGGCCATCCATGCAGGCCCAGACCCTCAACCAGATCGGCTTCTACCACACCCAGCTCGGCGACTTCGAACAGGCCCTCACCCACTGCCGCAAAGCCGTGGCACTGCTGCAACGGGTGGGCAACCGTCACGGCCAAGCGGGCGTCTGGCTGAACCTCGGCTACGCCCACCACCACCTCGGCAACCACGACCAGGCCGCCGACTGCTATCGGCGGGCACTGGACCTTTACCGGGACCTCGGAGACCGCCACGGCGAAGCCGACACCCTCATCAAAGTCGGTGACAATCAGGTCGCCGGTGATCCCGAATCCGCGCGCCACAGCTGGCAGCAGGCACTGCACATCCTCGACGAGCTCAGCCACCCCGACGCCGCGCAGGCCCGCATCCGGCTAGATAGGTAATCGTCGCCCACGCAAGAGCCGCCACCGAGCGGACCCACACACACAACAAAAGGCCATCGGCGAACGCATCGGCGGGCACGGGCTCCGAAGGGTAGGGATGGCCGCTCACGCGCATGGTCTCTGGTCGATCGTGCGCAAACATGGCAGTCTTTTACCTCGTGACGCTGGCTCGCCAGGTGCAGCGGGTGTCAGCCTGCGGGCTGGCACGAGACGGTGATGCCGTGCTGCTGGTGCAGATCGGGCGCAGCGCCTATGGCGACGCCGGCAAGTGGATGCTGCCCGGCGGCGGGATAGAGCACGGCGAGGATCCCAAGGAGGCGGTGATCCGCTCCTTCGCCGAGCAGATCGGTCTCACCGTGCAGGTAGACGAGCTGCTCGAGGTGGGTTCGGACTACCGCCATCTGGCCGGGGGCATCGATTTCCACGGCATCTTCATCGTCTACGGTGTCACGATCACCGCCGGTGACCTGCGGGCGGAGCCCGATGGGGCCGTGCTCTCCCCCACCTGGGTCAAACCGACCGAAGTGGACGCTCTCCCCGTGCTAGAAACCCTCCGCCCTGTCCTTGCCCGTCGCTAGATCATCGCCATTTCGGGGAAATGGCTGCCTCCCGCGAAAAGGATCGCGCCATTTCCCCGAAATGGCGCGATCGTCGAAGGGAAGATCAGAGGTAGTAGCCGATCGGCGGCGAAGGCGCGATGCGGACGAGGCCGGACTCGCCGCGCTTGAGCGCGAAGAGCTCCGCAAGCGTGGCTCCATTGGCATCGACACCCGCAGAAGTGCCGAGCCATGCCGCGGCCTCGGTGAAGGGAAGCGGGCCGACCTCGATCTGGGCCAGGCAACGGCCTGGCCGCACGACCGCGGGGTGCAGGTGCGCCAGCGGCTCGTTGGTGGTCAGCCCAATCAGGACATCGCGCCCCTGAGCCAGCATGCCGTCGGTCACGTTGAGCAGGCGTGACAGCGACTGGCCGCTGGACTGCTTGGCCGACCCGGAGATCAGCTCATCGCAGTCCTCGATCAGCAACAGGCGCCACTTCTTCTTGTCGTCGTCGGTGTAGCCGAGCGCCACCTGCATCAGGTAACCGGTGCTGCCGAAAAGGCTCTCCGGGTCGAGGACGCAGTCCACCTGACACCACGAGGACCAGGCCTGAGCCAGCGCCCGCAGCGCCGTCGTCTTGCCCGTCCCGGGCGCACCGTGCAGAAGCAACAGCCGACCGGAGATCGTCTCCGGCCGGAGCTCGGTCAGCTTGTCAATGGCGGCGGCCACGTCGGAGGCATAGTTGCGCCGGATCTCGGACCAGCCCGGGGTCGTGATGCGACGGTTCTCGCGCTGCGGCCCGCGACCGCCCATGTGCCAGAAGCCCATGTCGACCGAATCCTTGGGCACCTCCCGCTTGTCGCGGGCATTCTTGGTGGCTTCCTTGAGGATCCGCGCCGCCAACTCGTCGCTGGTCGCGGTGACCGTGACCTCGGCGCTATTGCCGCTCCAACGAGTCGCCCGCAAGGTCCAGCCTTCGCCGGAAACGATGTGGCTGCGTACGCCGTTTTCGGTGGCGACCCGCTGCAGCTGGCCGCTGTCTGGCATCAGCGCGGCGTCCTTGAGGACCTTCGGAAGTCGCTTGGTCTGTGCGAAGGGCTGCTCGCCCGTGGTGAAGGCAGCCAGGATCAACGCATCGAGAACATCCCGCGGGGTGTCGGAATCATCGATGGCGACGTTGATGGGCAGCTGCGAGTTACGCACCCGTCGATGATCGCTTAATCGGCCTACTTCGAACCAGCGGTTTTCAGCTTGCCCACATCGAGACCAAGCAGGTCATGCAGCGCCTGCACGCCGGTGGGAGTGACCTTCAACGCACGTCCCGAGCCGATGCGCTCCACCCAACGGCGGCG
>DPJL01000127.1:0-609 GCA_003543035.1 Micromonosporaceae bacterium | reverse complement strand
TCTGTCCAATCCAGACACGGCCGCACGAGGGGGCGCCGACCGGCTCGCAGACTTTCGATGTCGACATCCAGCTCGGCGAGCCAGGCCACGCCGTCCTTGGTGAGGGCGAAGCCGGAGTCGGTCACCAAACCATTGCGGGACAACGCATCCGCAACATCGACACCCAGCCGGCCGGCCAGATGGTCGTAGCAGGTGCGAGCCCGGGCAAGAGCCGTGGCCTTGGCGGAGTCCTTGAGCGAGCGAGGTTTCTCGACCACGTCAACGTGTGAGGCGAGATCCTCGATCAGACCGGCGATGGAGGCGCCCGCGAGGCGGACGTACCGGTGGCGGCCTTGGTGTTCGTCGGTCAAAATGCCACCGGCGACCAGCTGAGTGAGGTGGGCACTGGCCGTCGACGGGGCTACACCAGCATGTTTGGCTAGTTCGCCGGCCGTCCAGGCCCGCCCGTCAAGCAGGGCAAGGCACATCGCCGCCCGGGTCTGATCAGCGATCAGACCGGCGAACTGCGCCAGAGCTGCGGATGCGGACACCCCCACATGGTTGCCCGCCGATATTGCGGTCGTCAACGAAACGTCAGGCATTTAGCTTTGTTGGCATGCAGATCACCGA
>DPJL01000482.1 GCA_003543035.1 Micromonosporaceae bacterium | reverse complement strand
TCGCCGAGCGGGGCTTGGAGCCAGCCGAGCGCGAGACCTACGACAACGGCGTACGCAAGGCCACCTTCCGCGACCCGGACGGCAACGAGATCGGTTTCGGCGGCGGGCCGGCCCTAGTCGGGCTTAGGCGCAGCGGGGCGGGGGAAGGTTTGCATGACAATGACGATCGCCGTGATCGCGGCAGCCTGAATGCCGAGAATCTTGTCCAATATGGTGAAACCGGCTACGTCAGGCGGGACGAGTACCTGCCTTAGCGTGATGACTGCGATCAATGCCGCGGCGAATTCGAGTGGGCTGGTGCTCACGGCGCCGGACTCGCGGTTGGCGGAGCGTGCCAATACGAGGGCCAGCACCAGGAGGATCGGTGTGGACAGGATGCAGTAGATGAAGACGAGATTCTTGTCCGGCCGCGCGATGATCAGGTGGATCGGGTGGATGAGGCTGATCGTGTTGTTGGCACCGGAGCGTGATTCGTAGTAAGGATGCGGCAGGTCGCTGTTGGCTTGCAAAGCCCAGTCGGTAAGGGCGACATCAAGCCAGACGTAGTTCACCGCTAGGAGAAGTCTCCGGTCCAGTCGGCCTTGGCCGGTCAAGGGCGGCAGCTGAACCCCTTCGGGGATAGCGACATCCAAGCGCATCGACATGTGGTACCGGTCGTGGGGATAGGCGCTGGACGGCCCGCCGGACAACGGAACCTCGAATGGCGGCAATGTTGTCCGCCCAGCCGAGTCAAGCGGGACGCCGGAGGCGACAAGCCGGGAGGTCCCCTGACTGACGACGGAAAAGTCCACCACGTCGCCGTATGAATCCAGGCCCCGGAGCCAAATGTCAGCCTGGGCCTTCGCTGTTCCGTTCTGGATGTCTATGCCGCGAATGACGACGTTCGCCTCGCCGTCATAGGCATCCATGGACAATCCTCGAAACCCGCCCGGCGCCCCGAGCATGGCGGGCACTGTATCGGTCACATGCTATGTCCGCTGTAGGCAAGCTGAAGGGCAGAGAAGCGACGGGGGGACACTTCACTGCCCTTCAACCCTTCTCATACCCAGTGACCAGCGCTCCAAACGCTGTTCATGCCGCAGCACTTCGTCCTGTACATCGGCAAGTTGAGCCGTCGTCGCCTTCAGCCGGGCAAGCTGCCGACGAGCCTTGACGCACAACCAAAAGACCTCGGTAAGAAGTCGAGCACCTTTCGGCGACGCCAGAGGCCGATCATCTTCTCCCTGAGTTCCGCCGGCAGCGGCGTCGGGAACGACAGCCATACCAACGCTCTTCCCAATCAATGGCAGCCAAAACATCGATCATCGATAAAGGCACCTGATCTAGGCCGCGATGATCGCATAGGCGCGTACCGGGAAGCTGACCATCCCGGCGACCAGTGGCGGAGCGGCGTGGAAGCGGAAACCGTGCGGCGGCAAGGCATCCAGCCCAGTCATATGCTCGACGATCGGGATACCGGCCGCCAGCAGAGTGCTGTGCGCCGGCCGCTCGCCGCCGCTCGTGTCGTCGATGTTCACCGAGTCGATGCCGATAAGGGCCGCGCCCTGCGAGGCCAGCCACGCCGCGCCATCCTCGGTCAGATGAGGGTGTCCACCCGTGCCATAGGTCTCGGTTTCCCAATGCCTGTCCCAGCCGGTGTGGATCAGGACGGCTCGCCCGGCCACGTCGTAGGGGGCGAGGAGGAGGCGGTCTACTGCGCTTACGTCGGTGGGGATGCGCACCACGATTCCGTCGAGGTCGGCCAGCTTGGCCAGCGGCAGGCCGGAGAGGTCGGCGCCGTCGGGGTAGCGATGCGAAGGGGAGTCGAGGTAGGTGCCGGTGTTGCCCACCATCGAAATCCGTCCGATTTGGAACTCGGTACCCGCCGAATAGATCTTTTGGGAAGCGACGCGGCTTAAGTGATCAGTGATCTCGGGCCCGGGCAGGCCGGGATAGGTGACCATCCCCGCTCGGATCGAATGACTCAGCTCCACGAGCTGCGACGAAGTGGGCGCTTGCGGAGCGACCTCACGCGACCCTTTGTGTGCTTCCTGGATCAGGGTCTTCGAGGCGACGTGTACCTCGCCCACCATCAGTAAACCCAAGTGGCGCACCAGAAGCGCACCCAACTCCTCGTCACTGATGTCGTTGCCCGGTATGTCCAGTCGGAAACCCTGTACATGCAGACCGCCGCCGTTCACAAAGGTCACGTCGGCGTCGAAGCTCACCCGCCACTGTTGCATCTCTCGAACTTAACCGATGCGCTGGCGAAGCTCGTTAAGGCGGCGGGACAAGCGGTTTGAGGCGAGCTGGTCAATCTGCTCGGTCGCCTGTGCGGTGACCTTTCTCGACTCGTCGACTTCTCCGGCGGCGAGGAAGCCCTCGGCGAGGCTCACCATGTCGAGCGTCCGGTTGCGCGCGTTGGCAGGGCCTCTGAGCCCGATAGCCCGCCGCAGCCGCAAGATCGCGGTCGGCGCGTGCCGAGGGTTGGCCCGAGCCAGGTCCACATAGGCGGCTCCAGTCAGGCTATAGAGCTCGGCTTCGGTGACGTGTTGCCGACCCCAGTCCTGCGAGATCGAGCCCTCGGCGCGGACGAACTCCTCCTCGGCCTGGCCTACCGCCCGCCGCACCGCCTCGGCGTCGCCGCGCTGGGCGCTGGCCCAAGCCTTGATACACAGCTGATTTGCCCGCTCGCCGTGGCTGAGCTCAGACTTCGCAGCCCGCTGGGCGGCACTGAGCAGCCCGAGGGTGTCCTCGGGCTGATGGAGCTCGATGTTGTGACCGGCCATGCGCACGATGAGGTGCGCGCCCAAATGGCGGTCGCCGGCGGCCTTCGCGGCTTGCAGGGCGAGCTGGTACATCGCGCGAGCGTCTTCGTGTGCCTCGAGGTCGCGGGAGATGTAGGCGCCGAGACCGGCCAGATCGGCGATGCTGTTGAGCAGTTCGCGGCGTACGGCGTCGTCCGACGCGGCAGTGTGCATCATGCTGGCCTGCTCGAGCAGGGTGCTCACGTGCTGGCGGATCCCGCCGCCGCCGTGTCTGCTAACCCAGCCGCGGTAAAGGTTTGTGGCCTCCCGCAACTCGGCCACATGCTGAATGGTGATCCGGCGGGGAAGGTCTACGCCCGCGCGGGCGCCAACGGGCCACCCGGCGACGACCAAGCTGGCAGCGGCCAGGCTCTGCAGAACGTGCCTACGTTCCGTATCGACCTCCTCGCCGTAGAGACCGTTGGCATTAACGGTAACGGCTGAGGTGGCGGGTGGCCGCTTTCTTCTTAGAGCCCGGGTCGTGGCTGCGGCGCGCTCCAATGTGTCCAGTGGCAGGGCGAGGGCGATTGCCAGGTGGCGCAAGGAATCTGCCGATGGGATGCGTTCTTCGCGCTCATAGCGGGAGACCTCGTTTTTGGTCACCGTTAATCGGCCGGACACCGTGCACAGCTGCTCTGCCAGGCGTTCCTGGCTGCGGCCAAGCTCCTTACGTCGCTGAGCGATCAGCGGACCCAGTGAATGTCCAGATGACTTCCCGGCCGGCACCGCATCACCTCCCGACTGTGGCCTACCTGTCGGCCTACCTGAACCTGTTGGCCTACCAGTTGGCTGGTGCGAAAAACTCTACGCCCCAATACGGTCGTTCAGGTCCCCGCAGCTTGATACAGCGACGGGTCAGGACATACCGACGCGCGCTGCACAAGGGAGAATTCCGCGACTATCGCGGGATAACGGGGGTGTGTGGATTCGCGCCGAGGGGTCCTGTGTTTGGGGGGTGGGGGAGTGCGCCGTCCCGGGGATCATGCCCGGGGCGGCGCCCAGGTCCGATTAGGACGTGAGAGGCAGGGGCACGGTGCTCGCGAGGATGCTGTCGACGATGTGCCGCTCGGTGTCCGGGGCCACCGCGAGCAGGAACGAGATCTTGTCGGCGGCCAGTGCGACGACGAGGACGCGGACATACGCCGGCTCGCCGTCCTCGGGGTGAAACAGCAGCAGATATCCGGCCCGGGCGGCCGGCCGGCCGGCCACGGTGGTGTCCTCCATGACGACCTCGGTCCGGTTGCCATCGAAGGGCATGAAGAACTCGCCGTATTCGGAGGCGAGCCAGGCCGCACCGGCGATGAGCTCCGCCGCCGAAGGCGGCTCAGCGAGAAGGTGCTCCCATCGACCGGCAGACACCATCGCTCCAGTGCCGTTCGTGATGGTCGACGTGAAGGGGGAGATCAGTTCTTCATTGCCCCTCTGCCAGTCTTCCGGGCAGAGAAAGCTGAGGTGGGCCACCGTGTCGTCAACACGGTCCGACGCGAAGGATGGCACCCGACCTCCACATGCGACAGTGATGTCGGCCACGACTATAGATCAGTCATCCAAGTCGAACAATGTCGTTGGATGACAACGCGTGACGGAGCGTTTCCGGATCCTGCGCACCGGTGATCGCGTACCGGCCGTTGAAGATGAAGGTCGGTACGCCGGTGATGCCCAGCTCGCGAGCCGATGCCAACTCGGCCCGCACCTCGTGGACGCCGCCCTCGGAGCGAAGGAAGTTCTCCGCCCCCTGGAGGCCCACTCCGGCGGCGATCGAGGCGAGCACGGATCGGGATCCCACATCCTGGCCGTTGGTGAAGTGGGCGCGGTGAAGCGCCTCCACCAATGGCAGCTGATCACCGGTCTGGTCGTAGGCCCACCAGATCAACCGATGGGCGTCAAAGGTGTTGGCGCTGACGGCGCGGTCGAAGTCCACCGGGAGACCCTCGCCACGGGCGACCTCGGTCACATTGGCGAACATCCGGCGGGCGTTGGCTTCTCCGCCATAGCGGCGGCCGAGCGCACGCACCAACGGCGTCCCGGCCGATTCGGCGGAGGGATCAAGCTGGAACGCCCGCCATCGCAGCGTTACGTGCTCCGCGTCAAAGGTGGACAGGGCTGTCTGTAAGCGCCGCTCCCCAATCCAGCACCACGGGCAGACTATGTCGGCATAGATCTCAATCTCCACGCTGGTGGCAACCGTCACGCTCCGGAAGCGATTCCCGGATTGGGGTGTGTGCAAAACTACGCTGCGTGGCTTGGAGCAGGTATGTAGCGCTCGGGGACAGCTTCACCGAGGGACTGGATGATCCCTATCCGGACGGGACGTACCGGGGTTGGGCCGATCTCGTGGCGGAGAAACTCGGCGTTCGTTATGCGAACCTCGCGGTGCGGGGAAGGCTCTTCGACGCTGTGGCAACCGAGCAGGTGCCAACGGCGCTCGCGATGGAGCCCGATCTGGTCAGCTTTGCCGCCGGTGGCAACGATGTGCTGCGCCGCCAATGCGATCCGCCCAGCCTGATGAAGCGATACGACGGCGTGATCAAAGGGCTCCGGGAAAGCGGCGCGGATGTTCTGGTGTTCCGGTTCGCCGATGTGATGTCCCGCCTGCCCGCGAACAAGATGATCGCGCCGCGGATCAGGTATCTGAATCAGGCCGTAGGAGAGACGGCAGAGCGCTACGGTGCACGGCTGGTAAACCTTTGGGGCGACGACGAATACGCCAACCCCGCGCTCTGGAGCGTCGACCGGCTGCACATGTCCCAGGCGGGGCACCGGCGGACCGCGGCCCACATGCTGGCCGCGCTGGAGGTCGAAGCGGACCCGACCTGGTGGGACGTTCCGGTTTGGCCCGCCCGCAAGTCATGGCCTGCGGAACGGGCGTCCGATGTCATTTGGGCCGGCAAACACCTGGCCCCATGGCTGAAGCGCCGGATCACCGGGCGTTCCTCGGGCGACGGGATAACTGCCAAGCGGCCCACGCTCGGATAAAACTCGGCTGCAACCTGACGTGGGCCGAGCACGTGTCCTTCGCGGGAGGAAGGACCAGTGGCGACCCTTGCAGGACTTCGATGACTTTTACTCGGCCAACTATCTGCGGCTGACTGTGCAGCTCTATGCCTACCTCGGTGACCAGCATGAGGCGCAGGATCTCGTGCAGGAGGCGTTTTGCCGCGCCTACAGCCGGTGGAAGGTGGTCAGTGACTATGAGGAGCCGCTGGCCTGGGTCCGCAGAGTGGCCTGGAATCTGGCCACGAGCCGGTTCCGTAGGCAGAAGACGGCGATGAACTTTCTGCGTAAGCAGCGCGAGGAGCACATGGAAGGCCCGTCGCCGGACCGGGTCGCGTTGACCGCGGCGCTCTCAAAGATCCCCGAGCACCATCGCCGAGCTGTTGTCCTTCACTACCTGGCCCAGCTTTCCATCGCGGAGATCGCCTTGCAGGAGGGCGTCGCGGAGGGCACCGTGAAAAGCTGGCTAAGTCGTGGCCGGGCAGCCCTCGGGGGGCAGCTGACCGGCGGGAGGGGACGAAGCGATGTCTGAGGAGTACGACAAGTTGATCCACGGTGCCTTCGGTGACTTCACCGAGGACGCCGAGTCGACGATCACGGCTGCGGGCAGCGGCGATGTTCGCTCGAAGGTTCGGCGACGGCGGAGAGTGCGCGTCCTGACGATGGTGGCTGTTCTGCTCGCGGTGTTCGCCGCCGCCGCATACCTGGCCCTCGGTTAAAGGTCAGCAGGGTCTACCTCTTTGCTCTGATGCGGGTACCGTACCCGCGTGGGCCACTCCTTCCAGGTCGATCTTCGTGGCGTCGTCGACCTGCTCAGCCACCACCTCTACGCCAGCCCGCGGGTCTACGTCCGCGAGCTCCTGCAGAATGCGGTCGATGCGATCACGGCTCGGCGTGCTTTCGATCAGGAAGCACCGGCATTGGTGCGCATCGAGTGTGCTGAGGATCGGCTCACCATCAGCGACACCGGCATCGGCCTGACCGAGGAGCAGGTGCACGAGCTGCTGGCCACGATCGGCCGCTCGGGCAAGCGAGACGAGCTGGGTTTCGGGCGGCACGAGTTCCTCGGCCAGTTCGGGATCGGGCTGCTCTCCTGCTTTCTGGTCGCTGACGAGATCCAGGTGGTGACTCGCAGCGGCAATGCTCCGACCGTCTACTGGACCGGCTACTCCGATGGGCGTTATGAAATCGGTGGCGGGCCGCAACGGCACGAGCCCGGGACCACGGTGACCCTGCTCGCTCGCCGCGGCGAGGAAGCGTGGCTGTCCGAGTCACGAGTGGTGGAGCTGGCCCGGCTGTTCGGGTCGCTCCTGCCGGTGACTGTCCAAGTAGGACAGACAGTGGTGACCGGGGGACCGACGCCGTGGGAGGCAGGCGGCGAGCGGATCCGCTACTGCCAGGAGGTTTTCGGCTTCACGCCGTATGACGTGATCGAGCTGAATGTGCCCGAGGCAGGCCTGCGTGGGTTGGCGTTTGTGCTGCCCATCCCGGCCAGCCCGGCCGCGCGGGCCGGACATCGCGTCTACCTCAAGCGCATGCTGCTGGCCGAAGGAGCCGAAGGACTGCTGCCCGAGTGGGCGTTCTTCGCGCGCTGCGTGGTCGATGCGACCGAGCTGCGCCCGACCGCGAGCCGCGAAGCCCTTTATGAAGACAGCCTTTTGGAGCAGACGCGGGAAGCGTTGGGCGCCCAGCTGCGTGGCTGGCTCGTCAACCTGGCCCGGCAGAGCCCGGGCAGGGTGGCCGAGTTCCTGGCCATCCACCATCTCGGGGTGAAGGCGCTGGCCCTACACGACGACGACATGCTGCGCCTGGTCGCCGAGTGGTGGCCGATGGAAACCAACATGGGGCGGTTGACGCTCAGCGACTTTCGGCAGCGGTACCAGGTGATCCGCTATTGCTCCACATTGGACGAGTTCCGTCAGCTGGCCGCAGTGGCCGCAGCCCAGCAGCTTGCCGTGGTGAACGGCGGATACACCTACGACACCGACCTCATCGAGCGGATGCCGGCACTCGATCTCGATTACCTGGTCGACCGGCTTGACCCCAGTGATCTGACGACGCGTTTCCATTTCCTCGACAGCGCCGAAGAAAAGGCGATGCAACCATTTGCCTCCGCCGCACAGCGTGCGCTGGATCGACTCGGCTGCGAGGTGATGCTCCGCGCCTTCGAGCCGGTGACCTTGCCCGCGCTGTACCTGGTCGATCGCGACGCCACCTTCCAGCGGCACCTGCGCGAAACACGCGAGATGGCAGACGAGGCATGGGCGGGAGTGCTTGCCGCCTTTGAGTCCAGCGCTCAAACCCGGCCGCAACTGGTGGTCAATCACCGCAACCCGCTGATCCGCCGGATCGCCACGCTGAGCGACGCCAAGACGATCGAGTTGGCAGTCGAGGGACTTTACGGGCAGGCTCTGCTGCTTGGGCATCATCCGCTGCGCCCGGCGGACACGGCCCTGCTGAACCGGTCGTTCCTCGGCCTGCTCGATCGCGCAGTAACTGGAGAGAACTGAGATGACCACCCCCGAGAAGATCGAGGCACTGATCCATCAGTGCTGGGACGCGCCCTTCGGGCCCGGCCAGATCGCGCTTGCCGAAGAGGCGATCACTCAGGCCGACGCGCTGGGCGATGAAGATCTCCGATTCGACGCGCGGATGGCCGCCACCAACGCCTACCAGCATGGCGGCGAGCCGGCCAAGGGTTTCGTCACGTTCTCCTGGTGCCTGGCCCAATACGACCGCGATCCTGGGCGCTTCGGTCATCATGAGCACCTGCTGCTCTGGTACTTCAAGTACATGGTCAATTCGTTGACCCGTTTCCCCGAGGTGCCGCTCGCCCGGACCTATGCCGTGCTCGACGACATGCAGCGGCGCTTTCAGGCCGGCGGTCACAGCATGCAGGTGGTGCACAAGAACCGCTGGCTGGTGGCAATGCACATCGGTGATCGGGAAACCGCCCTCGAGCACTATGAGCGGTGGCAGGCCTCGCCGAGGGACAACAACTCCGACTGCCGCGGCTGCGACCCGACGGATCAGGTCTGGCATCTGTCTCAGCTCGGCCGCTATGAGGAGGCGATCGCACTCACCGGGCCGGTGCTCGCGGGCCGGTTGAGCTGCGCCGAGCAACCGCAGGCGATCCTGACCCAACTGCTCGTGCCCTATCTGCGCACCGGGCGGCTGGATGAGGCCCGCTCCGCGCATCACACTGCCTATCGCGCTATTCGCGGCAGCCACGCCAATCTTTCCGAGCTGGCCGACCATCTCCACTTCCTTGCGGTGAGCGGCAATTCCAGCTATGGGCTGGAGCTCGTGCAACGCCATCTGTCGTGGTTGGACAGAGCGCCGACACCGTACGCCGAGATGTGGTTCGCGGCTTCGGCGGCACTGGTGCTGAGCCGGGTGGTGGAGGCTGACGGCGATCGCGAGCTGACCGGCGGCCGGAGCGCCGGAGCATTGGGTGCGGAGTTGGCAGCGCGTGCGACCGCGCTCGCGTTGCGCTTTGACGCCCGCAACGCCACGAGCCACCAGAGCGATGAGATTGCGGCGTGTCTTGCCGCGCAGCAGGTGGGCGACAGGCTGCCGCTCAGTTTGATCGCCCGATTGGGGGCAGGCTCATCTGGTACACCCCAGGTGAAGGTGGTGGAAGGCCCAGCGCAACTTGACGACGTGCCGGCCGACGCGGACCTGGATCTGCTCTTGGATCTTTCGGAAGACGCGCTTTGGCGAGACAACGCTCCGCGGGTAGAGGCGCTGTGGCTGCGGGTACAGCACTGGCTCGATGCGGACGGGCTGACCCCGCTGCACCGAGCAAGGCTCGCCGACCTGCGAGGCATGCGCCTGCATGACAGCGACTCGGCAGAGCTGGTCCGGGTATGGAGCGAGGCGCGTGATCTTTACGGCGTGGCCGGCGACACCGTGCGAGAGCAGCGCACCCGCGGGCGGCTCGGTCTGCACATGTGCCGGCACGGCGAGGCCGAAGCGGGGCTCGCGGAGGTGCGCGAGACGACTGACTTCCTGTTGTCGCATGGCTCCGCCAAGGATCGGGCCGGTGCGTTGCGGCGGCTCGGGGTCGCGCTGCTGCATTCGGGTCATCCGGCCGAAGCTGTGTCCACGTTGGACATGCTGCATGAGGTGCCCGAGCCAGACCCCGGCCCACGGGTTCGGTTGCAGGCGTTAATGATTAAGGCGCAGGCGCTCGGCGCGGACGGCCAGTTCACCGCGGCGCTGGAGGCCGCGCACCGGTTGGTTGAAGGCGCAGAGGAGGCGGGGGAGCCCGAGCTGATCGCGCTGGGCGAGTTCATCCTTGGGCAGAGCCATCTGCTGCTGGAGGATGGCCCGTCCGCAGTGCAGGCCTACGAGCGAGCCTTGGGCCACAACGGTTTGCCGGTGGAGCTGGCGCGTGAGGTGCGTGAGCGGCGCGGGATGCTGCTTGCTGGCACTGGTCGCGCAGCTGAAGCGGTGGATGATCTGGCCGATCTGGTGGCACGACTGGTTTCCGAGCGTCAACAGGACGAGGCCGACTATGCCCGCTTCCAGCTGGCGGTAGCACTTTTCAACGCTGATCGAGCTGCCGATGCGGCGGAGGTGGCCGAAGAGGCGCTCTACGGCGCCGATCGCGCGGCCAATCAAGGGCTGGCCGACCAGGTAAGACACCTGCTCGCGGCGATCTATCAGCGGCTCGACGAGCCAAACCAGGCACTGTCGCACTTGGACCAGCTGGCGCAGAACCTCAATGGCTTCGATAATGCCGCTGGTCGTGGGCGAGTGCTCGAGCAGGCAGGCGATCTGCTCTTCGACCTGGACAAGGATTCCGCTGCGGCGCAACGGTTTGAGGCGGCGGCCGCTTCCTATGACATGGCCGGGGAACAACTCGATCGACTCAGGGCTCTGCGCCGTCAGGCGGTGGCTTCGATGTTCGGCCTCGGGCCCGAAGCGGCACAAGAGGTGTTGGCCACGGCGGATGTGGCCGCGGCGGCATCGCCGACCACCGAGCCGGAGGCCCGCTATGAGTTGGCTTGGCTCGCGCTGGACGGCGCCCGGGTGCTCGCCGGCTCCGGTGAGCCCGAGGCGGCGCTGACCCGGGTTCGGTCTGTGCCCGAACGATTCCGGTCATTGGAGTCCTTCGGCGAAGCCTTCCTGGCCGAGCTGACCATGGGCGAGGTGCTGCTGACGGTGGGCCAGCCGGGCGAAGCAGAGCAGGTGTTGCGAGGCGTGGTCGGAGGCCTGCCCCGAGATGCCGGGGCATTGCCGCGCGCGGCATATGCGCTTGCTCACGCCCTGCTGCAGGTCGACAAGCCGGAGGAAGCCCGCCAGCTGGCAGAACAGTTCGGCTTCGAGCTTGACTAAACGGGCGTTAAGGTCGGGGGCTTGACTCGCTAGTAAGGTTTCACGCGTGACGGTTACAACAAAGCGCAGGTCGCGGCGGGACGA
The DNA here is from genome assembly GCA_003543035.1 of Micromonosporaceae bacterium. Classification (GTDB taxonomy): domain Bacteria; phylum Actinomycetota; class Actinomycetes; order Mycobacteriales; family Micromonosporaceae; genus Rhizocola. The sequence goes on along the minus strand of DPJL01000482.1, from coordinate 4,728 downwards.
GATTCTCGAGATCGCTGTGGGCCTCTTCGCCGCACGGGGATACCACGGCGTGTCCATGGATGACATCGGCACCGCCGCCGGTGTCACCGGACCCGCCCTCTACCACCACTTCACCGGTAAAGAGGCAATGCTTGCCGCCGCGCTCAAGCCCGTGAGCGAAGGTCTGCTCAGCGGGGGTAAGGCGCGAGTCGAAGCATGCGATGGCGATGTCAAGCGGGCGCTGGTTGAGCTCGTCGACTTCCATGTCGAGTTTGCGCTGGCCAACCCGGCTGTCATCGCGCTACACCTGCACGAGTTGGACCGTCTGCCGGAGGAGCCGCGCCGCGAGATCCGCCGGCTGCAACGCCAATACGTCGAGGAATGGGTGCAGGTGCTGACCGTCCTGCGCAAGGAGCTCAACGCCGGGGAAGCCAGGGTGCTCGCCCACGCCGCCTTCGGTCTGATGAACTCGACGCCGTTCCTCGGGGGTGAGGTGGATCGCTCGCGCCGGGCGGACCTCCTCCGTAGCGCGGCGCTGGCAGCATTGAACGGTTAGAGGATTCCTACAAAGATCGCTGCACGTATTTGACAAGGCGAGCCTAGTTGGGGTCAAGTGAAGCCAACTAGCCTTCCTTCGGCTGGTCGTTGGCTAACGCAGGGAGGGTTCCATGATCGAGTCGGTGTTGGTGGCGAACCGTGGGGAGATCGCCCGCCGGATCATCCGTACTGCGAAGCGCTTGGGCATCCGGGCAATCGCGGTCTACTCCGAAGCGGACGCCGACCTTCCGTTCGTGCTCGAGGCCGACGAGGCCGTGCTCATCGGGCCGGCCAACCCGGCCGAGTCCTACCGCAACACCCAGGCGATCCTCGACGCCGCGAAGAAGACCGGCGCCAAGGCGATCCACCCCGGCTACGGGTTCCTCTCGGAAAACGCCGGCTTTGCCCAGACCGTCCAAGACAGCGGGCTGGTGTGGGTGGGCCCGAGCGCCGAGGCAATCACGGCCATGGGCGACAAGATCAACGCTCGGAATCTGATGCAGGCTGCGGGGGTACCGGTTGCGCCCGGCACGACCGACCCAGCGCACTCGGTCGAGCTGGCTATCGCCGCCGCTGACGAGATCGGTTACCCCGTCATGGTCAAAGCCGCCGCGGGCGGCGGCGGAATGGGCATGGCAGTCGCCGCCGATGACGTCTCGTTGCGCGATGAGTACGAGCGGGTTCGCGGTTTCGCCGAGCGCATGTTCGGCGACGGATCGGTCCTGATCGAGCGGTACTTCCCCCGCGTGCGCCACATCGAGGTGCAGATCCTCGGCCTGGCCGACGGCCGCGTGGTCGCCCTCGGCGAGCGCGAATGTTCGGTACAGCGCCGCAATCAGAAGCTCGTGGAGGAGTCCCCGTCCCCTGCTTTGACGCCCGCGTTGAGGGAGCGCCTGCTCGCAGCCGCTGTGCGCGCGGGTGAGGCGGTCAACTATCGCAATGCCGGCACGGTCGAGTGTCTCTTCGACCCGACCGCGGGCGAGTTCTACTTCCTCGAGATGAACACCCGGCTTCAGGTGGAGCACCCGGTCACCGAGGCCGTCTTCGGCATCGACCTGGTGGAGGCACAGCTGCGGGTAGCCTCCGGGCTGCCGGTCGAGGTGCCGACGCAAAGTCAGGGACACGCGGTCGAGTTCCGGGTCAACGCCGAGGATCCCAAGCGATTCCTGCCTGGGCCGGGCGCGATCAGCACCTGGGTGGAGCCCGAGGGCCTGCCCGGCGTCCGCGTGGACTCCGGATACGCCGCGGGCAACGTGGTGACTCCGAGCTACGACTCCCTGATGGCCAAGCTGATCGTTTTCGGCTCGGACCGGGCAGACGCGCTAGCCAAGGCGCGCACCGCGATCGAGGCCTTCCAGATCGCCGGGCCGAAGAACAATCTGCCGTTCTTCACCGAGCTGCTGTCCAATGAGGAGTTCGTCTCCGGCGACTACGACACCGCATTGGTTTCGCGGATGCGGTGACCTCGGGCCTTATTTGATCGTTGAGGATGCGGCGTCTTCAACGTTTACGAAAGGCACGGGGACAGATAATGCGTAAGACGATTCCCACCCTCGGTGTGGTCTCGGCGGGTCTGCTGCTTGCCGGTAGCCCGGCTCAGGCGATCGAAACCGACATGACGACCGCGATCAATGTCGGCATTGCCAACGGCATCCAGGCAAATCTGCCGATCCAGGTGCCGGTCAACATCTGTGGCAACGCGATCGGCATCCTGGGCACCGCCAGCGCCTATTGCACAGGGTCGGCGACGGCGAACTACGCGGTCGGGCACCGGCACAACAACGGCTACGGCGGCGACAACCACCCCAGCGGTGGCGACACCGACATGCTCAGTGCGATCAACGTGGGCATCGCCGACGGCATCCAAGCGGATGCGCTGGTGCAGGTGCCGGTCAACGTGTGCGGTAACGCCATCGCCGTCCTCGGTGACGCGACAGCCGGATGCACTAGCACCGGCGCGACCGCCAACGCCTTCACCCACGGCAACCACGACGGCAACGGCGGGCCCAACGGCGTTTACGGGCGCACGCTCGTGCCCGCAAAGGCTCTGCCGACGGCGGCCCCCGCCAAGGCCAAGCCGCTGCCGACCAAGCTGCGTGTGAGCGCTGCCAAGCCGCGCAAGACCGAGGTGGGTCTGCTCGCCAACCTGCTCCAGCCGGTAACCGGCCTGCTCAGTGGCGGTGACAGGAACACGAATGGCGGCGGCAACGGCAACCACGACCACACCTGTGGCAACGTGAACATGACCAGCCTCGGCAACGTCGGCATCGCCAACGGCATCCAGGCGCACGCGCCGATCCAGATCCCGGTCAACTTCTCCGGCAACGCCATCGCCGTCGGCGGCTCGGCCACCGCATCGAGCACCGGCGGAGCGACTGCCAACTACTGCTAAACGGGCGTTAAGCTGGCCGCATGGGTGTGTGGCCGGTGAGCGTTTCGATTCGTGAAGTTGGACCTCGGGACGGGCTGCAGAATGAGCAGCCCGTCCCGACGGCTGACAAGGTCAGGCTGATCAATGCGCTGGGCCGGACAGGCGTGCGGCGCATCGAGGCCGTCTCCTTCGTGCATCCCAAAGCGATCCCGCAGATGGCCGACGCATCTGAAGTATGGGAGTCGATCGAGAAGGTGCCCGGGATTCGCTATAGCGCCCTGGTACCAAATCTGCGCGGCACTCAACGGGCATTGGACGCCGGGTTCGAGGAGATCGAGGTCGTCGTTTCGGCGAGCGACACCCACAATCGCCGTAATATCAACCGCTCCACCGAGGAGTCGCTCGACGAGATCGCCTCGATCCTGGCGCTCACTCCGGTTGAGGTCATTGTTGCCACCTCGTTCGGCTGCCCCTATGAGGGCGACGTCCCACCGGAAAGGGTGGCGTCGATCGTCGATCGCGTGGTGGCCGATGGCGCACCGCGGGTCGCCTTCGGGGACACCACCGGGATGGCCACCCCGTTGCGGGTCAAGCAGGTCGTCACCGCGGTACGGGAACGTCACCCGGATCTGCCCCTGTTGCTGCACTTCCACAACACCCGCGGCACCGGCCTGGCCAACATTCTCACCGCCCTCGACCTCGGTATCACCGAGTTCGACGCGAGCGTCGGCGGTCTCGGCGGTTGCCCTTACGCCCCGGGGGCTACCGGCAACGTGGCCACCGAAGAGGTCGTCCACATGCTGCACGATATGGGAATAGATACCGGCATTGATCTCGACAGCATGATCGAAGCGGCCGGGCTGGCCCAGGAGATCGTTGATCGTGAGTTGCCGTCCGGTGTGCTGCGGGCCGGCCCACGTAACCGGACAATTACCTAGAAATAGCGCGGATCGTTGAATTTGCGTCATGACATTCCCCCCCGGATGGAAGGCGCAACGATTCACCATGCGTAAAAACGCAATCAAAGTAGGGCTGCTGTCAGCCGGAATCTTGCTGATCGGAAGCTCGGCGCAGGCCGCCGACAACTGGAACAGCAGCGGTAACACAGGTCTGCTCAACGGCAATCAACTCAAAATCCCGGTGCAGTTGCCGATTGAGCTCTGTGGCAACGCGATCACTGTCGGCGGGACGGCGTCGGCGTGGTGTGAGGGTGGCGCTTCGGCCACCATGCACGCCACCTCGCTCAATTGGATCAGCTCGGGCAACACCGGTCTGCTCAATGGCAATCAGGTGTTCCTGCCGATCCAGATCCCGATCAACGTGTGCGGCAACGCCCTCGGCATCCTTGGTGACTCCACGGCGGGCTGTCTGGGCGGGTCATCAGCGGTGATGAACCCACCGTCCAATCACGACCAGCCGATGCGGCACCACAAGAAGAAAAAGAAGAGGCATCAGGAAGAGTCGCTCGAGCTGACCAAGCTGCTTCCACTCGAAGCGGTCACCGGTCTGCTCGGCAGCGTTACCGGTGGCCTGCTCGGCGGCCCGGCCAAGGCGAACACTCTGCCCGCCCATGACAAGCGTTACGGCAATGGTGGCGGCGGCAATGGCGGCGACCGGTGTGATGTGAACATGACGAGCATCGGCAACGTCGGCATCGCCAACGGCATCCAGGCGCACGCGCCGATCCAGATCCCGATCGATATCTCTGGCAACGCGATCGCCGTGCTGGGCGATGCGACCGCGTGGAGCGTGGGCGGAGCGACCGCCAACTACTGCTGATCATCTTCTCCACCACCAGGGGCGGCGCATTCCAGCGCCGCCCCGCCTTTGTCTCAGCGATC
>DPJL01000483.1 GCA_003543035.1 Micromonosporaceae bacterium | reverse complement strand
TGGGGGTACCAGGTCCAGCCGGCCCAAATTCGGAGATCTTCTATGACCGGGGCGAGCGCTACGGTGTCGGCGGCGGCCCGGCCGTGAACAGCGAACGGTTCCTGGAGGTTTGGAATCTCGTGTTCATGCAGCCCGGAAACAACATCGACACCGGCATGGGTCTGGATCGGATGGCGTTGTTGCTGCAGGGAGTCGACAACGTGCACGAGATCGACCTCGTCAGCCCCTTGCTCTCGAAGGTACGTGAGCTCACCGGACGCGACGACAACCCGGTGTCGCACCGCATCATCACCGATCACCTCAGGGCTTCGGAGCTCATCGTCGGGCAGGGAGTCCGGCCCGCGAACACCGGCCGGGGTTACGTCTTGCGACGGCTGCTGCGGCGCTCGATCTACCATCTGCGGCTGCTTGGCGTCACCGAACCGGTGCTGGGCCGGCTGACCGGTGACTCAGTGATCGAAAGGGAGGAGCGTGCTTTTGAGCGCACCCTGCGGACCGGATCGAGGCTGCTGCGGTCGTCATTGAGCAAGGGCCCGCTGGACGCGAAGACGGTTTTCACGCTGCATGACACGCACGGATTTCCGGTCGATCTCACCGAGGAGATCGCGGCCGAACAGGGCGTGCGAGTGGATCGCGCGGGCTTTGACCTGCTCATGGAAGAACACCGCCGCCGCAGCCGGGGCGAGGTAGGTTGATTGGTATGAATGAGATTAACCGCTATCTGACCGAGGAGATTGTGGTCGACTATTCCGACGGGCTCATCTCGCGGCGGGAAGCCTTGCACCGGCTCGCTCTGCTGGGCGTGGGCGCGGCGGTGGCCACACCGATCCTGGCGGCCTGCGACAGCAACCGGCCGCCCGAAAACCAGGGAACTCCGACACCGGGCGTGACGAGCACCCCGAAGGCGGAGAAGACGGAAGCCGTCAGCTTCCCCGGGCAGGAGGGACGCACCCTGCAGGGCTCATGGTCGGCGGCGCCCAATCCCAAGGGCGCATTGCTGATCATCCATGAGAACCGGGGCCTGACCGACCACTTCGTGACACTGCCCGGAAGGCTTGCCGCGAGCGGGTTCTCGGCGCTCGCGGTCGACTTGCTGTCGGCTGAGGGTGGCACGGCTAAGTTCACCGACCCGGCCCAGGCGACCGCCGCGCTCAACGCCGCGCCTCCGGCGCGCTTCATCGCGGACATGAAGTCCACGATTGACGAGCTGGCGAAGCGTGCCCCCGGCAAAAAGGCTGGAGTGATGGGCTTCTGCTTCGGCGGTGGCCAGGTTTGGTCCCTGCTCAACGCAGGCGAGCCGAGACTGTATGCGGCAGCGCCGTTCTACGGCCCGGCTCCGGCTGACGCCGACTTCTCCAAGTCGCCAAATGCGAAGGTGCTCGGCATCTTCGCCGAGCTCGACGACCGGGTGAACGCGAGCCGGGAGCCGGCGAAAGCCGCATTGGAGAAGGCGGGGCTGACCCACGAGATGGTGACCTATCCCGGAGCGAACCACGCCTTCTTCAACGAGACCGGCCAGCGTTACCACCCGGAGGCGGCAGCGGCGTCCTACCAGAAGGTCGTCGACTGGTTCGGCCGCTACTTGGCCTGACGTAAGGGATTGTGGGCGGCCCATGACCGAGCCGCCCACTGTTTCATGACTTGTTCTTGGCCGCGTTGTAGATGTCGAGGACGTCGTTGTCGAAGTACGGGCCGAAGTTCTTGTCGTCCGGGCCCCACGCGATGACCGAGTTGGTGTAGCCGAACTTCAAATCGTTGTCCCACGCTCGCAGGAACGGGCCGCCACTGGCGCCGCCGGTGAGCAGACAGTTGAAGCCGACCTGCTGGAATCCCTTGGGGTACATGCTTCCCTGGCAGTACTGCATCCAGCCGCCGTCAAACGGTGCGGCGGACGGGTAGGCCAGCAATGTCACCGAAATCCACTTGCCGTAGTTGAAGCTGATGCCCTGACCGCCGGTCTTGTGCACGAGCTTCACGCCGTTGTTGGTCCACATCGTGGCGAAACCGAAGTCCCACCAGGAGTAGCCCCACTTGGTCCAGCCCTTCACCGAGGTGAACGACTTCGCGGCCCAGACGCCGTGCGGGGCCGCGCCATAGTTGTAGAGCGGAACGTAGGCCCAGTTCTCCATCCATTCGCCGCCATCGCCTTCGTGCACGCAGTGTCCGGCGGTGGAGACCATGTTCTTGGTGGGGTTGTTGATGGTGCTGCCGGAGCAGACCCAGTCGTCGCCGTCGGAGTCGGTGAAGAAGACTTTGCCTACCCCGGGTGATGCGTTGACCGCTTGGATGCCTTGCGTGCCAGAGGTTTCCGGCCCAGCCGGGACTGCCGCCGATCGCGGCGTACCAACTCTGCCAGGCCGGTCCCGCAGCTCGAGCGCGGGATCTTCAATTGGGAGCGGCTTCTCGACGGGCCGGGCAGCGCGCATCCGCTCGGGTGTCCAGTAGGCCTCGATCAGAATCTTGGCCGAGACCGGGTTGCTGACCATCTGGCCTTGAATCATTGAAACGCCCTCGGCCATCGAGTTCGACGGCTCGGTGGTGGCGGCCTGGGCAGGCGCGGTGGCGAAGGCCAGCGCGAGCAGAGCGACCAGTGGGGTCGCCAGCAAGGTGTGAGTTCTCATGCTGACATGAGTGCCAAAGCGCCCCGGCACCAACAACTTTCTTCAGTCGCCTAATGGACAGTCACGGGAAGCAGGGATGTTTGGTGGTCTGGTTCGGCCCGACAAGAGATCGACCGTCCTGTGCGCGGATGGCTACCCGCCAGGTGATCTGCGCGTTGAGTTGGTTGGCGGTAAAGGTCAGCTGGGCCTTCTTGCCGGTCACTGTCATGTCCTGGGCGGGCGTACTCGTGCCGACCCGGGTCAGGGTGGCGCTCGACAGGTTGGCGTTTGCCATTGCGGTAACCGTAAGGGTGTAGACGCCGCTCGGGCTGACACAGGTCGCAGTCGCGTTGGCATCAAAGGACAATCCGGGGGGACCGGTGCTCGGCTTCGCTGAAAGGGAAGGGCTGGCGACCACTGGTGAGGGAGTTGGCTCCTCGGGTGACGTGGTCATGCTTGGTAACACGGCGGGTTCGCGGACGAGCTTCGGCTCGATGCTCAACAAGGCTGCCCCGCCACCGAAGATAAGGATCACGCCTATCGCCGCGGCGACGAACGCGGGCACCGATGGCGGCCGCTTCGTGAGCTCAGGCTGCTCAGGAAAACCAGTGTCCTCACGCCATTTCGGGGTGGGAACGGCCAAGTTGGTGCGGCGCAGGTCCGGCGCCACCACGAAGGGCAACCCGGCGTAGGAGGAGAGCAGCACTGCCGGGTTGAGGCGCTTGCTTCTCGTGTCGGAACAGATCGGGCACAGGTCGATGTGCCGGTGTAAACGCTTGCGTAGCAACGGGTTCAGCTGGCCGTCCCAAGCTTGCAGGAGACCGGAGAGCTGTTTGCACTCACCCGTGTGCCGTCGCGCCACAAGCAGCGCTCCGAGTGCGACAACCAGCTGCTCGCGAGCGCGGGAAAGTTTGGCGTGCGCGTGATTGACCGGTACATCCAGCACCCCGGCGATCTCGTTTGCCGCCATCTGATGCCGGATCGCCAGCTCGGCGACTTCGCGATCGCCGGCGGATAGACCGGCCATCGCCGAGCGCACCAACTCGGCGATCTCGGCCGAGCGCACCGCCGAAGCCATGTCGATGGTGTCGGCCGCGATGTCCGGTGCTGCTTCCAGCGGCGCATGTTTGGCCTGCCGCCGGGCCTGCCGCATACCCTCGTTGCGGGCGATGGCGTAGAGCCACGGCCTCAGCCGACTGGGGTCGCGTAACTGGCCGGCATGCTGACTGGCCAGCAGGAATGTGTCGTGGACAATATCCGCAGCGGCATGTCGATCACCGGTCAGGGAACGCGCATACGCATAGAGCGAGTCTGCATAGCGACGGTAGGCGCCATCGAGACCAGCCGGGTCCTTGCCCGCCATTGCGGCAACGAGGGCGGAGTCATCCACGGCTATCACAATAACGGCCGAGGAAGTAGGTTCTGATCCACAACAGTGTCCAAAGGAGACGCCATGAGTGATGAACAGCGACTAGCGGAACTGGGATACAAACAGGAGCTGCGGCGAAAGCTTTCCGGTTTCTCAAACTTCGCCATCTCTTTCTCCATCATCTCGATCCTTGCCGGGGCGATCACGTCCTACGGCATTGCGATGACCGCCGGCGGCCCACTCGCCATCACCCTGGGCTGGCTTTTCGTTGGCGGCATGGTGATCCTGGTGGCACTGGCGATGGCCGAGGTGTGCTCGGTCTACCCGACCGCCGGGGGGCTCTACTGGTGGTCCTATGCGCTGGCCAAACGCAACAAGGCGGCGTGGGCATGGTTCGTGGGCTGGTTCAACTTCCTCGGTGAGGTCGCTGTCACGGCCGCAATCGATTTTGGGGCGGCAATCACCACATCGGCATATATAAGCCTTACGTTCGGGCCCGAGGTCACCGCCGTGCGCACCTTCGGCATCTTCCTAATCATCATCGTGTTGCACGGCCTGCTCAACACCTTCGGCGTCAACCTGGTGCGGATCCTGTCGGATATCAGCGCCTGGTGGCACATCGTCGGAGTGGTCTTCATCGTCGGCGTGCTCGCGATCGTGCCCGACAAGCACAAGCCGCTGTCCGAAGTCTTCTTCGAGGTGCACAACGCGACCGGCTTCACCTTCGCCGGAGCGGCAATCTATGCCGTGCTGATCGGGCTGCTGATGGCGCAGTACACCTACACCGGCTATGACGCGAGTGCCCATGTCGCTGAGGAAACCCATGACGCCGGCCGGGCCGCGCCCCGCGGGATCGTCATGTCCG
>DPJL01000075.1:3101-6119 GCA_003543035.1 Micromonosporaceae bacterium | reverse complement strand
ATCGAGTCCTACGGCATGTTGATTGCCGACGCCGCCACCTCCTCCGGTTTCACCTCCGCCCTTGGCTGGCTCTATCACCTCTCCAACGGGGTCACCTTCGGCATCGCCTATGCGGCGATCGCGGCTCGGCGCGCGTGGCCCTGGGGAGTCGTGTGGGGGCTGCTGTTGGAGAGCGTCGCGGTGTTCAGCCCGTTCGCGACCCGCTACGGGATAGCCGGGCAGGCGATCCCGATTGCCATTGCCTATGGCGCGCACGTCTTTTACGGGTACCCACTGGGGAAGGTTCTTCAGAATTTTGACTCTGCTGCGAGTACCTTGCGAAGGCTGGGGCGGCATGCGGTCGCCATCGTTCTCGTCGTATCCGTCCTCGCCATCGCCGGTTGGCAGCAACCTTGGTCGCGTTCTGCGATCGAGGTGGAGGCGGCCAGGCTCAGCGCAACCGGTGCCCCGGCAACGATAGTGCTGCGGGATCGATTCGAGCCGGAGTGGCTGAGAGTCCGGATAGGACAGTGCATCCGGGTGGAGAACCGCTCCAGCGTTGCTTATCGGACCCCGTACGGCGATGTTGCCCCTTCCGCCCGAAGCAATTTGTGCTTCAGCAAGCCGGGTACGCACCGGGTCAGACTCGGCACGCGCCCATACTCCGGCGGCTTCGTCTACGTGGAGTCCTAGTGGGCGACGGGCTCGAAGGTGGCGAGCAGCTCCTCTAGCGCCTTCTGATCGGGCCCGACGAACGGATCAGCTTGCGGTGCCAGGGCGAGCATCTCGAGGAAGGCTGCCGTCTGCCCGAGCGCGGGAGGCAGATGGGTGCTGAGGATTGTCTCGGGATCCATCTCCCGCAACGGCTGGACGGTGCCAAGGTACTTGTTGGTGTCGATGTTGTGCACCCAGGGACTGTCGAGGACTGCCCAGAGCAGTTGCCCGTTTCGAAGCTGGTCTCGCGGGACGGAGCCGACATCACCGGCCCCGGCAAGCTCGGCGCTTGGCATAACCGCGCCGAAACAATCAGAGCTGATGCAGGCACGCGATCGGTCGTCGTAGAAGCCTACCGTCGCTGGACTGTCGTAGAGCGGTGGCCGGAAGGCAAAGAGGGTGCGGTCGCCCACATCCAATGACTGGCCGGGGTTGAGCAAGTAGACCCGGTCCAGAGGCAGCGGCCGCTCGGTCGACATGATGCCCGCCCCGATGAACGTGGTGATGACGCGCGCTTGCGGTGCGGCTTCAAGCAGATCGAAGATCGCTCCAGTGTGGTCGCGATCCGGGTGCGTCAGCCAGATCCATCGAACATCCTTGGGATCTATGACCGAGCCGAGCGCATCCATGAAGCCCGTTTCCGGAATGCTCAGGCCGGTGTCGATGACCACGGGTTCCTTGGCGCGCAAGACGAATGCGTTCACCGGCAGGAATCCGATGCCGGGAACGGGTAGTTGATCGTTCAGAACGCTGATGTCGCGTCCGATGCGGTGGATGTCCATCGTCGCCACCTTTCGATATACACTTGCGTATACCGGAATCGTCCACCTGCAGAAGGGCGGGTGTCAAGCGTTGAGTGAACACGAGCGTCTACCGAATCCTCGCCGCTACCAGATGCGTAAGCGGGCCGAGCGGGTCGATGAGACACGTCAGCGGATCATCGAAGCCACCGTGCAATTGCACGGAACAGTCGGCCCGGCTGCGACCACCATCATGGGGATCGCCGAGCAGGCTCAGGTCACCCGGCTGACGGTGTACCGGCACTTCCCGGACGAGGGGACGCTCTTCGCGGCGTGCTCGGCACACTGGCTTTCCCAACGGGTACTGCCCGATCCGGACTCCTGGTCGCAGATCGCCGACCCGTTGGACCGCCTGCGCAGCGGATTGACGGATCTCTACCGGTTCTACCGGGCGGGAGAATCCATGCTCAGCTGGATCTACCGCGACAAGGCCAGCCTGCCCGCAGCCAACCGGGAGTTCCTGGAACGGCGGGACGCCCATTTTCGTGACGTTCTTATCAAGCCGTTTGTGGCGACCGGCGCGCAACGGCGGCGGTTGCGTGCCGTGCTTGGCCACGCTGTTTCGTTCTGGACCTGGCGGTCGCTCTGCATTGAGCACGGGCTGTCGAATCGCGAGGCAGTCGAAGCCATGGCAGCGCTGACCCTCACGACCACCTCCGCTTGAAGTTACCCTCAACAATGTGCGCACCCCTCGAGTCGCCATCGTCGTCCTTAGCCTTGCCCTTGCTGCGTGCAGCGGCAACCCCGGGCCATCCCCTACTCCGGCACCCGCGCCCGCCAGCGCTTCACCCTCGAGTGCGCCACCCACGCCGGCTTCGGAGATCACCCTCGCCTTCGCCGGGGACGTCCACTTCATAGACCGCACTCGTCCGCTGCTGGACAATCCCGAAACCGCGTTCGGTGCATACACGCCGCAGCTTCAGGCTGCCGACTTTGCCATGGTGAACCTGGAGACGGCGGTAACCGAGCGCGGCGAGAAGGCTCCCAAGAACTTCCACTTCCGCGCACCCCCATCCGCCTACGCCGCGGTGAAGGCTGCCGGGGTGGATCTCGTCAGCATCGCGAACAATCACGCGCTCGACTACGGGCAGGTGGGGCTGCTCGACACGCTTGACTTCGCGAAGGCGGCCAACATGCCGGTGGTTGGCGCGGGCCACAACGTCGCCGAGGCCTATGAGCCTTATGTGACAACTGTGAAAGGCGTAAGGCTTGCGGTCGTTGCGCTGTCCCAGGTTTGGGAGCTGGCCGGTCAGTGGAAGGCGACAGCGACTCGGCCCGGTATCGCGATGGCCTTCGACAAGGAGCTGTCGGTGGCCGCGGTCAAGAAGGCTCGTACGCTCGCTGATGTTGTTGTCGTGTATGTGCATTGGGGTACCGAGGACACCTACTGCCCCAACAAGGAACAGCGAGACCTGGCTCGGGTCCTGTCGGGAGCGGGCGCTCACATCGTTCTTGGCACTCACGCCCATATGCCGCAAGGCGATGGGTTCGTCGGGCAGACATATGTCCACTATGGACTGGGCAA
>DPJL01000075.1:0-2751 GCA_003543035.1 Micromonosporaceae bacterium | reverse complement strand
CAGGTCGCCGGCCGGAACTTCGTCGTGGGAGTGGTCAGCGAGACCGGCCAACCGGTACCGATTTCAGGAGCCGCACTTGCCGCCACCCAACAGCGGCTGGAGCAGGCCGCGAAGTGCAGTGGGCTGTCCCAAAGCCCCGCCTAGTACGCCCGCTGCCGTACGTGGCAATACGGACCAATCCATCCGAAGAATTGGGTCAAGCTCATCCGGGAAAAGTGAGCTCATAAGACGTGTTCCTCGTCTCCCGTCTGAGCTCCCGATTTTGGGCCGATTGGCAGCTGCGAACCCGATGAGGTGCGTATGTTTGGTTTGTGGCTGCCATCCTGTTCGTGCGGATCAAGTCGGGCCTTGACGCGCGTGAGTTTGAGCGTCGCCTACTCGAACGAAGGCCGCGTTTCCGGGAGGTGCCCGGCTTGCTGCAAAAGATCTACGGTCGGGACGAGGCGACGGGTGACGTCTGCGGGATCTACTTCTTCGTGAACCTGGAGGCGCTGGCCGCGTTTCGTGAGACTGAACTCGCGCGGACGATTCCCACCGCCTACGAGGCGGTTGACCTGCGCCGCGAAGTCTACGATGTGCTCTACCCGCTGTGGCCCGAACGGGGACCGTTCGCCGAGTTCGACCGTGGCGGTGCGTGAACCCGGCCTGCACAGCACCGGTACGGCAAACAATCGCAGGTCGACTTCAGCCGCATAGGTCGGTGAATTGGTGTGCGGCACCCGCGGAGACGTCCTCACGCGACAGTATCCTCGGCGATCCAATCTGGCCGCTCGCACCCATATCAGCCGGGCGATGACGCACGCAACGTCAGTAAGGTGATCTCGCTGGGCGCGAAGACCCGCAGTGGCGGTCCCCAGAATCCGGTGCCACGACTGGTGTAGAGCTGAGTGCGCTCGCCATGCTTGGTCAGGCCCTGCACGGTCGGCTGGTCGACGCGGACGAGGTAGTGGAACGGCCAGATCTGGCCGCCGTGGGTGTGCCCGGAGATCTGCAGATCCACACCGAAGTCGACCGCCTGAGTGATCTGCTTTGGCTGGTGTGCCAACAGCACCACCGGAAGGTCTGCGTCGGCTCCCGCCAATGCGGTGGCGTGATCGGCCCGATGACCGGGCCGTCCCGACGATGCCGCGGTCACGTCGTCAACCCCGGCCAGCACCAGCCGGTCACCGCCTCGCTCCACCACCATGTGGCGGTTGTGCAGTGGCTCCCATCCGAGCTCCTGCATGTGATCGAGCCAGCCCTGAGCCTCCCCGAAGTACTCATGGTTACCCGTCACATAGGTCTTGGCCAGCCGCGCCCGAACAGTGCCAAGCGGTGCGGCCTGTTCCCTGCGTTGCGAGACGGTGCCGTCGGCGATATCGCCGGTGTGACAGACGATGTCGGCGTCCAGCTCGTTGACGGCGTCGACCACCTTCGCCGACCATCGCGCCCGATCGATCGGGCCGTAGTGCGTGTCGGTCAAAAGCACAATCGTGGTGCCGTCAAGTCCTTGCCCCAGCCGCGGTATGGCCACTTCCACGCGTCTGACGCGCGGGACGCGCATCGCCTCGAAGTAGCCCCAAAGCACAAGCACCAACGAGACCGCCGCGACGCCGATGGCCACGATGCGAGCCCTGTCCGGGTTTACCACTCCGGCGAAGCCGAGGGCGATGCCAAGGACGTTGCCCAGCAACGCCCAGACGAACAACACCCAGATGACACCGAGGATGGTGTCTCCCGTCCGGGCGGCCCAGTCCAGATGCTGCCGCCCGTGACCGAGCACCATGAGCACCGGGAAAGCCAGTAGCACCAACACAAACACGATCGTGCCGGCAGCTGCGACGGGAGTCGGCCACTGTGCCGCCGATGACATCAGCGTCAGCCACGGCACACCGAATAGGAGCCCCAGCACCGTAAAAACGACTGCCGTGAAGAGGATCGGCCGGATCAGCGAGCGCCTGACCGGCTTCGCCTCAATCGCCTCGCTAGCTGACATACTCCACTCCGGTCAATTCTTCGGACACCAGCCACAGGCGGCGGGCCGTTTCGGGGTCTGTAGCCGATGGTATCGGGTGCACGACAGTCGGGTACCCCTTCTGCTCTCCCATCCCATCGGGGCCGATGAACTGGCCACTCTCCGCACCTGCGTCAGTCGCGGCATAGAGCTGCGGTAGCGCGCCCATGTCCATCGACTGGGCGAAGAGGGGGTTGCCGATCCGCATGAGGAAATTCAAGATCCCGGTCGGCCCGGTCGTCTGCAGATTGGTGGCGGCATAGCCGGGATGAGCGAGCAGGCTGCGTATTGGCGATCCGGCTGCCCGCAGCCGACGGTCCAATTCAAGTCCAAATAGGACATTGGCAAACTTTGACTGGGCATAGTAGGCGACAGGAGAGTACTTCTGGGCGCCGGTCAGATCCTCGAAGTGAATCTTTCCTCGCTTGTGCAGGCCGGAGCTGACCGTCACGACCCGGGGATCGCGGCCCTTGGCGATGGCGCCGAGCAGCAGGCCGGTCAACGCAAAGTGGCCCAGATGATTTGCGGCGAACTGGCTTTCGTGCCCCTGCGGGCTCAGCGAGCGGGGCGGCATCATGATGCCCGCGTTGTTGATGAGCACATCGATGTGCACGCCTTCGGAGTGGATCCCGTCGGCGAGCCGCCGCACTGAGTCGAGATCGCCGAGGTCCACCCGGCGCAGCTCCAGGCTCGCCTCGGGCTGCTTGGCGCGAATGTCCTGTAAAGCCCGGCGGCCCTTTGCCTCGTTGCGCCCCGCC
>DPJL01000169.1:48298-54163 GCA_003543035.1 Micromonosporaceae bacterium | reverse complement strand
TGTCCCGCTGATCCCGATGGCGCTGTGGGGGACCCAGCGGATGTGGACCAAGGGCCGGCCGCGAAAACTTGTCCAACGTCACCTGCCAATATCGATCATCGTGGGCGAACCGATGACTGTGAAACGTGGTGAAGGCCAGGCTGAGCTGCGGCGACGCATGGCGGGGCTGCTTGATCGGGCGCAGCAGGGGTACCCGGATAAGCCCAAAGGACCCGAGGACAGTTGGTGGCTTCCTGCCCATCTGGGCGGTTCCGCCCCCGAGCCTTCGCAGCTCACCGAGGATGACGACGACTAGCGAAGCTAGCTACGGGACCGTAGGTTACGGTACCGTCGGTACGTGACCCTTTCCTTGTTGCGCGAGCTCGAGCCCGTAGTGGAAACCAACCTCAACCGGCACCTGGCCACAGCCAAGGAGTGGTTCCCGCATGAGTATGTGCCGTGGAGCCAGGGCCGCGACTTTGACGGGGTACTGGGTGGACAGGCGTGGGATCCGGAGCAGTCGAAGCTGTCAGATGTGGCTCGCACCTCGCTCATCGTGAACCTGCTGACCGAGGACAACCTGCCCAGCTATCACCACGAGATCGCGGTGATGTTCGGCCGGGACGGCGCCTGGGGCAGCTGGGTGCACCGGTGGACCGCCGAAGAGGGCCGGCACGGGGTTGCGATCCGGGATTACCTGCTGACGACGCGTGCGGTTGATCCGATCGCGTTGGAGCGGGCACGGATGGATCACATGGGCGCCGGCTTCACCAGCGATCACACTGGCAACGCCATGCACTCGATCGCCTACGTTTCCTTCCAGGAGCTGGCGACCCGGGTGTCACACCGCAACACCGGCCGGATCAGCGGCGACCCGATCTGCGACCAGATGCTGGCTCGCATCGCCTCGGACGAGAACCTGCACATGATCTTCTACCGCAATCTGCTCGCCGCCTCCTTTGACCTCGCGCCGGACGAGACCATGCGAGCCATCTGCGACGTGGTCAAAGAGTTCCAGATGCCCGGGCACACCATCGAGAATTTCGGCCGCAAGTCGGTGCAGATGGCGATGGCCGGGGTCTACGACCTGCGCATCCACCACGACGAGGTGGTCAAGCCGATCCTGCGCCAGGTCAACGCGATGGACCGGGAAGACCTCTCGGGCGATGGCGACAAGGCTCGAGACGAGCTGGCCGCGGCGATGTCCGATCTGGACAAGGCCGCGACCCGCTTCGAAGAAAAGCGCGATGCCATTCAGGCTCGGGCGCTCAGCCGCGCCGCCGCGGCGTAAGGGGATTCGCGGTCGGCTGCGGCACCAGCTCGAACTGGTACTCGCCGTTGGTCCGGGCGTTGACCCGGGCCAGGATGGTTGAGATCGAGGTGTAGCGGTTCCGCTCAGGGTCATTGGCTACGCACGGCCCGAGGCGAGAATCGCCGCCGGAAAGGATGCCGAGCGCTTTACCATCTGCTTCGGTGAACAGCGGGCCTCCGCTGTCACCCTTGCGCGCGCAGATCTCCACGTCGATCATGGCCGCTTTTCCTTTGACCTCACCGCAATGCGTGCCCGGAATGTAGCCACGCCCGGCACCGGAGTCCACATAGGACTCCCCCGGCTCGGGGGTGTAGCCGGATCCGCTGGCGCAGACCACCCAACCCACCTGTACCTGTGCCATCGGCGTGTAGCCGGTGATCCGCAGATCGTGGTGGTTCACCATGTGTGGCAGCAGCGGCGAGCGGCGATTCACCGTGCCACCGCCCAGCCAGAAGCCGGAAGCCCCGGCCTGGTAGGGCATGATTGCGTAATCGTGGCCTGGGTCCGGGCCGTTCTCGGTGAGCCGGATGTCCGGATCCTCGATCGTGACAGGCGTTCTCGGGCCTAGATATTCGTGCCAGGTGAAGTCCTGGTGGGCGTGCGTCGAGCCGAGCACACAGTGGCCCGCGGTCAGGAGGAACTCCTTGCCGGAGACCGCCGATCGCACCCGATAGCCGACCGAGCATCCGCCGACCGTCCCGTTCACGCGTGGAACATCGATGCGGATGCCACCCCGGATCGGAGCCTCGCCGCAGTGCAACGGGTCGCACTTCAACTCGAACCCCGGATTGCCCCGGCGCACGGTCACCTGATTCGACGGCTGGTCCACATACACCTCGGCGCCGGGCTCAGCCGCGGACAGTCGCCGTGCCTCGCTCTCCAGCTGCCGCAGCGACCACTTGGCAGTCACCGCAACGACTCCGGGTCGCGTCGGCACCAGCTCGGGCCGGACCATGCTCACCTTCAGCACGCCGCCGCCGGCCTGGTCCAGCCACATCCCGGCGTAGTCATCCGGGTGCTGCTGCGCCAGTTGTGCGGCCAGCGCCACCGACTCGACCTGAAGCTTCAAGCGCCTTTCGGCTTCGGCGGGCGTTATCTGGTACCGACGAGTGAGATAGCTGATGGAGTTGACAGCCGCAGTCGGCGATGGCGCTGAAGCCGCCGCGGCAGTTGCCGTTGCTGTTGCTTGGTTTTCAGCGGAGGCAACCTGACCACCGGAAACCAGTGGAAGGTCGATGTTGCGGCGTTCGAAGACTGGTACGGCGGAGCCCCCGGCCGCGGCGGTCGAAGCTGTGGCGAGGGTAAGCGCAGCAGCGCACACACCCAGCCCGGCCAGCCCTCTTCCAAGAATCCTGCGCAAAGCATCCTCCCCGTTGCTTGAAAGTCGTCGCCCACGCATCCTAAGACCGTTTAGGGTGTCCCGCATGACCACACCCGTTGCCGCGATCACCGGTGCAGCCCAGGGCATAGGCGAGCGGATCAGCCAAGTGCTTGCCGCTGAAGGCTTCCGGCTCGCGCTATTCGACCGCCAGCGGATCGAGCCAAATGACGGTGTGCTGACTTTTGCCGGTGACGTCACAAGCGAAACTGATGTCGCCGCATTCGCCGGAGCGATCTCCCACCAATTTGGCCGGATCGATGTGCTGGTTAACAATGCGGGCATCGCTCTGATCAGCCCGGCCGAGGAGACGCCGGTCAAGGTGTGGCGCCAGGTGATGGAGGTCAATCTCACCGGTCCCTTCCTGCTCAGCCAGGCGCTGGGGCGGCAGATGCTGGCGGCCGGTCAGGGCTCGATCATCAACATCGCCTCGGTGGCCGGACTCTTCGGCGTGGCCGATCGGGCCGCCTACAACACAAGCAAGCACGGCCTGATCGGGTTGACCCGCACGCTGGCCGTGGAGTGGGGCGGCCGGGGTGTACGGGTCAACGCCGTCTGCCCGGGCTGGGTGAAAACCCCGATGGACGATGCCTCGCAGGGCGAAGGTGCATACGGTGACCGGGACATTACCGATCACGTCCCGCTCGGCCGATTCGCGTCTCCGGACGACATCGCGCAGGCCGTGGCATTCTTGGCCGATGCCAAACGGAGTGCCTTCGTCAACGGCGTGACACTTTCGGTCGACGGTGGATGGGCTGCCGACGGCTCTTGGCAAGCGCTCCGCCTAGGCGCTCGAAATCGCAATTGAAAGGTACCCATGTCCTTGTCACGAGCGGCGGCACTCGCCACATCGAGTCCGTCCGAGATCACTACTCATGCTGATGAGGTCATCGCCGCCACCCGCGCCGATCTGGCCAAGCTGGACGAAACGCAGGATGTGCTGGAGCTGCTCGATGAGGTGAGCGCTCGGATAGACGATGCGCGCCGGCTTTCCAAGGTCATCTCACAGATGCATCCGGATGCGGCAATGCGTGCCGCCGCGGAGGCCGCCGAGCAGTCGCTCGACAAGGTCATGACCGAGATGTCGCTGGACGAAGGCATCTATCACCGGTTGTCCGCTCTGGATCTGTCCGATGTGGATGATGCCACCGGTCATTGGGTGTGGCGCATGTTGCGCGACTTCCGCCGGGCCGGGGTCGACCGGCCTGCATCGACCAGAAGCCGGCTGCAGGAGCTCAGGGAGGAGCTTGTCGCGATCTCGCAGGAGTTCAACCGGAACATCAACTCCGACCGCCGCTCGGTGCCGATGCCGCGCAGCGCACTCGAAGGAATGCCGGCCGACTTTGTTGCCACGCATCCGGTGGGTGAGGACGGCCTGGTCCGGGTCACCACCGACTACTCCGACATCAGCCCGTTCATGGCGTACTCGGAGGATGTCGATGCGCGCGAACAGCTCTGGCGTGAGTTCATGCTGCGCGGCCATCCGGCCAACATCGATGTCCTGCGCCGTCTGCTTGAGCGTCGCTATCAGCTGGCGACGTTGCTCGGCTATGAGTCTTGGGCGCAATACGCCACCGAGGACAAGATGATCGGCGACGATCAGGCGGCCGCGGACTTCATCACCCGGATCTCGGCAGCGGCCGAAAGCCGGATGCACGCCGACTACGCCGCTCTGCTCGCCCGCAAACAGGTCGATGATCCGGCGGCGACCGAGGCGCATCCGTGGGAGCTTTCCTATCTGTCCGAGCGCATCAAGGCCGAGCGGTTTGCCTTCGACTCGCTGATGATGCGGCCCTACTTCGAATACGGCCGGGTCAAGACCGGATTGATGGCAGTGGCCTCGGAGCTGTTCGGGATCGAATTCCAGCCGCGGCCGGATATCCCGGTGTGGCATGAGGAAGTGGACGTCTTCGACGTGCTCGAGGACGGCACACTGCTGGGGCGGATCTTCCTGGATGTGCACCCGCGAGCGGACAAATTCCGCCATGCGGCAATGTTCAGCCTGGCCCAGGGCAAGGCCGGGCAGCGGGTGCCAGAGTGCGTGCTGCTATGCAACTTCCCTCGGCCGGGCGAGCTGATGCAGCACTCCGAGGTGACCACCTTCTTCCACGAGTTCGGCCATCTGTTGCACCACGTCTTCGGCGGAGCGCAGCGCTGGACGGGCCTGTCCGGGATCAAGACCGAGTGGGACTTTGCCGAAGCGCCCTCACAGCTGCTTGAGGAATGGACCCGGGACGCGGCCACGCTGGCCCGCTTTGCCGTGCACCACGAGACCGGCGAGCCGCTCCCGGCCGATCTGGTCGCGAGCATGCGGGCCGCGGACGAATTCGGCAAGGGAATGTTGGTGCGCCAGCAGATGGCCTATGCCGATCTGAGTCTGTCCATCTATCGCGGCGATCCGGCGGAGATTGATCCGCTGGCGCTGGAGCGGGAAACCCGGGCCAGGCATCTGCCGGCGCCTTACGTCGTGGACGGCGTGTGGATGCACCTTTCGTTCGGGCACCTGGACGGCTATTCGGCGATCTACTACACGTACATGTGGTCGCTGGTGATCGCGAAGGACCTCTTCACCGCCTTCGACCCAGCGGATCTGCTCGCAAGGCCGGTCGCCGACCGCTATCGCGAGAAAGTGCTCGCGGCCGGTGGTTCTGCACCGGCCGCGAGCCTGGTAAAGGACTTTCTTGGTCGCGAGCATAATTTCGACGCGTACCAGTCCTGGTTGGACGGTTAGGCCGGACGGTTTAGGTGCCGGCGTTGGAGTTGCCGTTGAGCGTGGTGCTCGCGATGTCGTTGGCGAGGATGGCCGTCTCGATCTGGGCAACGGTGGAGCTCGATGTCACGCCCGGCAGGGTCGCGACGTTCATGGCGTAGAGCTTGAACTGGTACAGGTGGTTGGAGCCACCCGGACACGGCCCGAAGAACTGGTACGTCTTGTTGCCGGTACCGAATGACCGTTGCTTCGCCGCACCCTGGTTCGGCACGTTGAAGCCGAGCCCGAGACCCTCCGGTAGCGACAGGGCCGTCGCCGGGATATCGAAGATCACCCAGTGCTTGCCACCATTGGTGGTGTCAATGAAGGTGATCGCCCAGCTTTGCGCAGCGTGAGCTCCAGCGCCCCAGGACAGCGGCGGGGGGATGTCGTTACCTGACACGCCAGAAAAGCGGTGGGGTGGGGAAAGAGGGGGGATAAAGTGAA
>DPJL01000169.1:46428-48032 GCA_003543035.1 Micromonosporaceae bacterium | reverse complement strand
ATGAAGGTGATCGCCCAGCTTTGCGCAGCGTGAGCTCCAGCGCCCCAGGACAGCGGCGGGGAGATGTCGTTACCTGACACGCCATCCTGTGCGCAGGTGTAGCGGGCCGGGATGTTGCCGTTGTTCGCGAAGGCCGAGCTGCTCAACAGGAACGGTGCTCCGGCAAACTTGAGCCGGACGATGACATTGTCCAATGTGGACGGGGTGCCACCGTTCTTGTCGTTGTTGGTGGAGGTGAGCCAAAGCCCGCCATCCGGGGTCTTGACCACGGTCCGCAGACGTCCCCAGGTGCCGTTGAAGAACGCCCTCGGGGAATCCGTCGCGTTCTCACCGGTGATCTTCATGACCCAGAGCCGGGCACCCCGGACCGCGGCCATGTAGATCCAGTCGTTGACAATCTCCAGACCGCTGGGCGAGGCCGAGGCTACGTCCCATTGCCGGACCGGATTGGTCATCCCGGAGACGTTGCAGGTGCCCTCACAGGTCGGCCAGCCGTAGTTGGCGCCCGGGCGAATCCGGTTGAGCTCATCCCAACTGCTGTTGCCGAATTCGGAGGCCCAGAGCCGTCCCTGCGAATCCCAGGCGATGCCTTGCGGGTTGCGGTGACCGTAGCTGTAAACCCTTGTGTTGAAAGGGTTCCCGGGCGCGGCGGCACCGGTCCCGGTCACGCGCAGGATCTTTCCGTTGAGCGAGCTCAGGTTCTGCGCCCGGCTGCTGTCCTGCCCGTCACCAGTAGTGATGTAAAGGAAGCCGTCCGGGCCGAACTTGATGCGCCCGCCATTGTGGAAGCGGTTCTTCGCGATACCAGTCACGATCGGCTCACGAGCGCCGACCACGTTGTTCATCAGCTTGAACCGGGCGACCCGGTTGTCCGAAGCGGCGGTGTAGAACACGTAGACGTAGTTGTCGGTGGCGAAGGTTGGCGAGATTGCCAAGCCGAGCAGGCCGCCCTCACCAGTCGTGGTGACCGCCTCGGAAATGGTGCCAAGCACGGTCTTCTGACCGGCCAAGGTCACCCGGACGATCTCGAACCGATCCCGCTCTGCGACCAGTGCGGAGCCATCCGGCAGGAAGCCGATGCCCCACGGCAGATCCATTTGGGTGT
Source organism: Micromonosporaceae bacterium (assembly GCA_003543035.1). Lineage (GTDB taxonomy): Bacteria > Actinomycetota > Actinomycetes > Mycobacteriales > Micromonosporaceae > Rhizocola. The sequence continues at coordinate 46,927 of DPJL01000169.1, read as the reverse complement.
TCACGTTGCGGTCGAAGACCGGGTCGCCGCCGGCCGCCTGAGTGGCCGTCTTGACCGGCACCGCAGGGCTTTGCGCCGACACGTTGTTGTTCGCGTCGTAGGCCGCGACGGTGTAGTTGTAGGTGGTGTCCGGGGTAAGACCGCTGTCGGTGGCGGTCAGGTCGGGCACATCGGCGAATTGCGTGCCGTTGCGATAGACCCGGTAGCCCGCCACCCCGATGTTGTCGGTGGAAGCGTTCCAGGCCAACGTAATGCTGGTGGCCTGAATATTGGTGCTGCGCAGATTCGCCGGCACGGTCGGCGGCTGCGTGTCATCGCTCGGCGGCGTGGTGACGTCGAGGTTGTTGCTTGCCTGCGAAGCATTGCCGGCCGCATCATAAGCGAGCACGGTCAACACGTAGCGGGTGTTCGGGCTCAGGTTGATCAGGGTGGTGGCGGTGATGTTGCCACCGACCTCCTTGATCACGTTGCCGCCGTTGTAAACCTTGTAGCTGGCCAC
>DPJL01000169.1:4479-46007 GCA_003543035.1 Micromonosporaceae bacterium | reverse complement strand
GCCAGGCGCAGGTTGGCCGGGGCGGTCGGTGGCTCGGCGTCGGCGGGCACGGACGCACGCAGCCGGTCCAGGTTGGGGCCGCCATTGGCGGTCGTGGCAGTCGCCCGCACCTTGTTGGCGCCCGCCGTGAGCGAAGCGGTGATGGTCTTCTCGGCCCAGGTCGGCCATGCCCCGGTACCAGGGAAGGAAAGCCCTGGAGCGGAAGGAGCTCCGTTGACCGTGATGTCCATCGGCCGGTCGATCGTGGTGCCGTTGGCATAGCGCAGCGTCAGCGGGTAGTTGCCCGCGGCCGCCGCGTTGACCGTGAACTCCACATAGGACCCCACGACGTTGTCGTAGTTCACGAATCCGGTACCGGTGAAGCCGGCATGGTTGGATTCGACGATGCCCTGCGAGATCGTGGCGCTCTCGGCCTGGTAGTCGGTGAAGTTCTGCGGCGGTGCCACCTCGAAGTCAATGAAGTCAAGGTTGGCGGGCCCGACCGCCGTGGTGCCCGCGACGCGGATCGCGTTGCTGCCCGCATTCACGTTGGCGGTAAGGGTTTTGGTGGCCCAGGTGGTCCAGGCGCCGGTCGGGCCGAAGGCTGAGGCGGCCTCCACGACCGTTCCGTTGACGCTGATATCGGCGGGGCGGTTGACCGTGGTGCCGTTGGCATAGCGGATGGCAATGGTGGCACTGCCCGCGTTCGCGGCGGTCACTGTCCACTGTGCGTTGCCGCCCACCTGGTTGAGCGCGTTGCAGAAGCCGCTTCCGGAGAAGCCGACGTGGTTGGAGTCGATCGTGCCGTCACACGTCGCCGGCGCGGTTTCCGCCTCGTAGCGGGTGGGCGCTGCGTGGGCACTAGTCGTTGGGACGAGGACCGCGGCTACCAGCCCCATGGCTGTTAGGGCTGCGATCCGAAGACGACGCTGCATGGTCACCCTCTTCAATAGATAGTCAATCTGACTGACCTAGCGCGGTTGACCGAAGAAGACCATTATGCATGCCACTTTGTCAATATCGGCCGACCCTATGTCCCGCTTTATGGGAAAAAGAACTCGGCGTGAACGGCCTATTCGAAGGGGAATCGGGCCGTTGATGAAATCAAAGTTGCGGATGCCACATTGGACACACATCTGGCGACCGGGCACGTTAGTATCAACCGGCGTCTCTGCGTAGTCGCCAGACAGCAGACTGCTGTCAACCAGGTTGGGGTGCGCACTACTGGGGAGGTAGCACGGTGACGTCCGCAATCACTCGTGCCAGAACAGACCGAGACAACTACGTCCTCGGCTCGCCGATATATCGTCTGTCGAGGACCCTGGTGGTGGTGCTGGGGGTGATCTATGCCGTCAGCACGGTGATTCCGTTGTCGGAACGACCGGCACTGCTCGACACGTGGTTCTACTCCGGCGTGCTTGTCCTGACCAGCATGCTGGCCCTTGCTCGACCGCTGCTGGTTAGGCGCAATCGCCTGGCCTGGTCCTGCGTGGCCTTCGCGGTCACCTCCTGGTGTGTCGGTGACATCTACTGGTCGGCGATGTTCTCGACGGTAGAGCCGGCTGAGATCCCGGTGCCGTCGCTCGCCGACGTCTTCTATATCGGCATGTACCCGTTGGCCTACGCCGGTTTCATTCTGCTGGCCCGGGCGGCGGCCAACCGGCTGCCCGCATCGGTGTGGCTCGACGGTGTCGTGACCTCGCTCGCGGCGGGCGCGGTCTTCTCCGCGGTCGCGCTCGACGACGTGCTCGCGGCGGCCGGTGGCGAGAAGTTCTCCCAGACCTTGACCAATCTCAGCTACCCGATCGGCGATCTGGTGCTGATGGTCGTCAGTGTGGCGGCGCTGGCGATGATGCGCTGGCGCTCCGACCCGATCTGGTGGCTGCTCGGCTTGGGTGCGGCGTTCTTCGCCGTCGCCGACACCGCCTACCTTTTCGGACTCGCCAATGGCAGCTATGTGGACGGCAGCTACATCGACGGCGGCTGGATGCTGGGCCTGACCTTCATGGCGGCCGCAGGCGCGGTGAACAGGCGCCGGCCGGCTGAGGACGTTCGCGGATTTGTGGCGTTGCTGGTACCCATCCTCTTCTCGCTCGCCGCACTGGTCGTGCTCATCGTCGGCACCTTCGTGAGCATGCACCCGATTGCGATCGTCCTGGCCAGCTCCTGTCTGGTCGCCGCGGGTGCTCGTACGGCGCTGACCTTTGAGCAGACGCGAGAGTTGGCCCGGACGCAGATCCAAGCCAAGACCGACGAGCTGAGCGGCCTGGGCAACCGGCGTCTGCTCGACGAGAACCTCCCCACGATGTTGGGCAACCTCTCGATCGGCCAGCAGCTGATCATCACGATCGTGAGCGTGGATCACGTGGCGGAGATCAACAGCGTGCTGGGCTACAGTGCCGGTGACACCGTCGTGCACACGGTCGGAACCCGTCTGCTGCAACACCTTCCGGCCGATGCGATCGCCGCCCGACTGGGCGGCGTTGAGGTGGCGATTCTGCGCACGGTGCGTGGCTCCGACCCGGCCGCCGTGGACCGGGAGACCAGGGCACTGCTCAAAACCTTGGCCACGCCAGTACCAATCGCGGAAACCCCGGTCCAGATCGAGCTGAGCGCCGGGGTGGCGGTCGCGCCGGTGCACGCCACGATGCCGGCCGACCTGATCCGTTGTGCGGTCGACGCTCTGCAGACGGCCAAGGCCAACCGGTCCGAAGTGGAGCTTTACGATCCCAGCTCGCACGCGGGAAGTCAGGTCGACCTCCGGCTCGCGCCGGACCTGTTGCGAGCTGAGAGCCGAAACGAGTTCGTCACCTTCTTCCAACCGAAGTTCGACATCGCCAGCGGCCGGCCGGTCGCGCTCGAGAGCATCCTGCGCTGGCATCACCCGGTGCGTGGAGTGCTTGGGGCGGAAGCGATCCACCCGCTCGCGGCGCGGATGGGCATGACCCGGCAGCTGACCCGTTGGCTGCTCGAAGCGGCTATGCAACGATGCTCTGCGTGGCATCGGCAGGGAGTGGAGTTGGGCGTGGCGGTGGACGTTACCGCGTCCGACATCCTCGACGCGCAGCTCCCCTACGATCTGGCCAAGCTGATCAACAAGGTCGGTCTACCCCCATCGGCTGTCACTCTTGAGATTGCCGAAGAGGTGCTGCAGATGGATCAGCGGCGCACTGCGGCCGCACTCGGCCAATTCCGCCACTTTGGGATCAGGCTGGCGCTGGACCACTATGGACGGTCGGCGCCCTCGCTGACCCGGCTGCGCTCGATGCCGGTGGACGAGCTGAAGCTGGACCCGACCTTCGCCCGCGCGATGCTCAACAGCCCGCAGGATGCGGCGGTGCTCAGGTCGACAGTCGAGCTGGCCCGATCGCTGAACATCGTGACGGTGGTGGACGGGGTCGATTCACTCGAGCTCTACAACGCTGTCGCCGCAACGGGTTGCACGGGTGCTCAAGGCCCGGCGCTCGGCGAGCCGATGAACGTCGACATCCTGCGCCAGTGGGTGGAGCCGCTCGCAACGAGACCGGCGGATGCTCTCCTCCGCCGGCGTTGATCTTCTTAGGACAGCAAAGGCTAGAGAGCGCGCTTGTTGAGTAGCCGGTTCGGGGTGCCGGAGAGGCTTCCGGCCACCTTGCCGGTGGTGGCATTATTGACGATCCACGCGTGGATGGTGGCCTGACTCGCGTTTCCGTAGGTCTTCTTGTAGAGAACCGCGATGCCCGCCGCGTGCGGGGTGGACATGGAGGTGCCGCTCTTGCTGCCGGTGCCGCCGCCGGGAACCGTCGACACGATTGATGATCCGGGGCCGTAGATATCGACGCAGGGCCGACCGAGGAATAGCTGGCCCGCGCGTCGTCGACGTCGTGGCCGCCACGACCAGCGCGGCGGAGATGTTGCGCGGCAACCGGTCACATGAGTTACCGCCGGTGTTGCCCGCCGATAGCCATCTCGAACGCCTGTATCAAATCCGAGGTAGGCTCGCCTCATGACCGCGGCATTTCAAGGTTCGCTACTTGACTTGGGCGACGAGATCAAGCCGGGCCCGCTGGGGGCGACCGTGCAGCGCACGGAGCTGACGTTGGGTGCGTGGATCGATGTGCGCCCAGGCTGGATTGTCGGTGCGGATGCTCTCTTCCTGCGGCTTCGGGACTGCGTGCCGTGGCAAGCCGAGCGCCGCCAGATGTATGACCGGGTGGTCGACGTTCCGCGCCTGGTCAGGTTCTACGACGAGGACGAGGCCCTGCCCGATCGCGCGCTCGAGGTCGCCAAAGCCGCGTTGGATGCGCACTACGCCGCCGAGCTGGGTGAACCTTTCCGGACCGCCGGCCTATGCCTGTATCGCGACGGGCACGACAGTGTGGCTTGGCACGGCGACCGCATCGGCCGCAGCAAGACCGAGGACACCATGGTGGCCATCATCTCGGTCGGTTCGCCCCGCGCACTCCTATTGCGGCCCCGCGACGGCGGGCATTCGTTGCGTTTCGAGCTGGGTCACGGCGACCTCCTCGTGATGGGCGGCAGCTGCCAGCGCACGTGGGAACACGCAGTCCCCAAAACGGCCCGAGCGGCTGGGCCCCGGATCAGCATCCAATTCCGCCCCCACAACGTTCGCTGATCGCTTCACCGGCCCTGTCTGAAGTCCAACCGGGCGCACTATCCTGCACATGAAGGCACTATAGTGCACTTGTGTGCAGAATAGTGGAGGGCCGATGGACGTCGCTCACCCGATCCGATCAGTAGTACCCACTCTCGATGGGCCGGTCCTCGAAGTGCTTAGCCGCACTACGCGACCCTTGACTGGTCCCGAGATTCATCGAATAGCGGGTTCCGGCTCTTTGAATGGCGTTCGCCGTGCGCTCGGCCGTCTCGTCACTCAAGGGGTGGTGCAGGCAGAGGAGCGCTCCTCGGCGACGTTTTACCTCGGCAATCGTGATCATCTGACCTGGCCCGCCGTGGAAAGCTTGGCGTCAATCCGTCGGGTCCTCCTTGATCGTCTGCACAAGGAACTAGAGAGATGGGATCCAAAGCCGGTGCATGCCTCTCTATTCGGTTCAACGGCCCGTGGCGACGGGGACGCGGAGTCAGATATTGATGTGCTAATAATCTCGCCCGAGGGCGTGGAGGAAGATGAGTCGCCTTGGGCGGATCAGGTGGATCGGCTTCGAGGCAACGTCCAAGCATGGACCGGCAATCATTGCCAAACCTTTCAGATTGATCTGCGCAGACTCGCCGAACACGTCCAAGCCAGCGACCCACTGGTCAGTGAATGGCTTCGCGATGGGATAGCGCTGCTCGGTCCCGATCTCCGTGCATTGATACGGAAATTGCCTGCCGCGGGCGGCGGTCGATGAGTCCACGCCCGGCAGGCCGGGTCGAAAGATGCGGCACAGAGCAAGCCAGGACACGGTTCGCACAGGCTTTGGCCTTCCTCGACGTCGCAGAGCTCGTGGGTGCGGAAGACGATGAGGTAGCCACACCGGGGACTGCTGCGTCGTTGGCAGTGCTCGCAGCCATCGCCGCATCGGATGCGGTGTGTTGCGTCACCCTTGGACAACGTTCTCGAGGCCAGGACCACAGGCAGGCGATTTCGTTGCTGGCTCAGGTCACTCCGGACGGGCAGGCGATGGCCCGCGATTTGGAACGGCTTCTGGCGATTAAGGACGACGCGCACTACGGCTTGCTACATGTGAGCAGTCAGCGTGCCACAACTGCGCTCCGCCAAGCCCGCCGCCTCGTGGACAACGCGGCCAAACATATGCGCTGAGAGGGACCGGTGGCATCGGCGGTCCTCTCCTTCTGGTTACGACAGCATCGCTGGGTTGATGGCGAGGGCGGGACGAGGTCGGCTGAAGCCGAAATCCGATGGCGAGGAGCGTTCGGCTAGCCGTAGTCTTTCGGGGTTACCCGGACCATATGCGGCGCACCGGCATCGCCGGATCGCGTTCCGTGGCCGGCAGACATTAGGTATTGGACGTTAGTCCTCTGGTTCGAATCCAGTCTCAGGGAACGTTCCGGTGCCCGGTCTTCGGACACCGGCCCGATCGGCTCTGCGGGCTCGTTGCCAGGTTCCTGGCGGCGGAGGCCCCCGCCGATCGAGCCGTGGGCACCGGGGCGGACCCGCTAACCCGCACGAGGAGGTGCACCCATGGCATTGATCACCGTGATGGAATACGAGCGAGTGGTAAAACTGGTCGACGGCCGGGTGCAGGAGGTCCTCGGCGCTGGGCGGCACCGCTATCGGCGTGCGCGCACCACGTTGCACCGCATCGACATCCGGCCGCGGCTGCTTGTCGTTCCCGGCCAAGAGGTTCTAACAAGCGATGGCATTTCCGTGCGGCTCACCGCAGTACTTCGGGTCGCTGTCGTCGATCCGGTTGCACAGCTCACCTCGAGCCAGGACGGGCAGAGCGAGGTTTACATGGCGGTTCAGCATGCGCTCCGCGTTGCCGTCGCCGGGCTTGCGCTCGATGCGTTGATGGAATCACGGATCGAGCTCGGAGCCGAAATCGTTGAGCCGGTCCACGCGGCTGCTGCCCGTGTCGGCCTTGGCACTGAGGACCTGGCGGTCCGCGATCTGATGCTGCCCGGTGAACTGCGCCGCGCCTACACCGAGGTGCTCTTGGCGAAGCAGCGAGGCCGAGCCGACCTCGAGCGGGCTCGTTCCGAAGCGGCCGCATTGCGGTCCCTTGCGAACACAGCTGACCTGTTGGAGAAGCACCCGGCTCTGCTGCGTCTTCGGGCGTTGCAGGCAGCTGAATCTGGTACCACGAAGCTGGTTATCAAGCAGTAGCAACAGACCCCGTCCGGTCATCGGACGGGGTCTTTGCGTCTGGGCGGCAACTAGGGCAGCAATAGCCCGAAGGTCAATGCGAACGGGATGAGCAGCAGCCCGCCTGCGGCAAGCAGACCGAGTCGCGTAGAGCGGTTGCGCCACCAGGTGACCGCCACCCACACCCCGCAGCAAAGCGCCACTACCGTCAACGTCCGCAATACCAGCCAGGGCAACGGCTGCCCGGCCACGAACTCGCCAATTCCCTTGGCCTGATTGGCAACCGCCCAGATCACATAGCCGGTCGCACCTACTACTGAGGCCAAGCCGGTGGTGACAAGCCAACGTGCTGGCTTCGCTCCGATGAGAGCACCGCGCTGACCGCGGACTCGCCGCACCAACGCCCACACTGGCCAGCTAAGCAATGCGATCAGCAGGAGCCCGAAGAAGCCGAAGCCCAATCCGGTCACCGGGCGAACCGGGACGCTGTCGTGCTCCTGGCCAGGCGCAGGGTCCGAATTGGACGGTGGAAGTTGCCCAGAGCTGACCTTGGTGATCCAGGAGGTCATCATTTGGCCGTACCCGGGGGACAGCTCACCGAATTGGAAGCCACCGAAGGTCGGCCCGCCAACACGGTCGTAGCCATCGGTGGTGACCCGGCCCGCGTGGCCGCCCTTGGGCAGGATGGCGATCGAGACACTCGGGCTCGACGTCAGCGACTGCTGGAAGATCTTCGCACTTTCCCCTGGCGGCACTTGAACGTCGAGCTCGCCCCAGATGGCTAGGACGGGCTGCTTGATCGTGCGCAGCACTGGCACCGGATCGTGGTCGGCGGCCGGAAACTGGCCGAGGCCCACACCGATCCCCATCCCAGTCCCGGCGATCGCGTCCACTGTGGACGACGTCACTCCCGCTTTTGCCAATCTGTTGCTCAGATTCCATGCCTGGGTACGGGAAGGAGTGTGCCCCGAGCCGCCAATAGTCACCAGGAAGCTGACATCTGCTGACCGCGACGCGGCAAGTGGTGCGACCCAACCGCCTTCGCTCAACCCCCATAGGCCGACCTTGCCCGGGTCGACGCCAGAAGTGTTGCGCAGCAGTTGAACCCCGGCCAACGCATCGTCGGCGAGCGCGGAGAAGTCCCGATGCGTCTTCGAATAGTCGGCGCGCTTGTCATAGATCAGGGTCACGATGCCCGCTTGGGCAAAGACCTCGGCCTCTTGGGAGAGTTGGACCCTGGTGGCATTGCCCGAGCCGTGCACCAGAACGATTCCGGGACGGTTGGTGTTCTGGGAGACGTCACTTTTGCGGACCACGGTGCCTTTGAGGTTGGTCGACCCGTTGGCGAAGGTCACCTCAGTGGCTGTGAGGCCCGCCGATGGCGTGTAGGGAGGCATCGGACCCGCGGGACCCGCGAGCGCGGCGGACGGGACGGCAACGATGGTAAGAGCTGCGATCAGGGCGAGGAGTGGCTTTCTCATGACCACAATCCTCGGGATCTTGCATCCCTGGGACATCGCCAGCGCGAGCCATCATTTCCCTCCGCCGCGCGGGTGAGGAGCGATCAACCCGGTCTCGTAGGCGCAGATCACTGCCTGGACCCGGTCTCGCAAACCTAGCTTGCTCAGCACGTTGCTGACATGCGTCTTCACGGTGTGCTCGCTGACGAAGAGCTCCTTGGCGATCTCTGCGTTGGACAGCCCCCGGCCCAGCAGCACCAACGTTTCCCGCTCGCGGTCGGTGAGCTGATCCAGCCCGCTGACTGGGCGGGAGTGCGCGCGGCCGTCGCGGCGATGCGTCTGCACCATGTCGTCGATGAGCGTGCGAGTGACCGCCGGAGCGAGCAGCGACTGGCCGGCCGTCACGACGCGCACCGCGTGGATCAGATCATCCCGGCGTACATCCTTGAGCAGGAAGCCGCTCGCACCCGCGCGGAGTGCCTCGAAGACGTACTCGTCCGAGTCGAAGGTGGTGAGCATGATGACCCGGGTCTCGCCGGCGGCGATGATCTGCTTTGCCGCTTCGATTCCGTTGAGTTGCGGCATCTGGATGTCGAGCAGCGCCACATCGGGTCGGTGTTCTGCCACGGCTCTTACGGCCTGCTCCCCGTCACCTACCTCGGCGAGGACCTCGATGTCCGGCTGCGTTTGGAGGATCGTCGCGAAGCCGGCCCGGACCAGCTCCTGATCGTCGGCGACCACTACCCGGATCATGCGAACACCGTCTTCACCTTGAAACCGGCACCGCTCGCGCAAGGCCCGACATCGACCCTTCCGCCGACAGCTGCGACACGCTCTCGAATGCCCAATAGGCCATGTCCGCCTTCGCTCTCGGTGTTGCCGACGCCATCATCCACAATGGACATCTCGAGCGATTCGGGTCGCCAATCCATGATGACTTCCACCTTCTTCGCTCGGGCGTGCTTCACCACGTTGGTCAGGGCCTCCTGTACCACCCTGTATGCGGCTAGCTGCACCTCATCGGGCAGCTGTCTTGGCTCACCGCGTACCACAAGGTTCGCGACCAACCCGGCGTGCTTGAGTTTCAGTACCAGCGAATCAATATTGGAAAGAGAAGGCGTTTCGCGAAGCGTGCCAACAGTTTCCCGCAGTTGGGTCATTGCCTCTCGGCCGGCCGCGGAGATCGCGTCGAAGGTCTTCTCCGCCCTGGCCGGGTCTTGCCGGGCGATCGCCGCTCCGGACTCGGCTTGCACCACCATCAGGCTGAACGCGTGGCCGAGGATGTCATGCAGGTCGCGGGCGATACGGGTGCGCTCGCGCTCGGTAGCGAGCTGTGTGGCCTGCGCTTGCGCCGTGATCGCGGCCTCTTTGCGGGTGCGGCCTAAGGTCCCGAGCGCATAGGCGGCAGACCAGGTCGCCAACTCGCGGATGGCCGTGTTGATCGAGCCGATGACGATCAGCATGCCGAGGCCGGTGATCGCGAGCGTGGCGAGCCGCTGGATCCGTGGCGATTGATAGGCGACGGTGTACATGCAGACCAGCGCGCCATACCAGATCGGCTGTGCGGGGCCGTGGCTGATCACGCCATAGGCACCCACGCCGAGCGCGGAGATGAAGACGCAGAGCGCGGGCTGGTATCGCCGGAAGAAAACCGGCATGCAGGCCCAGAGCACAGGTAAGTAATCGAGAAATGTCCATGGCTCAGGGTCAATCCGTTGTGCGAAAAGGAATGGCCCTGATTGTGCGAGCAGTACAACCAGGGTCAAGCCCAGATCCTTGATCCATTCTCGCCGCATGGCGAGCCAGCCTACTGGTTTTGCGCTAACGTGACCGGCACCCCGACCCTGGAGTGATCTTCATGCTCACTGACGAAAGAGCCTTTAGGCTGCGGCTCAATCCGCTACAGCACCTGCTCAGCCACGGCAAAATCGAGCTTGCTCTCTATCTGCCGTTCGGCGCGCTGATGGTTTGGATCGGCGGGTACCTGCTCGGCGTGGACGACCCGACCCTGCACTCGGATCGGTACGGCGACCTGCCAACGCCCGTGATCGCCTGGGGTTGCCTCGCGCTCGGTCTATTCCTACTGGTGGGTGGGCCGGCTCTAGTCGCCATGCAGGCCCGCCACAGTGTGGTTTTGGCCGCGGATCGGGACGGAATATTCATCCGCCCCAACCTCGACAAGAAACGGACTCTGCACCTGTCGTGGGACGAAGTCGAGGCCGTCTACCTGCGGCGATTCCGGTTTGGGTCGTACATCTGTGTCAAGCCCAAGAGCCTGGCGCGCGATCAGGAATTTGCCATCTCCGCGCAGGTCAAGGTGGGTGGGTCCGCCGCGTTGGGTCAGCGGATCGCGCAGAAGCGGCGCTGGAAGCGACTCCAGACCAACATCATCGTGCCGATCGGCGGGGCGGCCGACACTCCGGCCGAGATCCTGTCGGCGCTGCGTTACCAGGCGGCGGGCCGTGCCCCGGTGGAAACCGGCAACCCGCTTAGCCGTTAGCCTGGATTACTCGCAGTCCTTGCAGATGTCCCCTCCGGAGGCAGCGCGCTGGCTGCGGTGGCGTACCAGGAAGCAGCTCGTGCATCGAAACTCATCCGCCTGCATGGCCACTACCGCCACCGTGAGCTCCTCGTCGAGCTGATCGGCGCCCGGAAGCTCGAAAGTCTCCGCGATGTCGCTTTCGTCGACGTCGACTATTGCGGCGTTGGGGAGGGCCCGACGGGCTTGCAGCTCCTGCAAGCTGTCTTCCTCGGCAACGGTCGAGCGTGGTGCGTCGTAGTCAGTTTTTGTTGCCATCTCGTCCTCCTTTGATGCAACCGCGTAACACGAGTCCAACGATCCGTATTCCAGCTTGGCCCGCTTTTATCTCCGTGACTCGAAAATGGCGGTTGCACCGACTTGCTTGAGCTAGTTCGTCGGCCGCACATGGCGGAAAGCTGCTGGGTAATGGCGGGATACTGCGGTGCGAGGGCACGCTGGCGGGCGTAGCGTCGGCGCTCATGAGTCTTTCCCGCACCCGCCCTCCTTTTGAGGCAGACGAGCGCACTCAGCTTGTCGGCTGGCTCGACATGCAGCGCGCCATCATCGCATGGAAGTGTGAAGGCCTGTCCGACGAAGATGCCCATCGATCGGTCCTTCCGACCTCGCCGCTCATGACGATGGCGGGTCTCGTCGCGCACATGCGCTGGGTGGAGAACACCTGGTTCGAGGTGCTCTTTCTGGGCGGCCCGGCCGAGGGACCGCATTTCGTGGATGAGCCCGAGGACGCCGACATGAGGGTTGAGGGCGTCCCGCTCGCCCAGCTCCTCGAGGAGTATGAGCGGGAGTGCGTGAGATCGAACGAGATCATTGCAGCTCACTCACTGGATGAGACCGGTAAGCATCCGGATTTCAAGTCTGCCGCCGCCTCGCTCAGGTGGATGCTCATCCACATGATCGAGGAGACCGCCCGGCACGCTGGTCATATGGATACCATCCGGGAGCTGCTCGACGGCGAAAAGGGCTACTACTGAGATCTATGTCATGTCATGGCACCCTCCGATTGGGACGCTGTTGATTCGATGACGTTCGGTAAAGCATGATGGACCGTGGGTAACGTTCATCCGAGGTAGTCGTTCCTGGGCGGAGGGACAGCAGTGGACACGTTGTGCACGCTCATTCCCTCCACCGAGTGGCGCCTGGTTCAGGCCCGGGTCGCGCGGCTGAGTCACGACGCCATCCGCGCGAGCCGTTACCATTCGCGCCAGCCCAAACGGGAGATGTACCGCCGGATCAGCACCGTCGTCGCGAGCATCGCCCCATGGCTTCCGCACGACCGACTGTTGCTGCTGGTCAGGTATGCCGTCTGGAGCGTCCAACTCGACGACCGCATCGATCGTCGCGGTGCCGACGCGGCGACTCTCAATCGCTTGCGCAACGCGGTGACTTCGGCGATCGCAGGCAATGCCACTGGCGAGCCGTTGTTCGACGATCTCGCGATGATCGTCAAGCAACTGTCCACATACGACAGCTCGGGTGCGGTGTTGTCGCGGTTCGGCACCGCACTGAAGGAAGCTGTCTCGACCGGGATCGCTCATGCGGTACTCGGAAAAGCGGTTTTCAAAGGCACCGCACGGCCGCCAACCAAAGAGGACTACCTCGACGTGGCGGCCAGCACCGTCAACTATCGAAGCTTCGCCTATGCGCTCTTGGCCGTCGTCGTCGGTGACCTGCCGGAGTCGGCGCTTGATCAGCTTGATGCCGCCCTGTCCCATGGCGCGCATGCGGTCCGGCTCAGCAACGACCTCCGCAGTGCCGACCGAGATCAGACCGAGCAAACGCTGAACGTGCTCTCGCTTCAAGACTCCGATGGAAATCCCGTAACGCAGCGACAGGTGCGCCAAGAGATAGGCCGTTGCTTATGTGCTCACCATGACGTGCTGAGCCGGCTGGCCGGGCCGGATCTGGTCGTGCCCGCGTATTCGCTGGCGCGAAGCCTGGAACTCTCGATTGGCCTGTACCGGCTCGCCGACCTGAGATGAGGGCAGCACCCGTGCGCAAAGTGGCAAAGATTCCGTTGTACCGGACCCTTCCCCGACTGGCTCGCGATCCTCTGAAAGGCTTTGAGCAGATCGGCCGCGAAAGCGGCGGCGCCCTCGCCCGGATGCACCTCGGTCTGACCCGGCCATATCTGGTCACTCATCCCGATCATGTGCAGCACATCCTGCGTAACCCGGAGATCTACCGGCGTGAGGGGATGATGTGGGAGCCGATCAAGCGGTTGGAGGGCGATGGCATTGCCGGCGAAGGCCCACTGTGGCAGACGAGTCGCCGCATTCTTCAGCCATTGTTCACCGCGAAGAACATCACGTCGCTGCTGAAGCCGATGTCCGCAGCGGTGACCGAAGCGCTCGACGATCTTGCCGCCCGGTCAGGAAACGGGCCGATCGATGTCGCCGCGGAGATGACGCGCATCATGCACCGGGTGCTGATCCGGGTGTTCTTCGGCAACCGGATCAGCCTGGAGGATGCCGATCGGCTTTGCGGCGCAATCTCTTCCGCATTCGTGTCGCTAGGCTCCCGGATGCTGCTGCCTTTCGTCAGCGAATCGATCCCGTTGCCCGGCGATCGTGCCTTCAAACGAGCCGTGGAAACCGTGGATCAGCTTATGTATCCGCTGATTCGCGAGTGCCGGGCAGCCGGCTCGGACGGCGACGATCTGGTAGCCGTGCTCGCGAGGGCGGTCGATGAGAATGGTGACCGGCTGGATGACAAGCGGGTCCGCGATGACGTCGTGGCAATGTTCGTCGCCGGGACGGAGACGACTGCGTTGGCGCTGACGTGGGTGTGGTTGCTGCTCGACGCCCATCCGGAGGTGACCAAGAGGCTGGGTGAGGAGGTATGGGAGGTCGTTGGTGATGGGGCTCCGCAGGAGGAGCATCTGTCCAAATTGGTCTACACCCGCATGGTGCTCCAAGAGACGTTGCGGCTCTATCCCGTGGGCTGGGTCCTCCCGCGAACCGCGGCCAAGCGTGACGTCATCGACGGCGTCGAGCTGAAACGTGGCACCACCGTGGTGCTCAGCCCCTACCTCACCCACCGGATGGACGCCTTCTGGGACGACCCATACGCTTTCATCCCCGAGCGCTTCACGCCAGACCGGGAACAGCGACGGCATCGCTTCGCCTACTTCCCTTTCGGCGCAGGCGTTCACCAATGCCTGGGCAGTCACTTCTTTACCGTCGAAGGGCAGCTGGTGGTGGCGGGCATGCTGAGCCGGTTCAGGCCAGAGGTCGCCGGGCCCCGCTCTCTGCAACCTCGGGCGACAGCCAGCCTGCGTCCGCGAGTGTTGCCGCAGATGCTTTTGCACCCACGTCGTTGAGCTCTCCCATGCGCAGCGCTGCCAGCCGCGCGGCCCGAACCACGGCCACCGGCAGATAGAGATCCTTGGCGTGCCACAGCGGCGGATGCTCCGCCAGTGGAGGTGGATCGGCCAGGAAGGCACAGCCGCGTTTGATGGCACTCGCCGTCCGCTCGGTCAGCTCGCCTGACTTGGCTATCGCCAGGATCTGCACAGCGTAAGAGGTCTCCTCGACGGTCCCCTGCCAACGGCCCCAAGACCCTTCTGCTCGCTGCGTCTGCAGGATCCAATCAACCGCCCGGTCGACACCCGCGTAGGACTCGGCACTGTCGTTGAGCACCAAGGCAATCACGCAGCACATGGTGGCGTAGTAGGCCGACGCATGCCACTTGTCCCACCAGTTTCCCTCCGGCTCCTGGCTGTCCAACAGCCAACGTGCCGTGGTCGCCGCGAGGTCGGCAAAACGAGCACCGTCGTTAGGCCGGTAAGCCATATAAAGAGCCAAGGCTTCCAGAGCATGAGCATTCGTGCTCACCGACGGATTGCGTTCGTCGAGAAAACAGGCGAAGCGACCATCGACCTGATAGCTGAGCAGGCTTTCCGGCGCGTTTACCCGGCCGTGGCGCAGCAGCGCGGCAAGCACTGCGGCAGTGTCGTCGGCGTCGGCTGGAAGGCCGCCGGCTGCAGGCGCTCCCTGCGGGGTGAGCCCAGCCTCCAAGCGATCCAGGACCTCGACCGGTGCCGTGTAAGCGATCCCACCGATGGCCAGGCTGTTGAGCACCCATGCTCTTTCGAAATAGGTGATCGGGGTGACGCCCGGTACCGGCCCGCCGCCCCGGGCCTGCAATGTCTCAAGAAATTGCACTCCTGGCCGGTACCCATCGGGGCCACCTAGCCAGGCGGCAGTGGCCGCGGCCGAGCAGCCGACCGCACCGCCAACCGGCCTTACGAAGGGCGCCCCGATCGCGGCTTTTCCGAAGACCTCCAGGCACGCCCACGAACGCTGGGGCAGGCCGCCAGAGTCAAACCTGGCTCGCATCCCTTCCAGTTGGCGTCGCTCGAATCCCTGTGGCAGCGGCAGTTGCGAGCCAAGTTGATCCGTCTGCCGCAACAGCTCGTTGAGCTCCTCGACCATCGCGGGGATGATCAGCTCGACGCCGATGGTGTCCGGGATCGCCAAGCCCGTTTGCGGATCCAGCCAGTGTCGCAACACATGCAGGCCGTCCTTGGCCGCGCGGGCCAGCCGCTCCCTTTCCCGTTCCGGCCCTTCCCGGTTCGGTTGCACCATCATGGCGATGGTCGCACTCAGGGTCGGCACGACCGCGTAGCCGTCGGGTCCACCCCAGCCGCCGTCAAACCTTTGCCGGCGGCAAAGAAACTCCAGCCTTTCGCGGTGTCCGGACAACCATGGCGACAATGCCACCAGCCGCGCGGTGTCATATAGCGAAGCGGCAACGTGACCCCACTCGTCCGAGGCCACCTGGGCGAGCAACTCGTGGGCCTCTGCGACGTTGCCGACGCCCTCTTCAGAACTCCACATCGGACACCCTCCATGACAAACGCCTGCGGCATAATGCCACACGGGCACCCGGTGTCCCGATCAACGCCGGTAGTATGCAACACATCGCAGCGAAGATGGTGGATCTCACGAGTGCTTCCCACATGGTGAAATGACACGGTAATGAACTGTTTCCGGATTGTTGTCGCACAGAGGGTGCGATTGTCCGGGTCCCCGGGTTGAGCTCGCGAATGGACACTGCTAGGTTGCTGATGCTCCGGCCGCGAAGGACGAACATGGACGAGGCCCGATGAAATCCCCCTCCCTGCACATACGTAAGAAGGTCATCGCCCTGCTGGTGTCGATGACCGCACTCTGGATCTTTGCTGCTGTGGTGACTTTGCGGGAGGGAATGAACCTCCTGTTCGTCAGCACTCTCGACACTGGAGTCGGCAGACCGACCGAGGCGCTGGTGGATGCGCTGCAACAGGAGCGAAAGCTGTCCGTGGTGGTGCTGGGCGGTGGCGGAGGGCGCGATGCCCTGATCGCCAGCAGGACCCGCACCGACGAGGCAGTTGCCGCCTGGCGCAGCCACATCGCGGACACCAACCTCGACCTGGCCGCTAGCCAACAGCTAAAAGACTCGATCAACAATGCATCGAACCAACTAAATAGACTTGGCGAGTACCGGGACCAAATCAACAAGTCCACCGTGGATCGGGTAACGGCCGTTGGCACCTTCACGACGATGATCGATGCGGGTTTCCGGGTCTATGGTTCGATCTCCAGCTTCGATGATCAGGAGATCGCCAAGCAGTCGCGGACTTTGATCGCCATGAGCCGGGCCCGCGAAGTGCTGTCGCAAGAGGACGCTCTGCTGTCGGGTGCGCTGGCAGCAGGGACCTTGACCGCGCAGGATCTCACCGAGTTCACCAAACTCGTTGGAGCCCAGCGCTTCCTTTATGCCAGCACCTCGCCGGAGCTCCCCACGCAGGACCTTGTGCTCTATCAGCGGGCGGCCAACGGGCCGGCCATGACGAAGTTGCGCGACGCCGAAGACACGATGCTGCAGAAGGCACGGGCCGGTGCCGCACCACCGCTCACCGATGCGGCCTGGCGCGAAACCATTGATCCCGCGGTCAAGGCCATGCGAGAGGTGGAACTGGCGGCCGCCGACCACACCATCGAGCTGGCGACACCCGCCGCGATCGGCGTTATCATCCGGCTCGCATTGGCTGGTGGGCTTGGACTTCTGGCGGTCATCTTCGCCATCATCATCTCCATCACCACCGCTCGCAGACTTGTTTTCCAGCTGGAGAAGCTGCGCGAGGCCGCTCGCGACCTGGCTGAAAACCGGCTGCCACAGGTCGTCAACCGGCTCAGCATGGGGCAGGAAGTCGATGTCGCGGCCGAAGCCCCACCATTGAGTTTCGGCAACGACGAGATCGGCCAAGTGGGTCAAGCCTTTAACGCGGTGCAGGAGACGGCTATTCGGGCCGCGGTGCAGCAGGCAGACCTGCGTCGCGGGGTGCGTGACGTGTTTCTCAGCCTCGCCCGGCGGACCCAGAATCTGGTGCACAAGCAGCTGGGCATGCTTGACGTGATGGAGCGCCGGGCCGGTCCTGAGGAGTTGGAAGAGCTCTTCCGGATCGACCACCTGGCAACCCGCATGAGGCGCAGCGCGGAGAACCTCATCGTGCTGTCCGGCGCCACCGCCGGCCGGACGTGGCGCCGCCCGGTTCCAATGATCGACATCGTGCGTGGCGCACAGGGTGAGGTCGAGGAATACACCAGAGTCAACCTGTTGCCGGTCGACGCGGCCGCGCTCGCTGGTAGAGCGGTAGGTGACGTGATCCACCTACTCGCCGAGCTGATCGAAAACGCAGTCTCGTATTCACCGCCATACACCGACATCAACGTCAGCGGGCAGTCGGTGGCCAACGGATTCGTGGTGGAGATTGAAGACCGCGGGCTCGGGATGAGCGACGCCGACCTTGAGGTCGCGAACGCTCAGCTTGCCGATCCACCCGACTTCAGCATCGCCGACACCTCCCGCCTCGGCCACTATGTCGTGGCGAAGCTGGCGCAGCGGCACGGCATCAAGGTCCATCTGCGGCACTCGCCTTACGGCGGAACAGCGGCCATCGTGCTGATTCCGGCCGACCTGGTGGTTAAAGCCAACGATGCACCTGTTCCTGAACGTCTCGTCGACTTGACGCCCCCTGCCCCGATCTCGTTCCGGCGCCACGACGTCCTTTCGCTGCCGGCAACCCCTGCCGTCCCCCCGCCTTTGCCGGTTAGGGAGGAGGCACCGGTTCCGCAATTGCCAATGCGGACGCCAGAACCGGGACCGTCCACTGTGGACGCGCCCGACGCGGCGGAGGAGGCCACGACGACCCCGTCGGGCCTGCCCTGGCGGGTGCGTCAGGCAAGCCTGGCACCGCAGTTGAAAGACGAGACCGTCAGCCCCACCGAGGAGGAGCCCGAGGAGCTGCCGGCCCGTGATCCTGAGCTGGTCCGCCGGATGATGCGCAGCTATCAGCACGGCACCCAGCAAGGGCGCCAAGAGGCCACGAATGAAGCCGGCCCAGCCCAGCATTTGTCGATGAACCATTTCGGCGATCGTCAGGAAGGATGACGAGTGGCGCAGAAGACAGGTTCGGCCAGGGACCTCGCTTGGTTACTGGACGAGTTGGTCGATCGGGTGGCAAACGCCGAGCGAGCAATCGTCCTCTCCAACGATGGGCTCCTGATCGCCGCATCCCGTGAATTCACGCGGGAGGACGCCGAACATATGGCAGCGGCGGCCGCCGGGTTCCAGAGCCTGGCCCGCGGCACCGGTCGCCACATCGGCCGGGGTTCGGTCCGTCAGACGATCGTCGAGTTGGACAGTGCGTTCATCTTCGTCACGGCGGCAGGAAAGGGTGCTTGCCTTGCGGTGCAAGCATCTTCCGACGCGGACGTGGGCCTCATCGCCTACGAGATGGCCATGCTGGTCAATCGGGTCGGTCAGTTCCTGAGCACCCCGACGAGGTCGCCAGCCGCGGCCCGAGCCGAGATGTAGCACCGCGATGCCGTTTCCGGAGCCAACACCTGATGCCGTCTGGGTCGACGACGACGCTGGTCCCGTGGTGCGGCCCTACGCTATGACGTCAGGCCGCACCCGCCCTGCCAAAGGCAAATTCGACCTCGTCGCGCTCATCGCGGCGACCCGTCCGGCGACAGCGCTTCGCGCGGGCTACAGCCCTGAACATGTGGCCATCATCCAGATGAGCCAACGACCCATCTCGGTTGCCGAGGTGGCTGCGCACCTTGACCTTCCAATCAGCATCGTCCGGGTGTTTCTCGGCGACCTGCTGGAGTCGGAGTTGATAGTCGTGCGCCATGCCCACCCTGACGATCCCCCTTTTAGCGACGCGATTTTCGAGGCGATGTTGGATGGACTACGCGCACTCTGACAACTCAGATCCGATGGCCGAGATCCCGGTCGCGGTGAAGATTCTCATAGCCGGCGGCTTTGGCGTGGGCAAAACCACCCTGGTGGGTGCCGTCAGCGAGATCAAGCCGTTGCGCACCGAGGAGTACCTGACCGAGGAAGGCTTCGGCATCGATGACCTGGAGGGTGTGGAGCTCAAGGGCACTACCACGGTCGCCATGGACTTCGGCCGGATCACAGTGCGAAACGATCTTGTCTTCTATCTGTTCGGGGCGCCGGGCCAGGACAGATTCTGGTTCGTCTGGGATGAGCTCGCGCTCGGCGCCCTCGGTGCGGTGGTGCTCGCGGACACCCGGCGCCTGGCGGATTGCTTTCCGTCCGTTGACTATTTCGAAAGGCGGGGCACGCCTTTCATCGTGGCGGTGAACTGCTTCCAGGATGCTCCTCGGGAGTTTCAGACCGAAGAGGTGCAGCTGGCCCTCAATCTCGACCCCCACGTGCCGGTGATGCTCTGCGACGCCCGCAGCCGGCAATCCGGCAAGGATGTGCTGATCGCACTGGTCGAACACGTCATGCGCTTGCGCGGCCTGAATCCACAGCCGTCCGATGGGGACCGTACAGAAGCCGCGTTGACTATAGATTGATCTGGAAGTGCCAGATGATCGTCGCTGGCGTTCCGTTGTAGGCGGCACGATGTGCCGCTGGGACGAGGCCGTGTAGGGACCAGGGCCAGCCATCCCAAGGCCCTACAGCGATGTCGTCAGCCATCCCGGCATTGTTATCGTCGATGCGCATTCGAGGTTCATCGCAACGCCGCGCCTGGAGGCCCAATGGCAAGGCGGCGTTGAGATAGTCGCTAGCCCGATGCCGGTACGCAGGTAGGAATCCGGGTTCACCGGCGGCAGAACGCATCCGGGGTACCGATCCCAGCGACACCAGTTCCTGGTGGACATCGGAGATCACGAGGTGGCCGCCGGGCCGCAGGACCCGGGCGAACTCAGCGAAAACCGGCTTGAGGTCGGGAACATGCGTCAGCGCCAGAGCGCATACGACGATGTCGACGTGATCATCGGGCAGGGGCACCTCGTGCAGATCACCTTGATGGAACTCGGCTTGCGGTACGCGAGTGCAGGCGCGGGCAAGCATGTCGGGCGAGCTATCCACTCCGATGACCCGATGCCCTTGCGCCGCAAGGTATTCGGTGTACCTGCCGGTACCGCAGGCGGCGTCCAAGGCGACGCCGGTCGGTAGCGAGTCGAGGATTTCGTGCACGATGGGCTGCTCATGGACGAACAACCCGTTGCCCGGCTGATCGTAGGTCGCGGACCAAGCCCGATAGCCGTCAACAGTGTCAACGCGGGTGGCCAGCACTCCTTCGGTGTCCAGCGGCGGGCTGTCCAGCAGCCGGCGAATCTCGGTGATGCGCGCCTCTTCGAAGTCGCGATCGTAATCGCCGCCGAACGCGCGCAGCAGTGCTGTGCCTTCCAACCCCAGCAGATAGGCCAGAGGGCGCTGGTAAATCATGGCGCGACGGTAACGAGGGCGCGATGCGTCTACAAACGATTTACTTTGAAGCGTGCGTGCTTCGCGGATGATGACCCTGCTGCTGCAGTTGCAGGTTCGCGGCCAGGCCAGCGGCAAGGAGTTAGCCAAGCAGCTGCAGGTCAGCGAGCGCACGGTGCAGCGGGATGTCGAGGCGCTGGTGGCTGCCGGGGTACCGGTTCGTTCGACCCGAGGACCGGCAGGTGGATACCGCTTGTCCGGCGGCTACCGCACCCGACTGACCGGGGTCGGCCTGGACGAGGCTGGAGCGCTGGCATTCCTCGGGCTCGCCGGCCCAGCGGAACAGTTGGGGCTCGGAGAGATGCTGGAAGGTGCCCGGATCAAGGTCTGGGCGAGCCTTACCGGCGAAGCCCGAGACCGCGCCGGCCGGACCGCCGAGCGATTCCACCTCGATCCGATCCGCTTCTACGGCACCCCCGAGCCGGTGCCCTGCCTGACTCAGATCGCCGACGCGGTCTGGCGCGATCGCCGGGTGCGCATTCAGTACGTGCGCGACGGGCATGCAGCAACCAGGGAGATCGACCCTTTGGGGCTCATCCTTGCGGCCGGTGACTGGTACCTGCTGGCACTGCGCAACCAGCAGCGGCGCACCTACCGCGTATCTCGGGTGCGATCGGTGGAGCTGCTCGACGAGCCGGCTGAGCGCCCGGACCAGTTCGATCTTGCTCAGACCTGGGCCGAATCGCGTAGGGAGCTGGAGGAGGAGAAGACTGCGGTCGAGGTGACGGTCCGCGTTGCGGCCAAAGCGCTACCGCGTTTGCGGCGGATGGTCCCCGTCCACGGACAGGCCGGTGTCCCGGTGACCGAAACCGGGGAGATCGAGATGACGATCCCTTTCGAGGATGAGACATGGGCCTGTGAGGCCATCCTCAGCATGGGATCCGCGATCGAAGTGCTCCGGCCCGCCTCAATGCGCAAGCGCATTGCCGATGAGGCCCGCGCCGCCGCTGAACGCTATGCGTGACGCATCTCTTCATATACGACAGAAGGTGTCGGGAACAGGTGCGACGATTGCTGGCATGACCAACATCGACTACCCGTGGGAACCGCCTTTTGCCGGTACCGAGACCGAGCACCTCGTTGGTGCGCTCGACCGCCTGCGTACGACCTTCCGCTGGAAGGCCGACGCCCTTGACGCGACCGGGTTGCAGACCCGCATCGGCGCCTCCGAGCTGACCCTAGGTGGTCTGCTCAAGCATCTCGCTGCCGTGGAGGACTACATGTTCACCGTCAAGCTGAGCGGTGCGCCGATTGGTGCGCCGTGGGATGCCACCGACTGGAACGGCGACAACGAGTGGGAGTTCACCTCCGCCGCCAAGGACACCCCCGAGCAGCTATACGCATTCTGGGACGGAGCAGTCGAGCGGTCCCGCGCAAGGCTCGACACGGCCTTGGCCAACGGCGGACTCGACCAACTCGTCCACATCTCCGGGCCCGACGGTCGCCACGCCAGCCTGCGCCGGCTCATTTGCGACCTGATCGAGGAGTACGGTCGGCACACCGGGCACGCCGACCTGCTGCGCGAGGCTGTGGACGGACTGGTCGGTGAGGACCCGCCGGCTCGATGGCAAGCTGCAACACAGGAACCAGCGTGAGTAAGGGGAGATCATGACCACCCTCGAGAACCGGCCGAACACCGCACTCCTCGTCATCGACGTGCAGAAGGGCGCCGTCGAGGGCGCACACGAGCGCGACACGGTCGTGGCAAACGTCGGCAGCCTAGTCGAAAAGGCGCGGCAGGAACGGATCCCGGTGGTGTGGGTCCAGCACTCCGACAAGGGTATGGCGAGGGGGACCGACGACTGGCAGATCGTCCCAGAGCTGACTCCGGGCGAAACCGAGCCGCTCGTCGAGAAGAACTACGGCGACTCCTTCGAGGACACCACCCTCGAAACCGTGCTGTCGGGCCTCGGCGTCGGGCGACTCTTCGTTGTCGGCGCACAGACCGATGCCTGCATCCGCTCGACGCTGCACGGTGCGTTCGCCAGGGGGTACGACGCGACCCTGGTCAGCGACGCCCACACCACGGAAGACCAGACGAGCTGGGGGGCGCCGCCACCGGATCAGGTCATCGCGCACACGAACCTGTATTGGACCTACCAGACGGCGCCCGGGCGGACGGCCGGGACGGTCGAGACCAAGGATGTCGACTTCGGCGGCACGTCCTGAAAGTGAGAGCATCGGGGCGAACACCGACCTGAGGACGAGGCCCGCTAGGCGACGAGCACCGTCCGGTTTGGACCGCAGGTTCTGCACGCGGAGTGATGGCGTCTTGACTTCGTGGTAGTGGCACAGAACGATGCGTGTGTGGTTGTTGTTGGTGACTGGGGTCAGGACGGTGTGGACACTGATGTGCCCAACGCCGCGCGGATGTACGACTACTACCTGGGTGGGCTGCATAACTTCCCGGTCGACCGGGAAACGGCTCAGCGGGTGGTGGGCGCTTATCCGGTGCTACCCGCCGTGATCCGGCAGAACCGGGCGTTTCTGCGTCGGGCGGTTCGCTACCTTGCGGGTACCGGGATCACGCAGTTCCTTGATCTAGGCTCGGGCCTGCCGTCCGTGGGCAATGTCCACGAGGTTGCGCAAGAGCAGGTGCCAGCGGCCAAGGTGGTCTATGTGGACGTGGACGCCACAGCGGTTCTGCACAGCCGCTTGATGCTGGTCGGCAATCCCAATGCGACGGTCCTGCAACTGGATCTGCGCCAGCCGGACAGGGTGTTGCACCATCGCGACCTGCGCTGGCAAATCGACCTGGACAAGCCGGTGGTTTTGATCGCCGCGATGGTGCTGCATTTCGTCGGTGGCCAGGATGACCCAGCCGCGTTGATGGCCGCCTATGGTGCGCAGCTTGCCCCGGGGAGCCATATGGTGATCAGCCATGCCAGCCCCGATGTCGACCCGGTGGAACGAGAGCGGGTCATGAACCTGTACGCCCGCAGTGGCAGCCCCTTGTACTGGCGCGACCATGACGAGATCCAAGCCCTGTTCGGCGACTTCGAGCTGGTGGAACCCGGCCTCGTGCTACCCAACGACTGGCACCCGGAGCTTGCCGACGGGCCGCTGCCAGAGGTGCCTGGTGTGTCCGGCTATTGCGGCGTTGCCCGCAAGCCCTAACTTCCCGGCTCTGGATTCCGACGGGAAACTGGCTAGAAGCTGTTCCATTCTCATGTTTCGCCGCCCTAGGCGAGGGAATGAGACAGGCATGACCAGTGCGGCGAAGGACCGGGTTCCGGCAGACGACGGACGTGCCGCGTGGCTGGCCGTGTTTGATATTGGCGTGTCCGCCCAACTGGTCCTGCTGCGCCGCAAGGCCCGCCGGCAGTTGGCCGAATTGAGCGCCACGATCGCGCAGCTGGAAGAGCTACAGGAAGCCGTCCGGGTGCATCGACAACGTTTGGCGCAGCCTTCCACACGGGCATGAGCAGGGCAGAGGGCCGTTTGGCTTCCCTGCCCTTTCGCTGTGGGGCGAAGCGCTACAGCCGCTACCAGTTGCGTCGGGCGGCGCGCGTGCGCGACATCGCCAAAGCGATACGAGTGCGGCACACGGGTCACGCCTTTGGGCTACCTGGGGTTCGTTAACTGGGAAGGCCGCCATCGCTTGTGGTGCAACGGGTTTCGTCAGGTGTATGCGATCTTGCCGCCAGCCCTGGGCAATGACCCCCATTGGGTTTCGTATGCCGTAATCTTGGGCGCGCCGATTAGAGGATTGTGACGGGGAGGTATTGAGAAAGATGAATCGAGTTCTCTCGATTGTGTCTGTGGTGGTCCTAGCACTCGGTGGGATGGCGGCCCCCGCGCACGCCAGCGACGTTTCGCGCAGCGCAGTGGCCGCACTCAACTGCCAGCACTCGCAAGGCGCTGGCAACGTCGTGTCGGCCGATCACGTCGAAGGTCCGTGGGGCGCGATCGGCGCGGTGCAGCTGTGCCGGAGCGGGTCGTATTACTGGGCTTACCTGGTTGAGTACGAATCGGTACCCAGGGGTGCGTGGGCCATTGCCCACCTCTTTCGTTACCAGAACGGCGTGAAAAACGGCGTCTGGTCGTGTAACTCATCAGGCGGGAACGGGCATATCGAACCTGGTCAGACAATGTGCTGGACTCCGAGGATCTACGCGCCCAGCGCCAGCATCACCTTCATGGCCACCGGTCGTGACTGCTTCGGTACCTATGACACATGCCAGGCGAATACCGTTTCCTATGGCCAGACGGCCAGAACGCGCTGAGCGCAGCCGGTGGCGGGGCTCCCGGGCTGCCCCGCCGCCGTCAATGCTGCGGTGTTGCATCAGATGCACCATGCAACTCCGCTAGCGGAGCTCGAACGGGCGGCGCGCGAACAGGACGGCCCCTGAAACGCTCTCGTCCGGATCGAGCAACATCTGGGCCTCCACCGTGAATCCGGCATCGCGCAGCCACGCTGCCACTCGGGCCGGCGGACGGCGGTGAACATGCACCTTCATTGGGTGGCCGCCGTAGCCCTCGGTCTTCAGCCGCGACTGGTCGCCAACATGGAAGCCGAGCAGGAGCAGGCCACCGGGACGCAGCACCCGCCGGAAGTGCCCGAAAACGGTGGGAACTTCGCCGTCCGGGACGTGGATCAGCGACCAAAAGGCGAGCAGGCCAGCGACTGAGGCGTCGGCGAGGTCGAGGTCCGTCATCGAGCCCACGTCGAACCGCAGGCTGGGGTGGTCCTGCCGGGCCACGTCGACCATCGCGGGTGAAAGGTCGATGCCGAAGGCGTCGACGCCCAGATCACGCAGGTAGGCGGTGACGTGGCCTGGTCCGCAGCCCACGTCGGCCACGGGCCCGCCGCCGGCGGCGCCAACCATGTCTGCAAACAACGCCAGAGTCGCTCGTAGGTACGGTAACCCGGCGAGAGCGTCGCGCAGTTGGTCGGCATAACTGACCGCGACGGTGTCGTAGGAGGTCCGAGTGTCCGCCAGCCAGCCTTCGACGCTCATACTCCGTCACGGTAGTCGAATGATCAAAGAGGCAAGCAGTCGGGCGCGATCGGATAGTCCAATCCGGACATTAAGACGTTCGGCACTCGCGGGGGCGGGCCGGGTGGCGCAGGCGGCTCGGGCGGCGAAGGAAATGGATCAGGCCACGGCGGTGTGGGTGGCGGATGCGTTTGCAGTCTGTTGATCATGCGGATCACTGCCGTTGGTAGAGGCCGACCGTGCTGCCGTCGGCGATGGCCCCGGCATCGGCGAGCCGATGGATGTCCCCGGCGTTGGGCTTGGCCGGTAGATGGAGCGCGTCGCGTAGCGCATATAGCCGGAAGACGTAGCGATGAGCTTGATCGCCGCGGGGTGGCTGCGGGCCGCCCCAGCCGATTTCGCCGAAACCGTTGGGCCATTGTTTGCCACCCAGTGGTGTTCGGCCTTCGTCGACGCCATCCGTGTGTGGATCGATGCCGGAGACCAGCCAATGCAGGAACGTGCCGTCCGGAGCATCCGGGTCCTCACACATGAGCAGCAGCTCTGTGGTTCCTTCCGGCACGCCCGACCAGTGCAGTGGCGGTGACACGTTGCCGCCGTCGTGGGCATGACGGCTGGGAATGATGGTGCCATCGCTGAAGGCGGCACTGTAAATCTCAATACCGGCCATTCCGAGCTCCTACCCGTTTGCCAGCCGGTTAATCCTCAGTGTCTCGGATTCAGTTTGTCGGTTCCCCAGGGCGAACCCGCAGCTCACGTGCTCATCGGCAGTCGAATCGAGCGCAAACCGCGTTCCAGCAGCTCAGGGGCCAGTCGTGGCGGTTTCACCCCTACGTAGGCGGGTGGTCTGACGCTGTCGGCGCCTGTCCTACCCGAGCGTGCTGGCGCCGCCGCCACGACGGCACAGTGGGCGGCGGGTGTCGAGACGGCCGGGCCGGCTCCGACTATCTCTTGACGGCGTCGAAGGGCGCCGGCGAGAGCGCCTAGGAGGTTGGCAATGAGCAAGGTCGTGCTGGATGTGTCGATGTCGCTGGACGGCTTCACCGCCGGCCCGAACGTCCGAGAGGCAGAGCCGATGGGCGACGGCGGCGAACGCCTACACGCATGGATGGCCGGGACCGGCCCCGACGGCCAGATCGACCTCGGCGTACGCCGAGAAGTGGATGCGACCGTTGGCGCCACGATCATCGGACGGCGCACGTTCGATCTTGGTGTGGGCCCGTGGGGTGGCACGCCATGGCCGGGTGTACCCGGCTTCGTGGTCACCCATCGGCCGCGGCAGGACCTGCCCGGCGACAACGGCGGGGTGTTTGCCTTCGATGGGGACGCTGCGGTCCGGCGCGCCAAGCCGTGACCCACCTACGCTTCCGTGTCACCAATGCCTAGCGCGACGTCATGGTCGGATCCGACCATGACGTCGCGCCACCCTGCTCGCAGTGCACGTTTGTCCGTACACGGCTGTGCACCTTAACCCGTACGCCGATAGACGCGGTCGGTCGCCGACGGCCCAAGCCCTTCCGAGACCGCGCAGACGCACGCTCATGCCGATTGAGTGCGCAGGGTCAGTCGATGGGGCGGCGAGCCTGATTCACCTCGCGTGCAACTGCCCACGCGTCCGCCACCGGACCCTGGGTGGCACCCGTCCGCGTCGGTGTCTGGCATGGAGGTCAGACTTTTAGGCATGGAGTTCTTCTGCTACCACCGCGACCGACCCGGCTCGGTGGCGCTGCGCGACGAGCTGCTGGAAGAGCATTGGTCCTACATGGACCGGTACTCGAGAGAAATGATCGCTCGCGGCCCGACCCTTGCCGGCGACGGCGACACGCCCACCGGCAGCGTGCACATCGTCGACCTGCCCGATCCCGCCGCCGCGCGTGCGTTCGCTTTCGACGAGCCTAACTATCAGGCCGGCGTGTACCGGGACGTGCTGCTGCGCCGGTGGCGCAACGCGCTGGGCCGCACCATGTGGGACTTCCCCGGCGGCCGGACCGGTGGTAACCGGTACCTAGTGCTCGGCCTCGGCGCGGGGCAGGCCGCCGACCTCGCTGTGCCACCCGACCGGGACGAGCTGATCGCGTACGGACCGCTGCTGTCCGACGACGGCGCCACCTGGCTGGGTACGGCGGCGCTTGTCCGGGCGCCGGATCCGGACAAGGCACGCGCCGTGCTGACCCCGGACCTGTACGCCGACATCGAGGTGCACAACTGGCAGTTTGGCGGGCGGCCGTCATGACCCGAGGTTGGCTGTGGACTTGGTCCAGCGTGTCGCTGGCTTCGTCGATGCCTGTCAGCTTCCCCGGGGCCAAGATCGAACGTCCGGATCTGCCGCGAACAAGGCGCGGAATCTCTGCGTGGCTCGTAATGCAGGTAAGCAGCGGGCCGACACCCACCGCAGGACGTGGCCAGTCCCTGCGGTCCGCGCACCGCCACCCACCGGACGCACCCGCCTGCTGTCCGAACCGCAGAAACGCAGGTCAACAGCTAGATCAAGTCATGGAGTGGGGCGCCAGGGACTCGAACCCTGAACCTACGGATTAAAAGTCCGCAGCTCTGCCATTGAGCTAGCACCCCGGCCCGGAAATCCTACCTGAGCTGACACCTCAGCGATGCCGGGGTCAGCCGGGTTAGGTTGAGGAGGCCCTCGGGCTGGCCGAAGTCACTCACGATGCGCGAAACAGTCAGATGTGGGCGCTCTAGCTGTTGGACAACACGATCACGCGGTCGATGGCGGGCATCGGCAGCTCTTTGTCGGGGTTGAGGACGACTCCGTGTCCGTCTCCGGGCTCAGCCAACCGGTACCCGATAGCAACTTCTCCACGTCGCCGAGCTGCCTCCACCGCGGTGGCGAAGGTGTACCCAGGCGTCTGCCGCAGGTAGTAGGTCGACGGCCGGATGTAGATCTCGGCACCTTCCGGGTCGAAGAGATCGGCGAACACGGATTCCAGGTTCTTGTCCTCCGAGACCTGGGTCATCAGTAGGCTGACCAGCTGTTCGCTGACGACGAAGTCGTCGGCTTTGGTGAGCTGGGCCAGTGCCCTGTCCCGTTCGTCGCGCATTTCGCTGACGATGGAGCCGGCCCGGCCGCTGCCGGCGAGGATGTCCCGCAGATGCAGCAGGGTGACCAGCACTCGCGAGTCGGCGGTGAGCGGGTCCTGTTCGTCGTCGGATAGGAGGATCACGTTCTGGTAGGAGCCAACGTCTAGCGACTCCAGCACGCCACGGTCGCGAATGTCGCCGTGTTTGGTGCGGACCATCACATGGTGCAGCCGTTGCGAAAGCGTGGAAGCCAACATGTCGGCGTCGGGGCGGTCGGTGACAACGTCCACTGTGGACCCATCGGCGACGTAGCTGTCGAGCTGCTCGATGATGCGGGTGGCTCGCGCATTCCAGCCGAGGACCAAGCTGCTCTCGGGGGCGGCCGGGCCTCTGACACCGTGCAGGATCGCGGAATCGTCGATCGGGAACGTGCGCGTGGCCAGCTTGATTTTCGAGTCATCTTCAGCCAGCACAACGAGTTTGTCGCCCGCACCGATGATCGTCTCCATCGGCGGGTTGAGGGTGGTCTTCCCGTCAGCGGTGAGCAACCCGATCGGGCACGTTTTGCGGTAAGCCTGCAGAGCGTGGCCGAATTGCTTACCCACCAGGCTCGGCTCGCTGATCATGTAGATCTCGTCGCCGCCGAAGTCAAACAGATCTGTGTATACGACGGACAACTTGGACTGACGGGCGGTCTGCACGATGAGGCGGGCGCTGATGTCGTCCCCGTCGATCACGACTGCGTCGCCACCGGCGAGCTTCGCCACCGGGCGGTTTCGACTGTCACGCACGGAAGCCACGACATGATGCGGGCGACCACGGAAGGCCGGGCCCTTGTTGATAGCCAGCAAAGTCTTGAGCACGAAGGCATCGGCGTCTTCGACGGAAGACTTGTCCGGTGAGAGCACGATGATCGACCGAGCCTCATTGAGGTTGACCATCTCAAGGTCGGTGAGATCGAGCGGGCTGCCGGTACGGAAGATCAGGCGGGTCTTTCCGGTGTCGGGCAAGCGATGCCGGACCGTGTCCTCCATCACCACTTTGTCGACGTCGGCAAGGATGGCGATGGCCGCCTTGCCCCGACTTTGGTTGGCCTCAACCAATTCAGAGATCACCGTGTAAATCTGATCCGACCAGCCCAGGATAACGGTGTGGCTCTTTTCCAGGACCTGCGAGCGGCCTTTGCGCAACTGTTCGAGGCGCCGGTGGATACCGCTAGTCAGCAATCCAACCAGGGCACTGACGATGAAGATGCCACCCAGAGCGAGCACGAACCATAACGCCAGCTCCTGCCAACGGCCTTGGTCCGGAGCGGACAGACTGAAGGTGCTGATAAAGGTCTGCCACAACAGAAGAACCGGATTTTGCCGGTCCTTGCTCGGGGTTACCAGCTTAAGCGCGGTGGTGACCACGGCGAGCAGCAGGAATGAGGCAAAGGCGAGCCAGCCGATCAGTCCGACTGTTCCACGGGACATGGTGTTGTCGAACCAGTACCGAAATCGCGCACCGAAACCGGTCTTTCGTGACATGTGTCCGGAGTCCTCCCGACCGCCACGAAAGGCGATCACCCAATGTGTCCGGCAATGCGGGTCCAGCATTGCCGGACACACTGTAGTGAGGTATGTGCAATCTCGACAGTCGGGCAATCCGGTCGTTACGCGAGGCCCACCCGGTCCAGGATCCAGGCCGACATGAACGCCTCTTCCTTCCACGCGTCGTATCTGCCCGAAGGGCCGGCGTGGCCGGCGCCCATCTCGGTCTTGAGTAGGAAAGTTCCTTGCGGCGCAACGGCTCGCAGCCGCGCGATCCACTTGGCCGGCTCGCAGTAACGGACCCGGGTGTCGTTCAGACTCGTGACCGCAAGGATTGCGGGATAGTCGATGTTGGCCACGTTCTCGTACGGCGAGTAGCCCTTCATGTACGCGTAGACCTCAGGTGACTCCAGCGGGTTACCCCACTCTTCCCATTCGGTGACGGTCAACGGCAGCGACGGGTCGAGGATCGAAGTCAGCGGGTCGACGAAAGGCACCTGAGCCACGATCGCGGCGTAGGCATCGGGGGCAAGATTGGCAATCGCGCCCATCAGCAGGCCACCGGCCGAGCCACCACGTGCGACGAGCTTGTTCGCGCTGGTCCAGCCGGTCTTGACCAGGTCCCGGGCGCAGGCGTTGAAGTCGGTGAAGGTGTTGCGCTTGTTGAGCAGCTTGCCTTCCTCGTACCAGCGCCGCCCGAGCTCGCCACCGCCACGAATGTGCGCGACAGCGAAGATGCCACCACGATTGAGCAGGGACAGCCGCGGGATCGAGAACCAGGGATCCATGCTCGCCTCGTAGGAGCCGTATCCATATAGGACACACGGCGCCGAGCCGTCGCGAGGAGTGCCGACCTTACATACCAAGGAGATTGGCACCTGAGTACCGTCATCAGCCGTCGCCCAGACCCGATGCTGCTCGTATTCGGCCGAGTCGAAGGCCTTGCCGTCCGGCCCCGGAAGCACGGGCTTCTGCCGGCGTAGCAGGAGCGCCCGAGCCTCCAGATCGTAGTCATAGATCGACTCTGGCGTGACCAGCGACGTGTACCCAAGTCGCAGCTGGCTCACCTTGTAGTCGGGGTTGCTCTCCAAGCCGACCGTATAGATCGGATCGGGGAAGGAGATGTCATAGGGCTCGCCGGTGGACGGGACCACCCGGAGCCCGGTCAAGCCGTCCTTGCGGAAGTGAACCACGAACAGGTTGTCAAAGGCGTCAACCGAATCCAGCCGGGTGTCTTCCCGCTGCTCGATGAGGGTGTGGAATTGGGTGGTGTCCGACACCGGGGTCCAGCCGAGCACGAAGTTGGACGCGTTTTCGTTGTGCAGCACCAGGAATCGGTCGCCCTGGTGGTCCACGTTGACCTCGATGCCCTGCCGCCGCCCGTGCCCGAAGACGATCGGCTCGGCGAACGGCTGGTCAGCCGGGATGAGCCGGATCTCGGAGGTGAGCTTGCTGTGGATGTCGATGATGATGAACTGCTCGGAGCGGGTCAGGTCGATGCCGATCCAGAAGCGCTCGTCGGTCTCCTCGTAGACCAGCTCGTCCGGACTTGTCGAACCGAGCGAGTGGCGCCAAATCTTGTGCGGGCGCCAGGCTTCGTCCACCTTCAGGTAGAAGACCGTGGAGTTGTCAACGGCCCAGGCTGCGCCGTAGAAGGTGTCGGCGATCTCGTCCGGCAGCAGCTCGCCGGTGGTCAAATCCTTGAACCGCAAGGTAAAACGCTCGTCGCCGGAGAAGTCGGTCGAGTAGGCGAGCAGCTTGCCGTCCGGGCTGATCTCGTAGGCGCCGAGGGCGAAGAACTCGTGTCCCTCGGCCAGCTTGTTGCCGTCGATCAGGATCTCTTCCCCGGCCAGCGGGGCACCGTCAACCGGGATCGGCGGAGAGGTCTCGCCCTCGAGAACCAGGCGGCGGCAATAGATGCTGTACTGCTTACCCTCTTGCGTGCGCGTGTAGTACCAGTAGCCGCCCTTGCGGACGGGGACCGACAGGTCGGTCTCCTGCGTCCGGCTCTTGATCTCCTGGAAGAGCGTCTCTCGCAGGCCGGCCAGGTGGGCGTTGGTCTTCTCGGTGTGCTCGTTCTCAGCCGTCAGATAGGCGGTTACCTCAGGATCGTCCTTTTGCTCCAGCCACGCATAATCATCGACGATGGTGTCTGCGTGGTGGGTGCGCGAGTAAGGGATCCGCTTCGCGATCGGGGGCTGAGTCATGGTTAAAAGTTACCTACCGAATCGGGACGCGGCGAGGTAGGCTCATCGAGTCGAACATACGTTCTAACGGGCACTTTCCATGGGCGAGGTTGGGATGCACCAGATTGACGGATCCGCGGTTCGGTATACGGCCGCGCCGCGCGATCTGGACGAGCTCTGCGAGCTGATGGCGACCGCCCAGCAACGCGAGCTCGTGGTGCTTCCGCGTGGCTCTGGCAGCAAGCTCAGCTGGCTCGAGCTGCCGTCGGTGATCGATGTAGTGGTCGACATGAGTGGCTTCGCCGGCTTTCGTTTCGACGAGGATTCGGCTGAGGTGACGGTGGGCGCGGGCTTGCCGGTCGCCGTGCTGCAGGACGAGTTGGCGAGATCGAATGCAAGGGTCGCGCTCGACCCTCCATCGCCGAGCGCGACGGTGGGCGGTGCCTTGGTTGTCGGCGAGGCTGGGCCTTTGGCCCATGTATTCGGCCCGCCCGCCGCTCACGTCGCCGACGCGACGGTGGTTCTGCCCGATGGCACCCTGACCCGGGTGGGAGAGCGGGTTCCGTTGCTGGGCAACAGTGTGTGCGATCTGCGCTGGGCCTACCCCGGCTGGCCCAATGCGGCGTGTGCGGTGGTCGAGATAACGATGCGCACCCATTCGCTGCCGCAGGCCCAAACCTGGCTGACCTATCCGGTGAGCCAGCCGATGCACGTGGGAGACCTGCTGGAGGAGATCGAGACGGCCAATGTCGCCTCGGCCGCGATCGAGCTGGATCTACCCGGCATCAGGATGGGTGCGGTCGTTCCGGGTCAGCGGCACGCGACCGGGGCGTTGTCGATCCTGTTCGAGGGCTCTGAGGCCAGCGTGCTTGATCGCAGCCGCGATCTCGCCAACCGGCTCGGGCAGCGCTCGCATCTCACCAACCAAATGCCACAGTGGTGGGGCCGATATCCGTTCCGGCCGGGGGAGATCGCCGTCCGCCTCAACGCTCCGGATGGTCAGCTCCACCTGATCTGTTACGCCCTGGCCGACGCCGCCGGAGCACCGGTCCCGGTGCGCGGAAGCCTTGGCGCCGGGCCTGCTTGGGCATCGCTGCCAGGTGACATACCAGCCCGTCAACTGGTCGCCATCCTCAATGCGCTGCGCGATGTCATGCTCGCCCGAGGGGGTTCAGCCATTGTTCAGGCTGCGCCCATTCAGCTGCGGGAGGTCGTCGCTCCCTATCGACGTCCGTAGCTCTGGCAGAATATTGCCATTGTGATCGATGGTTACCCGTTGGACGCTCCAGCGTCCCAAGCGTTGTTTGAGCGCGCATCGGCGATCGTGCCGGGCGGCGTGAACTCCCCTGTCCGCGCCTTCAAGTCGGTAGGCGGAACGCCACGGTTCATGGTTCGCGGCGAGGGCCCATGGCTCTTCGACGCCGACGACCGCCGCTATGTGGATCTGGTCTGCTCCTGGGGTCCGCTGATCCATGGGCACGCGCATCCGGCCGTGATCGAGGCGATCCAGCAGGCCGCCGCCAAGGGGACGAGCTTCGGCACGCCGACCCCGGGGGAGGTGGAGTTGGCGGAGGAGATCGTCGCCCGGACGGCGGTGGAGCAGGTCCGCCTGGTCAGCTCCGGCACCGAGGCGACGATGTCGGCGATCCGGCTCGCCCGGGGGTTCACCGGCCGCCCGAAGATCATAAAGTTTGCCGGGTGCTATCACGGGCACGTGGACGCCTTGCTGGCGTCGGCCGGGTCAGGCGTTGCCACGCTTGGCATTCCGGATTCGCCCGGGGTCACCGGTGCCACGGCCGGCGAGACCATTGTGTTGCCCTACAACGATCTTGCCGCTGTGGCGAAGGCGCTCGCCGAGGAGCAGGTTGCGGCGATCATCACTGAAGCGGCGGCGGGCAACATGGGCGTCGTCGCGCCACAGCCGCGCTTCAACGCGGGGCTGGCCGAGCTTGCGCACCAACACGGCGCGCTGTTCATCATGGACGAGGTGATGACCGGCTTCCGCGTCTCGCGCAGTGGCTGGCAAGGGCTCGAGCCGGTCGACGCCGATCTTTGGACCTTCGGCAAGGTCATGGGAGGTGGGCTTCCCGCCGCAGCATTCGGAGGCCGCACCGAGATCATGTCCAGGCTCGCCCCGGCCGGGCCGGTCTATCAGGCAGGCACGCTGTCGGGCAATCCGCTGGCCTGTGCCGCGGGGGTGGCCTCGCTCCGCTTGGCCGACGACGCGACCTACGCGAAGCTCGATGCCACCGCGGCGACCATCGCCGACCTTGCCACAAAAGCCCTGGCCGAGGCTGGGGTGCCGCACAGCCTGTCCGTCGCGGGCAACATGTTCTCGATCTTCTTTACGGAGAAGCGGGTGCTGAATTACGAAGACGCCAAGACGCAGGATGTCGCCGCATTCCGGGCTTTCTTTCACAGCATGCTTTCGCAGGGCGTTTACTTGCCGCCCAGCGCTTTCGAGGCGTGGTTCGTCAGCACCGCGATCGGTGATGAGGCCCTGAGCCGGGTGGCCGAAGCTCTGCCCGTGGCGGCGAAAGCGGCGGCAAGAGCGTGAAGACCGTCGTTCACCTGATGCGCCACGGTGAGGTGCACAACCCGGCCAAGCTGCTCTATGGCAAGTTGCCCGGCTACCAGCTCAGTGGGCTCGGCCAGCAGATGGCCAAGGCGGTGGCCACCTCGTTGGCGGATCATGACATCACCCGGGTCGTGGCGAGCCCGCTTGAGCGGGCACAGGAGACAGCGCTGCCGATTGCCGAGCAGTTCGGGTTGCCGGTGCACACCGATCCCAACCTGATCGAGAGCGCGAACATCTTCGAGGGCACCCAGGTGCAGCGCGCCTTGCGGGACCCTCGCTATTGGCTGCTGATCTGGAATCCGTTCCGCCCCAGCTGGGGTGAGCCTTACGAGCGCATCCTCACCCGGATGCTGGCCGCGCTGGCCTTCGCGAGGGTGGCGGCGGACGGGCACGAAGCCGTCCTGGTCTCACACCAGCTTCCTATTTGGACACTGCGCCGCCGGCTGGAAGGCCGCCGGCTCTGGCATGACCCGCGCAGCCGCCAGTGTGCGCTGGCCAGCCTCACCTCATTTCACTTCGACGCCGAGACGTTGACCGAGATCACATACTCCGAGCCCGCCGCCCACCTGGGACCCGGGACTGGCCGCGGGGCATGATGGTCCGCATGACCCGCCTCCTCTCGCTAGGTCTGGCTACCGTGATCGCCCTTTCCGGGTGCACCGGCGGCTCGCAGCGTGATGCCGGTCAAGTGGTCAAATATGCGCCGGGGCAACGGGTTGAGGCTCCTGAGGTGAAGGGCGAGCTGCTTGAGGGCGGTTCCTACGATCTCGCGGCGATGAAGGGCAAGGTCGTCGTCGTCAACTTCTGGGCCAGCTGGTGTGCGCCGTGCCGGGTGGAGGCCGACGATCTGGAGGCTGTCCGCAAGGCGATGCCCGGAGTCGAATTCGTGGGCATCAACATCCGGGATGAGAAGGACAAGGCGCTCGCCTTCCATGACGGGCGGGCGGGTTACCCGAGCATCTTTGACCCGGCGGGGAAGTTGGCCCTGGCCTTCAAAGAGGTGCCGCCGAACACCATCCCGGCCACCCTCATCATCGACAGCCAGGGCCGGATCGCGGTCGTAGTCCGCAAGTCGATCCAGGAGCAGGAGCTGCTTCAGCTGACTACGGACGTTGCCGCGGAAGGCAAGAGCTGATGAGCGACGTGGTCAGTGGCGGTCCGCTGCCGTTGGCTTTGGCGATCGCGGCGCTGGCCGGGCTCGTGAGCTTCCTGTCGCCGTGTGTGCTTCCCCTGGTACCGGGCTATCTGTCTTATGTGACCGGTCTGGTGGGAGCTGATCTCGACTCGCCGCGCAAGGGCCGGGTACTCGCCGGAGTGGCGCTGTTCATAGCCGGGTTCGCCGCGGTCTTCGTCACGGTCAGCGTGGTGGCGGCCGAGATCGGCCGGACTCTGGTGCGCCATGATCGCGTAGTGCAGACGGTGATCGGGGTGCTGATCATCGTGCTGGGCATCGGCTTTCTCGGGCTGATTCCGGGGCTGCAGAACGAGTTCCGGGTCCGCCGGCTGCCCGACGCCGGTCTGCTGGGAGCGCCCGTCTTCGGCGCGGTCTTCGCTTTAAGTTGGGTGCCGTGTCTCTCGCCGACCCTCGCCGCGGTCGTCGGCCTGGCAGGTGTGGGCGGGAACACCTCTCGCGCCGTGGTGCTGGCTCTGGGGTACTGCGTAGGCATCGGTCTGCCGTTCTTGATCTTTGGTTTGGGGATGCGGCGGCTGGCCGGTGTGGTCAAGGCGATCCGGCGGAATTCGCGCTGGGTCACCAGGATCGGCGGCGTCATGCTGATCCTGGTCGGGCTCGCGCTCGTCACTGGCGCGTGGGCCGACTTCGTGACGTGGCTGCGGGTCACTGTCGGCGTCGGCAGCGTGAGCATATGAGCGCGCCTCCGCAGACACGTGAGCGCGA
Organism: Micromonosporaceae bacterium; assembly: GCA_003543035.1. Taxonomy (GTDB): domain Bacteria; phylum Actinomycetota; class Actinomycetes; order Mycobacteriales; family Micromonosporaceae; genus Rhizocola. Next base: position 9,293 of record DPJL01000169.1, on the reverse strand, counting down.
GTCCGCACCCCCCAAAGGGATTGGTGCGAAGGGCTTTCTGCGCAACAGTTGGCGGCAGCTGACGAGTATGCGCACCGCGCTCATCTTGCTGTTTTTGCTTGCGGTGGCAGCGATTCCGGGTTCGGTGCTGCCGCAGCGTTCGGTGAGCGTGGAAGATGTGGCGGGCTATTACCGGGAGAATCCCAAGCTGGCGCCGGTGTTGGAACGCCTGTGGGCCTTCGATGTGTTTGCCTCGCCTTGGTTTTCCGCGATCTATCTTCTGCTCTTCACCTCGCTAGTCGGCTGCGTGGTGCCGCGTTTGCGCGATCACGTACGCGCTTTGCTTATGCCGCCACCGCCGGCCCCGGCCCGCTTCGAGCGGCTGCCTGAGCACACGACCTTCGAGAGTCATCCCGAGCTCGATTTCCGGGGCTGGCGCAAAGTCAGGACGGAGCATCCGGATGGGACTGTCACCATCTCCGCGGAAAAGGGCTATCTCAAGGAAACGGGCAACCTGCTCTTCCACTCGGCCCTGCTGGTGACCCTGATCGGGGTGGCCGCCGGGGCCCAATGGGGCTGGCACGCCAACCGTTTGCTTGTGCACGGCTCGGATCAGGCTTTCTGCAACACCCTTCAGCAGTACGACGAGTTCGGGCTCGGGCCATATGTGGACCCGGCGGATCTGCCGCCATTCTGCTTGGAGCTGACCGATTTCAAAGCGTCCTTTTTGGACGATGGAATGCCGGTCTCGTATGAGGCCACGGTAAACGGCGACCAGAAGTTCGGTGTCAACCATCCGCTGCGGCTCGACGGCGCCAACGTGTATCTGTTGGGCCACGGGTACGCGCCGGTGCTGCGCTACACGGATGCCAAGGGGCGCACGCAAACGACGGTGAGCCCGTTCCTTCCCACCGACTCGATGCATACCAGCGAGGGCGTGGCAGCCTTCCCCGACGCCAATGGCAGTGACAAAGCCAAACAGATGGGCTTCGAAGGCCTGTACCTGCCGACGGCGAAAATGGGCCGCTCTGCGCATCCGTCGGAGCAGGATCCCGCGCTCGTGCTCATGGCATACCAGGGCGATCTTGGGCTCGACGTGGGCATCACCGGCTCGGTGTATTCGCTGAACAAAGATCGGCTCACCCGTCTAGGCGACGCGAAGATGTTGCGCAAGGGCGATGTGTGGACGCTTGACGATGGCAGCAAGCTGGAATTTCTTGGTACCCGCCAATGGATCACGATTTCCATCAGGCACGATCCAGGTCAGCCGATCGTGCTGGCCGGAGTGGCGTTGCTCCTGGTCGGGCTGCCGCTATCGCTTTATGGCAAGCGGCGTAGGGTGTGGCTGCGCCTTCACCCGAGCGGCACAGCCGAAGCGGGAGGCCTGCCCCGCACCGACTATCCCGGGTTCTCGGACGAATTTAAGAAGGTGACCCAGTGGCCGCGCTCTCAGACAACATCCTGATCACCGTCACGGTGATGACTTACCTGGCGGCCATGCTGCTGCACTCCGCCGAGTATGCGTTCGGCCGGCAGAGTCACGTGGCCAAGGCCGCCGCGCGGGAGTTGGTGGGCGCCGGTGGGCCGCCTGTGATCATCGAGGAAGTCCCAGCGAGTCCGCGGCCGTCGCGCCTCTTGCAGGGCGCGATCATCGTCACCTGGCTGGCCGCTGCGGCACACGCGGCAACTGTCGTGACGCGAGCGCTCGCCGCGGAGAGGCTTCCGTGGGGCAACATGTACGAGTTCGTGTTGACGGTCACGCTCGTCGGCACAGCGGTCTGGCTCACGGTTGCGGCGCTGAAGCCCGAGATCCGGCACCTCGGCCTCTTCGTGGCTCTGGTGCAGGTCCTACTCACCGGCATCGCGGGCCTCGTGTTGCAGAAGCCTGTCGGCCCGCTCGTCCCGGCGCTCGACTCCTACTGGTTCGTGGTGCATGTTGGGGCGGCCATCATCGCCTCCGGCCTCTTCCTCGTCGGCTTCTCCGCATCGGTCATGTACCTGCTTCGCAGCGGCTATGACGCGGGCAAGCGCGGCGGTCTCTACCCCTACGGCCGGCTCTTTGCGAACGCGGAAACCGTTGAGCGGCTTTCGTTCCGGCTGCACGCCTTCGCATTCCCGATCTGGACCTTCGCTGTCGCCGCGGGTGCCATCTGGGCCGAGGCGGCTTGGGGCCGGTACTGGGGTTGGGACCCGAAGGAGACGTGGGCCTTCATCTCATGGATCGTTTACGCGTGCTACCTGCACGCTCGCGCGACACCGAGCATCAAGAAGCAAACCGCGGCATGGATAGCCGTCGTCGGCTGGCTCACGATGATGATGAACCTGTTCGGCGTCAACATCTTCTTCGAGGGCCTGCACTCCTATGGCGGCGTCACTCCCTGAGGGCAGCTGCTCGCGGTCCAGTTGTCGTAGCGGGTGATCCAGTTCAGGCAGTAGCCGTCGGCTGAGGTGCCGGGAGCTGTCGCGATGCGCTCGTCCCAATAGGTCAGCGGCCCGAGCGGGCCGTCCTTGAGGGAGACGTTGTCCACGCGCAGCTTCGGCACTTCAAAAGGCTTGTCCGTGTGGACTTCCACGTACTGCTCGATCTTCGCGCGACCGGTGAGCGGCAACTCCTGACTGGTCAGCAGATGCCAGCCGTTGCCCCACCACAGCCACGCCTGCCAGGCCGGGGTGGCACCGTCCTGCTCGGTCTGTAGGTAGATCCAGAATCGGTGGCCCGGCTTCACCTCGTACTGGTCGTAAAAGGCCCACGAATCGCGGTTGGTGTCGTAGGTGTAGAGGCGCTGCTTGCCGTTGCCGTCCCAGCCGGTCTCGGCCCAGCCCGCTTCGAGCCACGCGGTGCCGTCGGGCGTTTCGGCTTTGGCCATCACTCGCGTGGCTAGGAAGTCAAAGGTGTTGGATCGCACCCCCGGGTCGACTACTTCCAGCCGGGCAAGCACCCCGGACCATGTGCCCGAGCTTGTCGCACCCAGGTGGTGATAGCCGGGTGCGGGCACAACCTTGGCCCGCTGCATCGAGGTGACCTTTGCCCGGCAAGCATTTGGGGACTTTAAGGAAGGCGGTGCTTCCGGCGCGAGGGTCGACGCCGGCTGGTCGCCTTTACACCAGGGCATTCCGGGGGTACCGGGAGCAGCTCCGGCAAGGTTCGTCAGGAGAAGGAGCGTTAGCAGGGCGGGGATCCGACGCTTCACCCAAGGTCAAACGAGCCGCAACTCCACAGGACTTGCTGTTTTGAGCTCGCCCAGAGCCGCAAGTCCTGTGGAGTTGCGACAATGGCACACTTGCCCACATGGCTGGACCGCGCTTCCCGTACCAGGACCTGCAAGAGTTCCTCGCCGCGCTCGAGAAGGCGGGGGAGTTGCATCGCGTGACCGCTGCGGTGGACCCGACCCTGGAGATCAGCGAGATTGTCACCCGTACGGTCCGGGCCAAGGGACCTGCGCTGCTGTTCGAGCAGCCCACCCGAGGCGAGATGCCGGTGGCGATCAACCTGTTCGGCACCCACAAGCGGATGGCCATGGCACTCGGGGTGAAAAGCCCGGACGAGATCGGAGCCCGGATCGGTGACCTGATCAAACCGGAGCTGCCGCAAGGGTTCGGCGGGATGATGGACGGCCTCGGCAAGATCATGCAGCTGAAATCGGTACCCCCCAAGAAAGTGAAGTCAGCCCCCTGCCAGGAGCTGGTGTTCAAGGGTGCCGACGTCGACCTGAACATGCTGCCCGGCCTCGTCACATGGCCCGAGGACGGCGGGATCTTCCACACCTATGGGCTTACGCATACCAAGCATCCCGAGACGGGCAAGCGCAATCTTGGGCTCTATCGGCTGCAGCAGCACTCGCACAACACGATCGGGATGCACTGGCAGATCCACAAGGACTCGACCGCGCATCACGCGGTGGCTGAGCGGCGTGGTGAGAGGTTGCCGGTCGCGATCGCCTTCGGCGCCGACCCGGTCGTCTCTTACGCCGCCAGTGCCCCACTACCAGGCGACATTGACGAGTACCTGTTCGCGGGCTTCCTGCGCGGTGACCGGGTGGAAATGGTCGACTGTTTGACCGTCCCGTTGCAGGTCCCGGCGCATGCCCAGGTGATCCTCGAGGGCTACGTCTCGCCTGGCGAGCGTGCGCCCGAAGGCCCGTTCGGCGACCACACCGGTTTCTACACACCGGTTGAGCCGTTCCCGGTGCTGCACGTGGAGTGCATGACGATGCGGCGCGATCCGATCTACCACTCGATCATCACGAGCAAGCCGCCGCAGGAGGACGGGCCGATCGGGCACGCCACCGAGCGGATCTTCCTGCCGCTGATCAAGATGCTCGTGCCGGACATCGTCGACATGCACATGCCCGAGCCCGGCGTCTTTCACAACTGCCTGGTCGTATCGATCAAGAAGCGTTACCCGAAGCACGCGGCCAAAGTCATGAGTGCGATCTGGGGCGCGCACCTGCTCAGCCTCACCAAGCTGATCGTGATCGTGGACGACGACTGTGACCCGCAGGATTTGCACGAGGTGGCCTTCCGCGCTTTCGGCAACGTCGACTATTCGCACGATCTCGTGGTCACCCAGGGTCCGGTGGATCATCTGGATCACGCGTCGTACCAACAGTTCTGGGGCGGCAAGGCGGGCGTTGACGCGACCCGCAAGCTCCCNNCCCGCACGGCTCAGCGGGAGCTTGTCACCGGTGCGGTTTCCGTTCGCACGGCTTGGATCGGGGCGCTCATTGCGCTCGTGGTCTTCTTCGGTGCGGCGCTGGCCCTCAACTGGCTGTGCTTCTTCCTTGCCCCGCTGGCGGTTGTGCCGCTGGTGGTCTACCCGTACGCCAAGCGCTTCA
>DPJL01000169.1:0-4449 GCA_003543035.1 Micromonosporaceae bacterium | reverse complement strand
TTCCTGCGGCTCGTCGCCATCGAGCACTCCGTTTTCGCTCTTCCCTTCGCCTACCTATCCGCAATCATTGCCGGCGCAACGTTTTTGGACCTCGTGCTGATCACGATCGCGATGGTCGGCGCCCGGACTTTTGCCATGGCGGCCAACCGAATCATCGATCGCCACATCGACGCGCGTAACCCCCGCACGGCTCAGCGGGAGCTCGTCACCGGCGTGGTGTCTGTTCGGACGGCTTGGATCGGGGCTCTCATTGCGCTCGCGGTCTTCTTCGGCGCGGCGCTAGCACTCAACTGGCTTTGCTTCTTCCTAGCACCGCTGGCGGTTGTCCCGTTGGTGGTTTACCCGTACGCCAAGCGCTTCACGGATTGGCCCCACGCGATCCTCGCCATCGCCCAGGCGGTCGGCCCGGTCGGGGCTTGGCTCGCCGTCACCGGGACCTTCGCCGGCTCCGGCCCCGCTTGGCTTCTGGGCGCTGCGGTCGGCCTTTGGATCGGCGGGTTCGATCTGATCTATGCGTGCCAGGACGCTGTCGTGGATCGCTCAATTGGCGTTCGCTCTGTGCCCGCCCGCTACGGCGTCCCTTTCGCATTGCGCCTCTCAACCGTGGTGCACGCCGTGACTTTCGTGCTGTTCGTCCTCTTTGGACTGTGGGTCGGCCTGGCCTGGCCCTGGTACATCGGACTGGCTCTGACGGCTGGGGCTTTCGCCTATCAGCACATCATCGTGACGCCCACCGATCTGTCCAAAGTGAACCGGGCCTTCTTCACCGCCAACGGTTTCGTCGGCATCGCCCTCTTCCTCTTCGGCCTGCTCGCCTGGCTCATCCGCTGACGTTTCGCCGGCCTCCATCTCTGCATCGCCTTCCTGACGCAGAGATGGAGGCCCAACGCACATGCCCTTTGCCGAGCTCCGCGCCTTGATCACCCTTCGTTGATCCACATCCCTTCCACTGTCAGATTCCACCCCTTGGTAACCGCACACGGGATGTGGCTCACCGAAAACGATGCGAGCGCGCCGTTTTCGATGCTGCACTTCCCTGATCATGGTGATCAGGGAGCTACGACATCGACACACCGGCGACACGCCGGGAAAAGTCTCTGATCACGGCGACCAAGGGGTTAGGCGCCGAGGGAGCCGGTCCAGCGGATGAGGAGGTCGTGTTTGACACCAACCGCGTCGAGCACTTTGCCCGCGACAAAGTCGATCAGCTGCTGCGCCGTCGCGCCGGCACCGATGCCGTAGAAGCCGGGGCTCGCCGGCAAAACCGTCGCACCCGCGTCGATGAGCGACACGAGATGGAGCAGGTGGCTGCGGGTGACCGGTGTCTCGCGGGGCACGACCACTACCGGCCGCCGCTCCTTCAGGTTCACCTCGGCCGCTCGCTGCAACAGGTCCTTCGACAGCCCGAGCGCGATTCCGGCGCACGCGGCCGTGGAGGCGGGCACCACGATCATGCCGCGGGCCGGATAGGAGCCGCTGCTTGGCCCGGCGGCCAGATCGCCCGCGGGCCAATACTTCACGTCCGCGAAGGACTCGCCGAGGAAGGCGGCCAGGTCTTTTTCCCAATGCGCGTCGCGGAAGCTGATCCCGGTCTCGTCCAAGATGGTCAGCCGGGCCGCCCGCGAGATCACCAAGTCGACCGGCTCGCCGGAAGCGACCAGCGCCCGCAGCACCGAAGCCGCGTAGGGGGTGCCCGACGCGCCGGAGACTCCCACGATCCACGGTCTGCGCATAACGATCACAGTAGTACACTCATCTGATGACGACGGTCGATGTAACGGTATTGATCGATCGTCCGATTGAAGAGGTCTACGGCTTTGTCACCGATCTTCGCAACGAGCCGAAGTGGTGGCTGGGGGTGAGCCGGGCCGAGCGACTTGCCGGTGATGGCGGCGTCGGGACCAGGTACACCCTGGAGGCAAAGCTTTTGGGGTTGAGTGTGCCCACTGACATTGAAGTCACCGAAGCAGATCCGCCGCATCGGCTGACCATCGTGGCCGGCGGAAAGATGCCCTACGTCTGCCGCTATGCGTTTCAGCCTGGCGCTAAAGGCACCGAGCTGAGTGTCACAGCCGAGATCGAGTCGAAGTTCCCGTGGCGCTACCTCGGGCCGGTGCTCACTCTTGTCATGCGACACCATCTGAGACGGCTAAATCGCATACTCGCCAACTGATTCGGTGTGCCGGTGCGAATACATGCGTTCGTGGAAGCGCACCATCCGCTCGATCATCGTGCTGGCTCGCCGATCCGCCAGTCGCTCGTCAAGCTCGGCCAAACCGTTGGTGAGCCTTGCACTGTGCTGCGCGTAGAGACCGGCGAAGTAGGCGAGGCTATCGCCAAGCATCTTGCGGGCATCAGCATCGCCGACTGCCCGGCGAGCGTGCCACAGTGCCACGTTGCTCTCCGCGTTGCGGATGTCCTTCTGCAGCCTCGTAAAGGCTGGATCCTCTGCCCTGCCAAGCGCTTCGAACACGCTGCCGGAGCCGTCCAGCCCGTTGAGCACAGTACCTTGTTGCACTGGAGCCATTCTCAGCAGACGAGTACCAATATCGTTCTGCAACCGCACGAGAAGTGCTGCGTCTGAAAGCACCTCGCTCAGCGACCCGTTGAGCACGATCGATGGATAGCCGCGCAGCCGGACGACCTTTTCCAGCAACGCACCGGTTAGGTAGGCCAGCGTCGGCCCGACCAGGATCGTCTGCGCGCCAAGCGCGGCAAGCTCGAGGCGGGACAGGTGCTCGGCGAAGAGGGTGCGATCAACGGAGCGGTAGCGATCGGCCAACCCTTGCCGCAGTAGGCCAGACGTAGCCGTCCCGGCCAACGCGTCGACGACCTCGCGGCAGACCTCGACACCGGCGACGAGTGCGGGCCACACCCCGTACTCGAGCTCCTCCAACGATGGTGCGGCAAGGCCTTCGGCCGCCCGGAAGCGCGCATATTCCTCGGCCATGTCCGCGTGCTTGGTAGCAGTGAGACTTTGATCGAATCCGGAGGCGAATTGGGCGACGTGCCGGGCCTGCCCCGCAAGCAGCAGGACGGCCGGCATCCGACGGTCTGGGGTCAACGCTTCGATCATCGCCTTGTTCACGGAGCTGACGAGTGTGCGCCGCTGCAAGGCTTCTTCGTCGAGGCTTGTGCTGCCGAGCCCGAAAGCCAGGTTGTCCGAGATCACCTCGAGCACCTGATAGGCGTTCATCAGACTGGCGAAGCGCAGCAGCTCCGGCCAGTCGCTCTCGTCGACCAGTCCACTCAGGAGGGTCGTATTCATATTGATCAGCTGTGTTACCCCGGTGGCCTGCAGGAACTCCTGCCGGCGCGGGTTGCGCGGCGAAAAGGCCCAGGCGGCAAAGTCCCTGTACGGGCCGGCGGGCATGTGGCGCCCGATCGCATCGGTCAGTGCCGTGCAGCTAGCCACGAGCAACTGAGCCGAGCGCCGGTTTGTGGTCATGCGGCGAGGCTAGCCTCCTAATGGGAGGGTTGGCGCCCCGGCATGCCCGTCGACGAGGGCGGGCCGGTCTCGTCCTCGAAGTCGAGGCCTCCTTCGAGCAAGGCCTTTACCTCGGACTCCCGGAACCGGCGGTGACCGCCAGGCGTGCGAATGCTGCCGATTCTGCCAGCCGCTGCCCACCTGGTCACCGTCTTAGGGTCTACCCGGAACAGCGCGGCCACCTCGCCGGGCGTTAGCAGGCGATCTCCCGTGTCCACGCTCACCTCCTCGTGTTGTTGGTCCAATTAGAGCACCGGTTGGACCAGACGTCCCAAAAACATCAATTTGTGCCTCTATGTGAAGTTCTCGAGTAAGATTGCGAACCTCACTCGTATATTGCACCGAAATGAGGCTTCTCGTGCCCCACTCCGGCGAACTGGGTCTTTTCGAACTAGGTCGGCAACCCCGGTAGGGTCGGATTCTGTGGACGCTATTGATCGCAGCCTGCTCGACCTGCTCCGCCGAAGCGCCCGCCTTTCGTACGCTGAGTTAGCCCGACAGGTTGGACTTTCTGCCCCAGCTGTGCACGAACGGGTCGCCAAATTGGAGGCTTCTGGTGTGATCCGCGGCTATCACGCGGACGTAGAGCCCCACGCGATTGCACTGGGAGTAACCGCGATCATCGGACTCGTAGCCAACGCCAACGACAAGATCTTGAACACATTGCGCGAGATGACCGAGGTCGAGTCCTGCTATTTCATGGCCGGCGAAGAGTCCTACCTGGTGAAAGTGCGGGTGGCGTCGATCGACGAGCTGGAGCACGTGATCGTCACGCTCTCGCACATCCCCGGGGTCGCCCGGACCCGCACGATGATCGCGCTGTCGACCAAGTGGGAAGGCCGCCCCCGCCCGCTGACCTGAGGCAGTGCCGGTGGGCCACCGGGCTTCGCCTCGCGAAGAAACAGCAGCTCCTCTAAGCCCGGTCAGGCCGACCAGTTACCGTCTGGGTCATGGAACAGCTG
>DPJL01000207.1 GCA_003543035.1 Micromonosporaceae bacterium | reverse complement strand
GCCGATCAGGTCACCGATCCGACGATGTGGACCGCGGTACAGGTGAACATCATCGGCACCCTGCTGGCGATCGGTGATCCGCGAGGGTGGCGGCAGGCCAAGCTGTTGTTCACCTCACCGAACTCCACCGGCGAGCAGTTGCAGCTGCGGCGTGGCTGCCTCAACGTCAGTGACTCGGCGACCTGGCTGGGCCGCCATCGGCAAGCCCGGCGGTTCATTCAACGGGCTCGCGAGTTGGGCGACAGCTCGCACGGCGCATATGTGGACGTCGGCATCGAAACCATGGAGCTAATCCTGGATTGGATGACCGGCCAATGGTCCGGATTGGACAGACGTGCCGAGGCGGTGGCTCGCAGGCGGGATCTGCCGCGGATGGCGATGGAAGCGTCCTTTGTGGCCGGTGCCCTCGGGCTCGCCCGAAGCGGAGCCGAGGCCCCGGCTCGGCTGCTGGAGGATCTCGCGGGCAAACGGCCGAATGAGGCCAGCCCACCGGTGATCGCCACCTCCGCGGGTTTGCTCACCCGATGGCGACTGGCGCGTGGCGACGTCGGCGCCGCGGTCCGGATGGCTGAGCAAGGCCTGGGATTGGTCAGGGCCAAGGAGATCTGGGTATGGGGCAGCGAGCTGACGCCCTCGGCTGTCGACGCCTTTGCCAAGGCGGGCCGGCTTGCCGAGGCCGAAGACCTGATCAGGGAATTCGGCGCGGAGACCCGCGATCGGGATGCGCCGGCGGCTCATGCGGCGATGGCGCTGTGCGAGGCGGTGCTTGCGGAGGGCAACAAAGAGCTCGAGTTGGCGGCTTCCAGCTTCTACCGCGCCAGACTGCGTTTCGTTCAGTTGTCCCGCACTTACGAAGCGTGGCGGGCGCTCGAGTCGGTCGGCCGGTGTCGCCTGCTCGCCGGGGTTGACGGCTCGGGCGAGGTGGCGTCGGCGCTCGCCGGTTTCGAACAGCTGGGTGCGGAATTCGACGCGGCCAGGTGCCGGAGTCTGTTGCGCCAGCACGGAGTAGAGCCGCCAAGGCGTGGTCGCAAGCGAGGGTATGGCCAGCTGTTGTCGCCGCGTGAGGATGAGGTTATCCGGCTCGCTTCCGCTGGAAAGACCAACACGGAGATCGCTGCCGCGCTGTTCCTCTCCCCTCGGACGATCGAGCAACACGTTGCCCGTGCCCTGCGCAAGCTCGGTTTGCGTTCCCGTAGGGAGTTGTTAGGTAGATCAAATACGTAAAGTACGGGTCAGTTCCGGATTGATGCGGGACGGTTTAGGGCGGATGCTTCGGCACGTGATCTGGAACCTGCGCCTTGCCGCCGCCCGTAGAGGAATCTGGAAAGCCACCGACCTTCGAAGCATGCTTGCTATGAACGGCCTGGTGATCTCGGTGGGCAAGATGTCGGCTTTATGGTCCGGCGACCCGGTCAGCATCAAGCTCGCCGACCTCGACATCATCTGCCGCACCCTGGATTGCGGCGTTGGCGAGTTGCTTGTCCCGGACGTCAGATCAGCCCAGCACGAGTCCAGAGATGACGAGTTGGTCCCGCAATGAGTCCTAGCTCGGTGAGGTTGGCCGCGACCCGGCCCGCCGCCCAGCGCAACGTCGCTTGGAAGTGTGGGTTGTTGCGCGCCGCGCCGCGGCCTATCGCGGGAGAGATGCCTACCGCGCTGTAGACCGACGGGTGCACAAGTCTGGTTGCCACTGCGTATGCGGCCCGGGCGATCACCAGGCGCGAGTAGGCAAGGCCGATCGGGCCTGCGTTTTCAACCTGGCGGACCAGCTCCTCCTTCGCGAAATGGATGTGCCGCGCCTCTTCCACGACATGGATCCGGGAAACCATACGTATCAAGGGTTGTAGCGACTCGTCGGCCATGATCTCGCGTTGGAACGAGTCCAGGATTTCCTCCGCGATGAGGATCGCCGCGTACATGTGCGGCCCGCGAGCGGTGGCTTTAAGGAAACGGCCGAGCAGCCGATCGCCTCTGGTCGGGGGATAGACCGGGCACCCGGCCTTCTCGATGAGCCGGCCGAACATGATGGAGTGCCGGCACTCGTCGGCAACCTCGGTCAGGGCGTACTGGGCGTGCTTGCTGGTCGGGTCGGCGTCGTAGTAATACCGGATCAGCATCTCCATCAGGATCGTCTCGAACCACAACCCGGCGCTCGCCGCGCTCGCCACCTCGTGCTTGGTCAGCTCGACCCGCTGCTCGTGGCTGAGCCCCTCCCATAGCGATGTGCCATAAAGACTGCTGCGCTGCGGCGGAAGCCAGAACCGGCCGGGGTCCAACGGAGCTTCCCAATCGATGTCGATCTCAGGTTCGTACTGGTTGCGCAGCGACAAGTCCAAGAGGCGCGTGGCGGTCTGCTCCCGAGAGGTCATGGCATCCCCAAAAATCAACCGTTGACGTTACCTCCGTTAACTGTTACGAAAAGTAACGTGCAAGTCAATGCCAGAAAAGCGAGATGGGCGGAGCACCGCGAGCAACGCCGGGTGGAGCTAATCCACGCGGCGATCGAGGCGGCGGTCCGATATGGACACGGGGTCGACATGGACCAGGTCGCCAAGACGGCCGGGATCACCAAACCCGTGCTGTATAGGTACTTTGCCGACAAGACCCAGCTGTGGCTGGCGGTCGGGGAGCACCTGGCCGGGCAGGTCAGCGCCGTCGTGATGCCCGCTGTCGCGCAGGTGCGCGAGGAGAGGGAGGTGATCGCGGCGACGATCGACGCCTACCTAGGGGCCATCGAGCAGCAGGAACAGCTCTACCGCTTCATCATGCGGGCCGATGTCCCGGGCGTGCATCACCTGATCAATGGTGCTTCGCAGACTGTCGCAAGTGAACTGGCCCGAGTGATCGGCGATCGGTTGCGCGCCTTGGGTCTTGATGCCGGCCCGGCTGAACCATGGGCGATCGGCATTGTCGGCCTCGTGCAAGCGGTCGGCGATTGGTGGATGAAGCGCAACCGGCCACTGGGGCGCGAGGCGCTTACCGACTACCTGACGACGTTGCTATGGCACGGAATCGCGGGTGTGAAGGCTTCCGCCGACATCCCGGGAGGGTTGGCCAGCCGTGTTACTTGAGACAGCGCGGGGCGCCTTTGAGGTCGAGGCCGTGATAAGTGGGCGGCTTGAGCCCGTTGACGGGCGCTATCACTGGAGCGGCCGGATTGAGCCTCGCCCCGAAATCGCGGCTCTTGTCCGGGCGGGGCTGCGAGAGGCAACCTTGAATGGAGTGCCGGTGCGACTGACAGAGATCGATCCCTGGGGTGGAGTTCTGGTGAGAGGAGCGAGAGTATGACCGACACCGACGTGGCCATCATCGGAGCCGGTTTCGGCGGCCTGGGTGCCGCCATCCGCTTACGGCAGAAGGGTTTCACCGACTTCCTCGTCTTCGAGAAGGCGGACGAGATCGGCGGCACCTGGCGCGACAACACCTATCCGGGCTGCGCCTGCGACGTTCCCTCGCATCTCTACTCCTATTCATTCGAGCTCAATCCACAGTGGACGGACACCTTTTCCGGCCAGAACGAGATCTGGGACTACCTGCTCGGCTGCGTAACCCGTTATGGCGTAAGGCCGCAGGTTCGGCTGAGCCACGCGGTCGAGGACGCCGCCTGGGATGATGTGGCTCAGCGATGGATTCTGACAACCTCCCAAGGGGTGTACCGGGCAAGGGTGCTCATCGGTGCGACAGGTCCCCTCAGCGAGCCCTCCCTCCCCGACATCCCCGGCTTGGAAAGCTTTGCCGGCAACGTCTTCCACTCCGCACGCTGGCGTCATGATGTCGACCTAGCCGACCGCGAGGTGGCTGTGATCGGTACCGGCGCGTCGGCAATCCAGTTCGTGCCCGAGATCCAGCCCGTCGTCTCGAAACTTCAGCTCTTCCAACGAACTCCGGCATGGGTCTTCCCGCGCCGGTCACGCCGGATCACCAAGGTGGAACACGCGATCTATCGCCGTGTCCCGGGGGCGCAACGACTCATGCGCACGATTCTCTACTGGCTACGCGAGTCGCAAGGCGTCGGCTTCTTCCACCCCAGGATCAACAAGCTGGCGCAACGGCTGGCCGAGCACAATTTGCGCCGTCAGGTCAAAGATCCGGTGCTACGCGCCAAGTTGCGGCCCGACTACGTCTTCGGCTGCAAGCGGGTGTTGCTCTCCAACGACTATTGGCCGTCGCTGACGAAGCCGAACGTCTCCGTCATCACGTCGGCGATCAGCGAGATCCGGCCGAAGGGAGTCGTCACCGCCGACGGTGTTGAGCATCCCGTCGACACCATCATTCTGGGTACCGGATTCCACGTCACCGACATGCCGGTCATGCACCACATCCGGGGCAGGGATGGCCGCACACTGGCTGAAGCGTGGACCCCGACGATGCGCGCCTATCTGGGCACCATGGTGGCCGGTTTCCCTAATCTGTTCTTCCTGCTGGGCCCCAACACCGGCCTCGGTCACACGTCCGTGGTGCTCATGATGGAGAGCCAGCTCAAGCAGGTCTTCAAAGCGCTGGAATACATGCGGAGCAAGGGGTTGCCCGCCATCGAGCCGACACCCGAGGCACAGCAACGGGACAGCGCCAAGGTCGACCGGAAGATGGCCGGCACGGTCTGGGCCACCGGCGGGTGCCAGAGCTGGTACTTGGACTCCACCGGACGCAACTCCACCCTCTGGCCCGGCTTCGCCACCACTTTCCGCTTGCGTCTCAAGAGATTCCGCCCTGCCGACTACCAACCCGTGGGAGCGAC
>DPJL01000208.1 GCA_003543035.1 Micromonosporaceae bacterium | reverse complement strand
GGAACACCAGCGCGTTCAACCAGCGGTACAGCGAAGGGTGCGGAAGCTGCGGGATCGCGCACCCGAAGAACCGCTCGTACTCCGCAAGCGACTCCTCAACGAACTCCAACCCCGGCACCAGATACAGGTGAAACGGCCGCACCGCGCCTCGGCCTCGCGCAGCGCCAACCATGTGGCCAAGCTGTCCTTGCCCCGACTGAACGCCAGCAGCACCGGCTCCTCGGCGGCGACGAGCCGAGCGCGAACCTCGACCGACCGCATGGCACCGGGGATCACGATCGGCGCAGTCTGATCAACCGCCGGGTTGATGGCCACCGAGCCTCACCCCCTCCGCGCATAGGGTCGGTCCGGAAACTTGTCGGCACACCGGCCTGCCTGCTTGGCACTCGGGCGACCACCCCGGGGGAGGGGTAACCCCCTGGCCCTCGCCCCTGCAGCCAGCCGACCAACTCGCAACTGTCCACTGTGGCCATTGACCTTGAATGTCCACTGTGGTCATTGAAAGCCCCCACCCCGAGTGATCGGGTTGAGCTGAGTTGCCCGGTTGTGGCAGTCCAGACACAACCCCCGACCACGGGCCGGATCATCCGGGTGGAACCCTTGGGCGACCAGTTGCCTACGGGTCAACGGCCAGTGATCGGCCACAGCGGACGGTTGCTCACACGGTCGGTCCTGGTGTCTCGGGCAGTAGAGGTCATGGCACTGGCAGTGCGGGTCACGGTCGAGCACGGCGACACGGAAGGCCGCGTGCCCCGGGGTGCGGTATGCCTGCTGCTGCGGGTGGGCTGCCTGCCTGCCCCGAGCTTGGTGGGTGTGGGTGGCACAGCGGGTGGACCAGGCCACCCGCGAGCCTCCACACCCGGGCACGGTGCAGCTCGGTCGAGCACGGGACGGCACGGACACAACTCCCGGGGGCAGACATGCCAGTACCCCCCTGCCAACAGCAGAGGGGTACGGCCGGATAGATGAGGTCACTTGGCAGCGACGAGATCCCGACAGATCTTGAAGGTATCGATCTTGAGCGGGTCGTACGTCCCGGAGAACGACCGGGTAGACCTCACCCGGTTGGCAGTCTCCTGGTCCTCAACCCCGGTAACCGGAATCTGCCAGTCCAGATACTCCACAACGGACTGATACCCGGCCCACACGGTACCCCGAATGTTCTCCTGAGTATTAGCCGACTTGAACAGGCCCTCAAGCGTCTCCCACTGGGAGGTCTCGGGAGACCTCCACTCGGCCGTCGGCCCGACAAACTTCTCCGGCCACACAGCCTTGATCAACTCACCGAACTGATCATTGCTCATCTTGGTTGTGATCATCGACTCCGCCTCGACCTTGAACACCTTGGCCCAGTCGAAAGTGATCTTGAGAGCCTCGCGGGCCTCAGCGATCCGGCCGGAGATCCCAGGGGTGTGCCGGAAGGTGTAGTTGCTGCGGTGGTTGCCGAGCGCGGCCCGCTCGGTGTTGGCACACACCACCCGAACCGGGGTCGTGATCACCTGAAGTTTCTTGCGGCCAGTGTGGCTGTTCAGACCAGCGAGGTAGAGGTCAACATCATCAACCCCACCGACCTTGACCCCATCCGGGAGCTTGAGGGTCATGAACACGTCCTCGCCACCCCGGAGCGATCCGGCAGTCTCGAACACGGCCCCCGACACTTCCGTGATCGAAGTCAGGAACTCGGCAAGCTCCTCATTCTGTACCGGGGTGTAGTCCTCACCCACCACACCCAACACCTGAACCTCACCGGACACAGGCACGGTCCGAAGGGTCGAGTACCACCCCGGTACCTCCATCGGCACGGCAGTGTCCAGATCGGTCACCACGAGATCGGTGCTCCCCCGGTCATCCTCACCGGGCACGGTGCACTTCTGGGTGTGCTTGGCACCAACAGCCCTCTTGCACTCCAGACACCGACCGGACGACACCACAGCAGCGATCCCGATGGACTTGCGGACATTCCAGCCCCCGAGCTCACTCTTGTCGAGCATGGTCGCCGCATCCATCAAATCATCGGCGACATAGCCCAATCGGTGCCACCCGGGCACCCGGGCAGAAGCGAAAGCGGTACGGCCATCGGCCAGTTTCTCTAGTTCATGTGCCACTGTAGTTGCTCCCTCTGCCTTGTCATGTGGCCTTACAGCCCCCAGTATTGAACTACATGAACATGTAGTGCAACTAATCGGCCTATGATCTGGATCACACTATATTATCTTGACTACATGAACCTGTAGTCCGATAAGTTAGGTGCAGTGATTACAGGCACGGCGAGAGGGGCGGACATGGCGGCAGACGATGTTAACCGGGTGCGCTTGCAGGCCATGGCCTACATGTGGGGGCGGCAGGATGCCGGCCGGGACTACCAGGGTTCGAGTGTCGACTTCGCGAACTACTACCTGGCTACTCGCCAGCGTGAGCACGCCACTCTTCAGGCCGCCTATGCGAAATGGGTTGCCGACGCGCGGCCCGTGGTCGACGTCAATTGGGCGAACTTGACGATTGTCTGATCGTTTCCCGCCGGGCACGTCCCGCACGTGCCTAGTGGAATTTGATCAGATCACTCTGAAACGGAGGCGTTGTGATCCGCAAGAAGCAACACCGCGCGGCTCAGATCCGGACATTTACTGTAGTCGGACTCGTGCATCCCGAGACCAAGGAATTGTTGGTCGCCGGCGTTATCGAGGGACAGCACGAGGCAGCCGAACATCGGGTGTTCTCGCCGGGCAAGTTCCTTCGGTGGTGTGACTTTGTCGACGCCACATCCGCTGACGAGGCCGAAGAGAACGCCCTCCAGTGGTACCGAGAAGCGGAGGCGTATGCACAACGGGTGACCACGAATCAGCCGGTCCTGAAATCCGCGCTCGAGCGGGCGAATGCGTTGGAATACCCACTCATTTCGGAAGAGCGAGACCAATGAGCGCCGACGAGACCGCCGACGAGCGGGAGATGCGGATGCGTATCGCGCGGTTGCACAGCAAGGCGGCCGTGGCGAAGGCGCACGAGCTGGTGTCCAAGGCAGTGCACTCGCTGGCCGACTCGCTGCTCGCCGAGGTCGACCTGGACCCGCGGGAGCACAGCAAGTCCCCAGACACGGAGGCGATGCGGGTGGCCATGCGCGGATATCGGGACTTCCTGGACCGCGTTCTGGCTCTGTAGCAAACCGATCGTGGTACGCAACCGTCGCTACCGCGACTGTCATGTCCCGGGACATCTGTCAAGGGGATGTCCCGGGACACGTGTCACCTCAGAGCGTTCTCTCTACTTAGGATTTCGATGTAATGCTTTGGGGTTGCTCAGGTGGTGCTGACCGGTTCTTTCCTGGTGAAGGTGACGTAGCGCTTGGCTGGGTCGAGGTAGGCGTGGCCAAGGGGGTTGCCGTCGGTGTCGTAGACGGTGGCGCGGTCGCCGTCGCGGATCACGGTGACGGTGGCGGCGGCGTTGGCCCTCCCGACGCTCATGCGGTGGCTGCCCACCGCGATGTGGCCGTTGCGGTGTACCTGGCAGCGGTGCAGGGTGGCGTCGACCTGCCGGGGTGGGCTGGTCGGGCCGCCGAGGCTCTCGGCGGCCACCCAGGCCTGTGCGGGGGTCATCCGGCGGGGCAGCGCGCTGTGGCGGCGGTTGTTGTAGTACTCGCGGTATGCGTCCAGGAGCCGTTGCAGCTCCTCGATCGTGGCCGGCTTGGGCTGGCTGCGCAGCCACTTCTTGAGCGTCTGGTGGTGGCGTTCGACCTTGCCGCAGGTCTGCGGGTGGTACGGGCTGGAGTGGATCAGCCGGGTGCTCCAGCCCAGCACCTTGCGGGTGAAGGTGGAGATCCCGTTGTCTGGATGGGTGCGCCGACTGGTGAACGCGGTGCCGTTGTCGGTGAGCCACAGGCCCGGGGCGCCCATCTCGTCCACGGCGTGTTCGGCCGCGTCGATCGCCCCCTCCGCCGTCTCGGCGGGATGTGCCCGGCACGCCACCAGGTAGCGGGTGCAGTCGTCGAGCACATCGAAGACGACCGCCTTCTGCCCACCGGCCAGCGCAACCTCGGTGCCGTCTTGCTGGTAGCAGTCGCGTGGTCGCGCGTAGCTGAAGCGCCGCCACGAGCTGCGTGGCCGCTTCTTCGGATTGCGCACCAGCTTGCCGTGGCGGGCCAGCACCCGGTTGATCGTCGAGCGGGCCGGCACCATCCACGCCGGGCCGGTGCGGGCGTGAATCTCGACCAGCACGTCGCGGATATGGTCGGCTCCGTTGTCGACGCCGAGATCGTCGCGCAGCTTGAGGATCCACGCCGCCAGGTCCGCCGGCGTGGCAGTCGGGCTCGTGCCCGGCCGACGCGACCGCGGCCGCCACTCGCCCTCGGCCCGCACCCGCGCCCGATGCCGGTACACCGTTCGCACCGACACCCCGTGCTCGCGCGCAAACTCGGCCGCGTTCAGCCTCACCCCGGCGGCCAACTGGGCGTCCAACAACCTCATGACGTACTCACGAAATGCCACACCGGGCAGCACAGACCAACCACGGCCCGATACCTGAGAGGTGACACATGTGTCGGGACACAAACCCTGACAGATCTCATGAGACTAGAGAGTCGCCATCACGACGGTAGGAGACCACGATCGGGTTGGTCCGAGTCTTCATCCTGGCTTCCTAGGATGCCTTACGGGATGTGACCCAATCTCCGGAATCCAACGAATCCTCAGACCAAAACCACAACCCCTCAGCTAGCGACGACCTCGGCCTGCTTGGCCCACCAGGTACGCCCCGACTCGGGCAAGGTGTCGATCGGGTCGTAGTACGGGTACCGCCTCGTCAACGCCTCGACGTCGGCCGCCTCGATCGAGGTGCGGTAGTTCTTCGTCCAGTACGAGATGCCGTGCTCGCGGTCGTACTCGGTGACCATGTGCACCCATCGCTTGCCCACGAACGGCACGTCACAGACGATCCGCGGGGTGGCGTAGCCCGGCAGGTACCCCATGATGTCGTGCTGGAGCTGCTGGGCCTGCCAGATCGGCACCCGCCAGTGCTCGGCGTTGGGGATCATGTCGCAGGCGTAGAAGTAGTACGGGAGGATGCCCGCCTCGCCCTGGAGCGCGAAGCAGAGGTCCAGCAGATCGGCCGCGGTCGCGTTGATGCCTCGCATGAGGACGCCCTGGTTGCGAACATCGCGCACGCCGACCTCGAGGGCGGTCTGCGCGGCGCGGGCGACCAGCGGGGTCAACGACTGGGCGTGGTTCACGTGGGTGTGGATGGCGAGGTTGACGCCGCGCCTTCTCGCCGTGCGGGCGACCCGCTCGAGGCCCTCGACCACGTCGGGCTGTAGCCAGTGCTGCGGCAAGCCCATCAAAGCCTTGGTAGCCAAGCGAATGTCGCGGATGGTGTCGATGTCGAGCAGGCGCATCAGATAGGACTCGAGGTTCTTCCACGGCACGTTGGCCACGTCGCCGCCGGAAACCACGACATCGCGCACGCCCGGATGTGCCTTGAGATAAG
>DPJL01000209.1:5204-15622 GCA_003543035.1 Micromonosporaceae bacterium | reverse complement strand
CGGTGCGGCAGATCGGTGCCTCGACTGTTCGGTGGAAGCGGATTGCTCCTATTCCGCGAAGAGGTTCTACTTTGGACAGTTGCACGGGGGCCACCATAGCTGGCCACTCGACGTCGTGGTGGAGGAGTTCACCGACGACGCGGTGACCAAAGCCCTACGCGACGGCCCCTATGGGCGCTGCGTTTACGCCTGCGACAACGACGTGGTGGACCATCAGGTGGTGGCGATGGAGTTCGAGGGTGGCAGCACCGGCAGCTTCACCATGACAGGATTCAACGAAGGCGGTCACCGCCGGACCCGGATCTTCGGCACCCGTGGCGAAATAGAAGGCGATGGCCGCCTGATTCACCTCTACGACTTCCTTAGCAAGTCGCGGCGCACGATCGAAACGAATACCGAAGGCGGCCACGGCGGAGGCGATGCCGGGCTAATGGATGCGTTCGTCAGTGCGGTCGCCACCGGGGATCACTCGAGGGTGCTCTCGGGCGCACAGGAGTCGTTGCACACGCATCTTGCTGTCTTCGCTGCCGAGACCGCTCGCCGGACCGGTTCGGTGGTCACTGTCGCTTCATCCGGTGCATGAGCCAGTTCTTGCCGTCGGTGTGGATCAACACGTACCGACCCTGAACCCGCACGCCGTGCAGGAAGACTTTGACTTCATGGTCGGTCCACTCCTCGGTGTCGTAAGTGCCGTGATCCCAGAGGATGACTTTGCCCGCGCCGTATTGGCCCTCCGCGATCTCACCTTCGAACTCGCCCCACTCCAACGGGTGGTCCTCGGTTTGCACGGCGAGGTGATTTTTCGAGGGATCCAACGGGATGCCTTTGGGCACAGCCCACGACTTGAGCACTCCGTCGCGCTCCAGCCGGAAATCCCAGTGCAATCTGCGTGCGTGGTGCTCCTGGACGAGGTAGGTGTTGCCTTCCATCATCATCGGGCAGGGGACCTCCTTTTCTTAGGGGGCGGGTGATTGCCCGCTCTAGGGTTTCTGGTTTGGTCGTACCTGGTCGTTAAGGTTTCTCACGTGAGGCGGTCCTTCAAGTTTCGGCTGCGCCCGACTGTAAAGCAGGTTCAGGCGTTGACCGGGATGCTGGCTGATCACCGCGAGTTGTATAACGCGGCGTTACAGGAACGCCGCGACGCCTACCGCAAACGCGCAATCACGATCTCGTATGGGATGCAGTCGGCGCAGTTGAAAGACATCCGCAAGGAGCTCCCAGAGCAGGGCCGTTGGTCGTTTTCGTCCCAGCAGGCCACCCTGCGCCGCCTGAATCTGGCGATGCAGGCGTTCTTTCGCCGCGTGAAGGCTGGCCAGATGCCCGGCTACCCAAGGTTTAAGGGCGCACGCTGGTTCGACACCGTCGTCTGGCCGTCCGATGGGGACGGCTGCCGGTGGGACTCCACATCGGACACTACGGCGACCCGCGTCTACTTGCAGGGTGTTGGGCATGTGCGGGTCCACCTGCACCGGCCCGTCACCGGGCGCGTTAAGACGATCTCGGTCAAGCGGGAAGGCACCGCCTGGTATGTGGTCCTGTCCTGCGACGGCGTGCCCACCCAGCCGCTGCCGTCAACCGGCAGGCATACCGGGCTCGACGTGGGTGTGACCGAGTTCGCGGCCCTGTCTGACGGCACCCTGATACCAAATCCGCGCTGGCTCAAAACCAGCGCCGACCAGTTGGCCGCAGTACAACGCCAGCACAGCAGCCGGTACCCGAAACATGCGCCTCGATCGAACCGTAAAACCCGATCCGCCCGGCGTGCCGCCCAAGTGCATCGCATGATCTCCCGGCGGCGACTCGACTTTCACCACAAGACCGCGCTCAACCTGGTACGCGGGTTCGACTTCATCGCACACGAACAGCTCAACATTGCGGGAATGACCCGCAGCCCGAAACCGAAACCTGACCCCGAAAGACCCGGCACGTTTCTGCCCAACAGGGCAGCCGCGAAAGCCGGGCTCAACAAGAGCATTCTTGACACTGGCTGGGGCCAGTTCCTCGCAATCCTTGCCGCCAAAGCTGAAAACGCTGGACGGCTGACGGTCGCGGTGAACCCCAGGCACAGCTCCCAAACGTGTCACAACTGCGGACACGTAGATGCGGCATCCCGCAACAGCACCGAATTCCTGTGCACCGCCTGCGGGCATCAAGACCACGCCGACATCAACGCCGCACGCAATCATCTCAGGGCCGGGCTGGCCCTCATCCAGGCGGCGAGCCAGGATGGAAACCCCCGCCTCTAGGCGGGGGAGGAGTCACAGGAACCAGTTAACCTGACATTCGTGAAGATCCAGCGAGTAACCACGGTGAAGGATGTGGTGGCCGAAGCGCTTTTCGACGAGGCCGTCTCGCCCGACTGGGCGACGCGTTTCCTTGGCGAAGCGGGGCATCATCTTTTGCTCGCCTACGTGGCGGAAAAGCCGGTCGGGATGGTCACCGGGGTGGAAATGACCCATCCGGACAAGGGAACCGAGATGTTCCTCTATGAGCTGGGGGTGGCGGAGGACCATCAGCGGCGTGGTATCGGCACGGCGCTGGTCAAAGCGCTCGCGGAGCTCGCCCGGGAACGCGGATGTTATGGCATGTGGGTGGCCACCGAGCGCACCAACCCGGCCGCCATGGCCACCTATCGAGCCGCCCAAGCGTCCACAGAGGACGATCACGTGGTGCTGACCTGGAACTTTGACTGACATGAAGGTCCTGCTCGACACGGACATCGGCAACGACATCGACGACGCGGTGTGCCTGACCTATCTGTTGGCACAGCCCGAATGCGAGCTGCTCGGTATCACGACGGTCACCGCCGGGTCGCTGGAGCGGGCCAGGCTGGCCAGTGCCTTGTGCATGCACGCCGGTAGGCAGATCCCGATCCGGCCGGGGGCCGACCGGCCGTTACAACGTGAGCCGCTTCAGGAACCGCCGCTATCAGCCGAGAAACTGCTCGCACGTTGGCCTCACCATGCGAATTTCCCGCAGGGCGAGGCGGTCGACTTCCTGCGCCAGACGATCCTTGCCTATCCGGGCGAGGTGACGCTGGTGGCGATCGGGCCGCTGACCAATATCGCCAGGCTGTTCCGGGCCGACCCGGCTGTGGTGAAGCAGCTGAAGTCGTTGGTGCTCATGGGCGGCCGGTATTTCACGCGGGAGGACAAGCCGGAGTGGAACATCCGCAACGATCCTGAGGCGGCACAGGTCGTCTTTGCCTCGCCCCTCCCGCATCTGCGGGCGGTTGGTCTCGACGTGACCCGGCAGGTGTTCCTCACCGCGGAAGAGTTCCGTGCCCGGTTCACCGGGCTGTTACTCGATTTCTCGGGGCCGTGGCTGGCCGAGCGCGATCGGGTGACCTTCCACGATCCGCTTGCCGCCGCGACAATCTTTGAAACCTTTTATGGGTACCAAAAAGGCCTCGTCACAATCCAGCCAGATGGTTCAACCGCGTTCGAGCCGGCCGTCAATGGTCCCCACGAGGTCGCCAAATCCGTCTCCCCCCAGCGCTTCTTCAACCACTACTTCACGGTGGTGCATTAGGGCTCGATGAGATCGAGGATCAAGTCTTCATCCATGGATCGTTCGAATCGGCGGCCCTCGTACGTTGCCACCTGTGCCAGTAGTTTCCGCGCCGAGGTAATGCATTGCGCGGTCTGTTGGTCGTGGTTGCCGAGTAACTCAGCGATTTCCAAGGCGTCGGCCTCGATCAGAGGAAGTATGACCGTGGCGCGATCCGGGCTCGTCCCCAGCTCCACCAGCCGAGAGCGGTCCTCGGCAGGCAGCTTTACGTACGCATCCAGGAAGCTGCTCACCGGAATACCCAGCATCGATGCGCCGTCTTCAGCCTCAATCTCGCCGAGCAGTTCTCCCACCGCTAGGCCGTCGAGCCGCGCGTAACGCACCAATGCGCTGCTATCCAATATGGCCGTTATTTGGGGTGTGGTCACAGCTCGCCCGCCGCGACCTTTGCCGCCACGCGCCGCTTCTTGTCCGCCAGTCGTTTGCCGATGCGGTCCATGCCTTCACCCGTCACCGTGTAACCATGCCGCGCCAGGAACTCCCGCACACTCTCGCGCTTTTGCCGCAACCGAATCGCCTCGGCTATATAGGCAGAAGCGTTCTCTTCCTTGTCCAGCAGCTCTGCGACCTCATCGGGCAGCGTAATGCTGATCTTTCGAGTCATACGCTCTATCCTACCGGCTATCGCCTATGATCGGAATGCGCTGCTGAGCGTTAGAAAGCGATTATGGCGGGTACAGACCCAGCATGATGACCGAACCTGTCGTGCCGCCGCCGCCGCCGCCCGTGCCACAGCCGACGCCGCCCATGCCGCCCGCGCCACAGCCGCCGGCACCTGAGCCGGTCCCGCCGCAACCGCCGGGTCCACCAGGGCCGCCGCAGCCGCCACCGAGCCCGGCACCGCCGCCATCGCCGACCCCGAATCCCCCGTTCCCGCCACCTGCCCCAACCAGCTCCTACCGGAGGAGATGGCCATGACCACCTTCGACGCCGAGCGCGAGCCCATCGCCGCAGTGACCGAAGGCATGACTGTCGTTGACAGCACCGGCGCCGACATCGGAAAGGTCGCCCTCGTGCGAATGGGTGACCCAGAGGCGATCACCGTGGAAGGCCAGCGTCAGGAGACCATCGGCCTGACCGAGATGGTGGCCAAGAGCGTGGTCGGCGAAGAACCCCATGTTCCTGAGGAGGCAGCGGAACGACTTGTTCGCCTTGGCTTCGTCAAGGTGGACAGCAAGGGCTTCCTCAGCCCCGACCGCTATGCGGCCGCCGACGACATTGCCGACGTCACCGACGACATCGTCACCCTGCGTGTCCCGAAGGATCAGCTCATAGCCAAGGGATAGCGCGCCAAATCCCTGAAAATTTGAGCAGTCGCGAAGCACCTCGCGGCACGGATAGCCTGTGCGGCATGCAGATGCGGACGATACCGGCCCCTGACCTGCGACTGGACCCGGCGCGCATGGTCGAGGTGGCGAACTCCTTCGCCGACACCATGGCCCGGCGGCGTACTGTGCGTGATTTCGCGTCGGATCCGGTACCCGCCGAAGTGATTGAAGCCGCGATCCGTGCCGCCGCCACCGCGCCCAGCGGGGCCAACCTGCAGCCTTGGCGGTTTGTGGTGTTGACCGACCCGGCCCTCAAACGGCGCCTGCGAGAGGCGGCAGAGGCCGAAGAGCGGGAGTTCTATGGCCGCCGCGCCTCCGACGAATGGCTGGCCGCACTCGCCCCGCTCGGGACCGATTGGCATAAGCCCTTCCTCGAGATCGCTCCGGTCATCATCGTGGTCTTCGAGATCCACCGTCCCCGGCCTTACTACGTCAAGGAATCGGTCGGCATCGCGGTCGGGCTGTTGCTGGCGACCCTGCATCAGGCGGGCCTGGCGACCCTGACGCATACACCGAGCCCGATGCGATTCCTGAACGAGGTGTGCGAAAGGCCGTTGGAGGAGCGGGCATACGTGGTGATCCCGGTCGGCTATCCTGCGCAGGGCGCCCAGGTGCCCGACATTGTCCGCAAGCCGTTGACCGAGGTGCTTGTTCGCAGATGACCAAGAGGCAGAAGATCTGGCTGGCCGTCGCCGCTGCCGGCGGGGTGCTCGCGGTGTTCTGCTGCGCCTGCGTCATCGCGGGCTTCACATGGTGGAGCGCGCCCGATCCGGACGACGTGGTCGCGGACTACCTGGAGGCGGTTCAGGAGGACGACACCGCCGCGGCTCGTGAGCTTGTCTGCGACAGCTGGCGTTCGGGGCCGTTCGGTGACGTGACCGGGCACCTGACCACCTGGACCGACATCGTGGACTGGGACATCACCGACACCGAGACACACGACAAGTCAGCCGAGGTGACCGCGCGCGTCACATTCAGAGTGCTGGGCATGACCAACTCCAGCCGCATGGTCTTCACCCTCGTCAAAGAGGATGGCGAGTGGAAGGTCTGCGGCGCCCGCGGCAGGTAGACCGGTGCTGTAGGCCGTGGCGATCAGGTGGATCCAGTCGTAGACGGCGTTTTCATTGGGCGCCAACGGGCCCGGGCGATAGTGCGGCGAGGATACTCCACGTTGGACAGACTCGCACGCGGCCCAATCCTGCTTGTTCACCAGATCCCAGAAGTCGACCGCGTACGACGGATCAACCACTGATGCGTGGAAGAGCCAACTGCACTCGACCCGGGTCAGTGAAGGCGACAACGGCACAAAGCGATGCGTCATCACATAGTCGGGATGCAGCGAGATCAGCAGATTGGGAAACAGGCCAAGATAACGCACTGTTCGCGGATCGACGCCAGCCAGCATCACGCCATCGGACTGCCCGTCGTGGGACATGGTGGAAGCGTGGTCGCGCAACAACATTGACCCGCCGACCCAGTTGCCCGGCTCGTGCCAGTTGTCGCCGCTCGTCGGCGGGGAAACCGCGCACAGCTCCGGATGGATCAGCGGGCAGTGGTAGCACTCGTGATAGTTCTCGGCGAGGATCTTCCAGTTGGCGGCGACCTCGTATTCGTGCTGCGCCAAGACAACGAGCGCACCGGGATCGTAGGGCGCCACGAGCCGGTCGAGCGTACCGAGATGCTCTTCAAACGAAGGTCCGTTGGCGAGAGCGTTGACGAAAAGCCAGCCGTGCCAATCGATGCAGGGCAACTCCACCAAACCGATCGCGGGCAGGGCACCAATCCGCGGGGCGGTCTTCAACGAACCGTCGAGGCTGTAGGACCAGCCGTGGTAGGGGCACACGATGGCGGGGCGCTCGCAACTGGTACCCGCCGGAAGTAATTCATGGGCGCGATGCCGGCAGGTGTTCGCGAAGGCCTTGGGCTGCCGGGTTTCCGAGAAGGTGACGACCACGGCGATGTCGCCGACGGTGAGCGCGTGCTGATTGGCCCGCGCGGAGAGGTCGGCGGTGCGGCCCAGACAGGTCCACGAGCCGGCGAAGAGGTGCCGCTGCTCCCAGGCCAGGACGTCAGGCGAGGTGTAGGCAGCCGCAGGCAACATGGTTGATTCGCCGAAGGGGAGTAGGGCCGACGCCAAGTCGGAGGGGGCAATAGGGGCGCTCACCTGGACAGTATTCCTGACTCGTGACTCAGTTGGGAAGGCACACCTTGACATAGATGCTTCGGAGTACTTGGCTGTGTCCACGCGTTTGACAACGTTGTCTCGAAGGAGATCGAGATGCCCCGCAAGCCCCTCGCCCTAGTCCTATCAGGACTTTTACTAACGGGCTCGGTCATCGCACCGAGCGCTCCCGCCGCGGCTGCCGTCCTGCCGCTGACCCAATATGTGAACCCGTTTATCGGTACAGATGACAGCAACTCGCCAAACCCCGTGCCCGGGGGTGCTGGTGGTAGCACCGTGCCCGGCCCGGTCGCGCCCTTCGGCATGCTGCAATTCAGCCCCGATACGCCAACCGCATCACCATCCGGGTACCGGTTCTCCGACACCCAGATTCAGGAGTTCAGCCTGACCCACTTCAACGGTGCGGGCTGCCCCAACAATGAGGACATCGGCATCCTGCCGATCACCGGCAACATTGGCACATCACCCGGCACGGGATGGACCAACTATCAGGCCACCCAGGTCAAGAGCAGTGAGGTCGCCCAGGCCGGCTACTACAAGTCGGTGCTGTCGACCTATGGCAACACTCAGGTCGAGCTCTCGGCCACGAAGCGCACCGGCATCATGCGGCTGACCTACCCGGGCACCACGACCGCGAAGGTGCTCATCAACACCTCCCGCAGCGCGACCGCCAACCGCAGTGGCTCCATCAACATCAGTGGATCAACCGTCAGCGGCGCCTTCACCGGCGGCGGTTTCTGCGGATCGTCCAAGACCTATCAGGTTTACTACTACGCCCAATTCGACCGCGCACCAACGTCTGTGGGCACGTGGCTGGGCGGCACGGTTTCGGCCGGCTCGACATCGACCAGTGGCGTCAACTCGGGCGGCTATCTGAACTTCGACACCACCGGCAACTCGACAGTCAACATGAAGGTCGGCATTTCCTTTGTCAGCACTGCGAATGCGCAAGCCAACCTGAACGCGGAGCAGAGTGGCTTCGCCTTCGACACGGTTCGCACCAACGCCGACACCGAATGGAATGGCTTCCTGAACCGGGTTCAAGCCACCGGAGGCTCGGCGGCAGACCTGCAGAAGTTCTATACCGCGCTCTATCACGTGTTGGTGAACCCGAACATCGCCAGTGACGTCAACGGCCAATACCGGGGCTTTGACCAAGCGGTGCACTCGTCGACGCGAACGGTCTACCAGAACTATTCGGGCTGGGACATCTACCGTTCCTGGGCGTCCCTGATAGCCCTCATCGCGCCCAATGAGTCGGCCGACATCGCGCAATCGATGGTGCTCGATGGCCAGCAGGGCGGCCTGCTGCCCAAGTGGTCGCACAACAGCAACGAGCACTTCGTGATGACCGGCGACCCCGGGCCGATCATCGTTTCCTCGATAAACGCCTTTGGTGTCACCAATTTCGACACCGCCTCCGCGTTGTCTTTGATGAATTCATCATCCAATGGGGGTACCCAGCAAGGCAGCCCCATCCGTGGCAGGCAGAGCGGATACGTGTCCCGGCACTACGTCACCGAGGACGCGTCGGATTCGCTGGAGTATTCGGCGTCGGACTTCGCAGTGGCCCAATTCGCCCAGCGGCAGGGCAACAGCTCGCTCTACAACACCTACATCGCCCGGGCGCAGTGGTGGGCCAACGTCTTCTCGACCGAGTCGTCGTATGTCACGAAGCGCAACACTGACGGGACATACGTTCTGCCATTGGATCCGGCGAGCGACTCGGGGTACACCGAGGGCAACGCCTCCCAGTACACGTGGATGGTCACGTACAACTTCGCCTCGCTCATCGACCTGATGGGCGGGCCCGCCACGGCGCGGCAACGGCTCGACCACCACTTCACCGAGCTCAACGGTGGCCTCACCCGGCCGTTCTTCTACATCGGCAACGAACCCGAGCACGGGGTGCCGTGGGCCTACAACTACGCCCGCTATCCGGCTGGGACGTCATCAACGGTCCGCCGGGTGATGAACGAGTCCTTCACCACCGGCGCGGGGGGACTGCCCGGCAACGAGGACCTCGGGGCCACTTCCGCTTGGTATGTGTGGGCGGCCATGGGCATGTATCCGCCGACTCCGGGTGCCGATGTGCTGGCTCAGCACGGGCCGCTGTTCTCGTCGATCCTGATCGATCGCCCGACCGGCGACATTCAGATCAACTCGACCGGCTCCGGGCAGTATGTGCAGTCGTTCTCCCTCAACGGCACCGGGCGCTCGCAGAACTATCTGCGCTACTCCCAGATCGGTGGCGGGGCAACGCTTTCCTACACGATGGGCGGCTCGCCGTCGTCGTGGGGAACCGGTGCGGGCGATGTGCCACCGTCGTTCCAAGACGGTTGGACTCCTCCGCCTGCGGCGCCTGCACTTGGTACGAACCTGGCGTTGAACAAGGCGGCCTCGTCCAACGTGGCGGCATGCAACGCGACCGAAAGCCCGGCGAAGGCGTTTGACGGCGTGCTTTCGGCGGCGAGCAAGTGGTGCTCGACTGCGGCCGGTACCAAGCAGTTGCAGGTCGATCTGGGTTCATCGCAGAACGTGTCGTCCTTCGTGGTCAAGCACGCCGGTCTCGGCGGGGAGAACACGGGCTGGAACACCGGCGCGTTCAACATCCTCACGAGCACGGACGGCACCAACTGGACGAACCGGGTGTCGGTGTCAGGCAACCGTTCCTCGCGCACCTATCACCCGATCTCGGCTGTGTCGGCGAGGTACGTGAGGCTCGACGTCACCACCCCCACCAACAACGGCAACAACGCCACTCGCATCGACGAGTTCGAGGTGTACGGCGGCGGCGGGACCGGCCCGACCAACGTGGCGTTTAACAAGACCGCCACCGCGGATTCCTCGTGTAACGCCAATGAGGGCCCGGCGAAGGCGGTCAACGGGTCGGTCACCGGCGGCAACTCCGACAAGTGGTGCTCGGCCGGTGCGACCAAGTTCTGGCAGGTCGACCTGGGCAGCAGCTTCAACATCCAGTCGTTCACACTGCGGCACGCTGGAGCCGGGGGTGAGTCGAGCAGCTGGAACACGCGCGACTTCACCCTGCAGGTCTCCAGCAACGGCACCAGCTGGACGACGATGGTGACGGTAACCGGCAACACCGCGAACGTCACGACGCACAACATCACGCCTACCGGCGCTCGATATGTGCGGCTCAATATCACCGCGCCAACGTCCACAACGGACACTGCGGCGCGGGTCTACGAGGTCGAGGTTTACGCCTGACCTCAACTGGGAGCCGGGGTGGCCAGGGCCGCCCCGGCTCCGCCCGTTCCGCCTCGGAAGGAAGCTTTCACGACGCCGTAGAGGTTGCGGCTCAACCCGAAATCGAAGTC
>DPJL01000209.1:0-4807 GCA_003543035.1 Micromonosporaceae bacterium | reverse complement strand
GCCGCGCCCCGCGTACGTGAACTCCCACTCCACCTCCGGCTCGGCGCGGTAGATCTCTTCGCGCGCAACGAGTCTGTAGCCCGGTAACGTTTCGAGGGCCGGTGTTCCCTTGATCACGGCGAGGACGCGGGTGCTGTTGGGGTCACCGAAGCAGACCGTGTCGCCGGAGAACCAGTAGCGCCAAGACTTCGGAACGCCCGTCCGGAAATCCTTGACGTTGATGAACCAGTCCCAACCAGCCAGCAGGGGCAGCTCGCCGGGCGGTGGCGGAACGTCGGTCGGCACCGCGTTCGACACTGCCGGCACGGCGTCGCACGCGGCGAGCCCTGTCGCGGGCGCCGTGGCCGTTTCGGTCCCGATACCTCGCGGCACAACGTGATCGCCCGCGGTGAGTGCCAGACCAGCGGCGACGGTGACGACGAGAGCGCCGAGGCCCGCGGCGACCGTCTTGGCCGAGATGCGGTCCGGCCGCGGCGGCGTTTCCCTTACCGGTAAAGGGGTGACGGCGTCGCCTGCCACCACCTGACGCAGCTGTTCGGCAAGTCTCTCCGGGCCGGTCCGCTCTGCCGGGTCTCGGCGCAACAATCCGGCCAGCACCGGCTCTAGCGGCCCAGCCCGCCGCATCGGATCCGGATCGTCGATCGCGAGCGCGCTCAAGGTCTCCAGCACCGACTCGCGGCCGTAGGGCGAGCGTCCCTCGACTGCGGCGTAGAGGGTCGCGCCGAGCGACCACATGTCCGCCTCACGGCTCGAGATGCCGTGCCGGGCCCTTTCCGGGGCCACATATTGCGGGGTGCCGAGCTGGCCGGTGCGGGTGACCTTGCCGTCTGTGTCCAGCGTGGCCAACCCGAAATCGCTGAGCACCACCCGGCCGTCGTCGCAGAGCAAAACGTTGTCCGGCTTGACATCCCGGTGCAACACCCCGGCCTCGTGCGCGGCCGTCAGCGCCTCGAGCACGTCCAAGCCGATCTTTGCGACCTCCACCGGGGACATCGCCCCGTCGCTCTCGACCGCCTTCTGCAGGGTGACTGAGGGGATGTATTCCATGACGAGCCAGGGCCACAGCTCGGTCTGGATCACGTCATAGATCTTCACGACATGCGGATGGTTGATCCTTCCCGCCGCTCTGGCCTCGCGAAGAATGAGCGCCCGCAACAGTTCGCCCTCTTCGGCGCTCAGCTCGGTCGGGGGGGCCACCTCCTTGATGGCCACGTCGCGTTCGAGCATCTCGTCCCGCGCCAGCCAGACCCGGCCCATGCCGCCATGGCCGAGCCGGCTCCGCAGCAGATATCGCCCGGCCACCAACCCGAACCGCTCATCTGACATGTGTTCCCGCTAACCCGCTGCGACCGCGAAGACGATCACGTTGTCGCGATAGGACCGTCGTGCCGGATCGAACCCTCCGCCGCACGTGACGAGGCGCAGCTGAGGATCCGGGGTCGGGCCGTAGACCTCGGCGGTGGGAAACTTGTTCTTGGCGAAACGCCCCGTGGACACCACGTGAAAAGTAAGCCACTTTCCATCGCGCTGCACCAGTATCAGATCGTCAGGACGTAGCTCGTGCAGCCGGTAGAAGATCGCCTTGCCCTGCTTGGAGTCCAGGTGGCCCGCGATCACGGCCGGGCCGATGTCGCCGGGCGCGGTTCCCTCCTCGTACCAGCCGGGCTGCTGAAAGTCTTCAGGTGCCGCGAGCTGGCCGGACTTGCCCATGTGCAACGCACCGAGTGGAGCGTCCACCCCGATTGCCGGGATGCGCACCCGGGTCGGTGGGCCGGAGAGTGGATCTGCGGGATCGGCGAGCTCCTGGGTCGGCGGCAGCCCGGCCAGCCACTGCGCCGGGCTCGGGTTCTTGATCAGAGTTGCCAGGACCAGAATGGAGACCAACGCCAGCGCGCCGGCGACAAGGGTGCCGTATTGCCCTCTTACGCCGGCGCGATGACGTCGGATCTTCCAGTTTCCTTTCACAGCACCGTGCTTCGCCTCCGCCGGGTCCTGATGACGATCGCCGCCACGGTCAGGAGTAGCAGCGCGGCAGCTCCCACAAGGAGGTAGGTGCGGGTGCCGGAGCCGCTTGCCCCGCCGCCGCCGGTGTCGATGCCACCACCGGGCAGCCCGCCCTGACGGCTCGCATCGGTGCGCAGCTCGGTCTTCAGCGCGCCCTGCCCGGCGTCGAGCACGAGCAGCGAATAGACGCTGCCCTCGCCCAGCTGAGCCGCGACATTGGTGGTGTTGCCACCACTGGCCGGCCGGATCTGCAGCTGCCAACTGCCGGGGCTGACGAGCTGATACTCGGTTGTGGTGGCGAAGGCGACGTTCTCGGCGATGCTCGGCCCGTTGGCAACCGAGACACCCAAAACCGGTACCTGGACGGAGGCTTGGACGATGCGCACCTTCGCCCTGTTGCCGCCGGGTAGGGTCAGGTCGTCGCGCAGGATCCGCAGCCCGAGCTCGGCATACCTGCCGACACCTGCCACGGTCTGAGCACTCCCCGCCGTCACACTCACCTGGGTGGTGAGCACGGGCGGAGTGGTCTTCGGCGCTCCAGCTTGCCGCATGGAGACCGAGTAGCCACCGACGGGCAGCTTGAGATATTGCGAGAGCACCCCGTAACCGACGCCGGGGAAGGTCTGCTCCGCGACCGCTCCTGATTGGGAGCTCAGGTAGACGTCAACCGCGGGGGTGTCGGGCGACAGATGTGCCAGCCGCACGTAGCCCACCGCCGCGGCCTGGGCGGGCACTGCTCCTACTGTGGACAGTGCGGCCGCGATCAAAGCGGCCAGAGTTCTATAAATCGTCGTGCGCACGCGGGTAGGTTGCCCCACTCGCATGAACATCGACATGGACCTTTTGGTTGAGATCTCAGCTATTTCTTCTTGCGGGACTTGCCTACGCCATTGAGCAAAAGCACCAGGCCTGCGGCTACTACTGCCAGTCCGATCACCACCCACTTGGAGTCACCGGTCATCACGCTGCCCGGCAGGACGTTCAACCCCTGAAACATCCACACGCCGCCGACGAAGATTGCCACCAGCCCGATGATCACGCGTACCCGAGGACTCATGGCGGAGAGTCTGCCATCGCTGCTTGATTTGTCACAGGGCCGATTTACTGTGCGGGCATGAGAGTGAACTATCAGGTCGCCATCGACTGTGCCGACCCGCATCTGCTCGCCGCCTTCTGGTCGCAGGCCCTTGGCTGGACTGTCGAGGACCACAGCGACCGGATCAAGCAGCTGATCGAGCAGGGTCACGTGACCGAGGATGACATCATCACGATCGACGGGCGGTTGGCCTTTAAGGAAGCCGCGGCGGTGCGTGATCCGGAGGCCAAGGTCGCATCCGATGGTCTGCCCGAGCGCGGCCGGATGCTGTTCCAGGTCGTGCCGGAGCCGAAGACCGCGAAGAACCGGATGCATCTCGATCTGCATCTCGGGGCCGAAGACCGTGAGGCTGAAGTGGCGCGACTGATTGGCCTCGGGGCCACCAAGCTCTGGGATGCAGAGCAGGGCGGGCATAAGTGGGACACGCTGGCCGATCCGGAGGGCAACGAATTCTGTGTCGCCTAAGTATATGATGTCTGCCGGACGACCACGTTAGAGTATGGGTATCGACCTAGGGGAGGACCGATGACAGTGACGGTGACTCGACAGGCGGACCACATGACGACCCAGGAACCCTTCGACCCACTTGTTGACCTGGCTGGAATGTGGACTGTAGAGCTAGCCGAGAAATATCTCCCGATCCCTGGTGTGCCCGCAGCAAAGTACGAGTGCTGGGACGGGAGACTTTACATGGCGCCTTACGAGGGCGTGCAAAACTCGTTCGGAGAAGCTGAGCTGATCACTATTCTGCATCCGGGTGCGAGGGCGGCTGGACTCTTTGTCTGTGCCGCGGTCAACCTCATGCTGGGGACAGCTGGGCGGTGGATTCAGCCTGAATTGACCATCATCGATGGACCGCTGCGGGGAGCCTGGGTCCCGGCCGAGCATTGTGTCTTGCCGATCGAGTTCGTCTCGCCGGAGAGCCGCAGGAGAGACCGTATTGACAAGCCAATGCGCTGCGCGGAGCTGGGAATTCCGTGGTACATGACCGTTGAGCTGGAAGTAGAGCGGGATTTTGCCACGGTCGTGCTGTCCAAACTGGCCGATGGTGCCTATCGTCCGACGGTCCTGGCCTTGGCGGGACAACGTTTCGAGATGGAGGAGCCGTTCACAGCGAGTTTCGATCCGTCCGAGCTGCTCTTGCGTTGAGCACGACGGCGAAGACCGGGGCGAGGACGCCGAGCGCCAGACTCGTGATGCTGTAAGCGAGTTCCCTGCCGTTTAGGGCGCCGTGGTGCAGGGCGTGATAGCCGAGGTGGATCGTGGAGAAGACGATCAGCCCGGTTAGCACCACGGCCGTCACCTTGCGGTCGGCCAGCGCCGCGGCAATCACAAGCAGCACGCCCAGCGTGGTGAACGCGGCTCCCACGTCGGTCATCAGATGCTCGTTGTAGGGCTGATAGGCGGCAGTCCAGCGATGGCCGAGGCCCGGGAAGTGGTCGAAGAACCAGCGCGGCGCAAAGACCGCCGGCACCCCCCAGAGCAGGTGCAACCCGCCGAGCAGTGCGAGGATCAGCCTCACCATGGGCTGAGCCTAGCGGTACTTTTCCGGCTCGAAGACGAGTGCGGCCGCACCGAGCAGTCCGGCCTGGCCACCGAGCGCGGCGGTGGTCACCGTGATGTCCTGCAGAAAGCCGAGCCGGCCGTGGACCGCCAGACCCTGCCGGATCGGCGGGAGTAGCACGTCGGCGGCTCGGGAGGGTGGGG
>DPJL01000214.1 GCA_003543035.1 Micromonosporaceae bacterium | reverse complement strand
CCGCACAAGTACTTCTACCGCAGCTACTCCCACCGCATGTGGACACCATGGCTGCCCGTGACGGTCGACATCGAGGGCGACCATCTCGCCGCGGTGGTATGGCGTGAGCGGTTGCACCTGTTCTGGGTGACCTTCATGGACAAGCACGATCGCCGCTCCGAGGAGCGCAGCCCCACCGACATGCTCGACGACAAGATCTCCACCGCCGAGGTGCCACGAATCGTGCAGGTCCATCTACATTGGACGGAGCTCTTCGGCGGCCAGTGGACCGATCCCGGTCAGACCGGCTTGACCGATCCGCTGGAGATGACTGTCGTCAACAACTACGACAGCCGGTGGGAGACGATCCACGTCACGCCGGACACCGCCGACGGCGCGGATGCTGTGATGATCCACCTCAACGGTGGCATCAACACCGCGTTCCGGCTCGCGAGCAAGCTCGCTCCGCCGACCTTCGAAGGACGCGAAGAGTACCCATTGCTGCCTTACCCGGTGGCAGGTCTCGTTGGCGAGTGGGTGGGATTTGCTCCGCTGCGGGTGACCTACGTCGAGGAGACCAAGCAGAAGGGTCTCGCCAAACCGGTCGAGCGGGTTGAGACGCGATCGATCCTGGCCAAGGAGACCGGCTACCGGCTGCGCATCCCGGCCAACCGAACCGAGCGTCTGCCCGACGAGCTGGCCGGGCTGGTGAGCCCGTTGTTCTACCAGCGAGGCGAGCACACCTTCTACATCGAGCCGGAGCTCAAGGAGACCACCCTGGTCGAGTGGGACGGCTGGGTGACCACCGTGCCCCCGGTCGTCCAGCTTCCGGATCTGAAGTTGAAGCCCTTGGTACCCAAGAATATCAAACCCGACCCGATCGGCCCGATCGCGAAGTACGCGATCAGCACTCCGCAGGACTGGCTCACCAATGAGGCCACCGTGGTGCACTTCGGAGAGCGCACATTTGGGAATGAGGTCCAGCAATGAAAGGCTTTCACGGCTACGCCGACATGGTCGCGCTGGGCAAACCTTCCGTAGTGGCGCAACAGATCGCCGCGATCCTCAAGCGCACCACCATTGTCCAGCGGGACCTGGACTACACCTTCTATCCGCACTTCCACCCGTACGTCGGCCGGCTCGTGGACGAGCTCGTCGAGCGCTCTGTCAAAGGCCTGCAAGCGTCCGACACCGCCACCCCGGTGTGGCAGGAGTCTTTGCTTACCACCCAGAAGTACGCCCCCACCTCGATGGTGAAGACGCCTTATCCGGTCAAGGACCTCGATTTCAGCATCAGCGGCGGCTACTCCGTCTACAACTGGGAGCTCTTCTATCACGTGCCGCTCACCATCGCGATCCACCTCTCCCGCGCCGGCCGCTTCGCCGAGGCCCAGCGCTGGTTCCACTACGTCTTCGACCCCACCGACGACGGCCCGGGCGAGACACCGCAACGGTTCTGGAAGGTCAAGCCCTTCCAGACCGCCGAGGTGACGCTGATCGAGGAGGTGCTGGTCAACCTCTCCACCGGTGCCGACCCCAAGCTTCGCGAGGAGACCATCGCCTCGATCGGCGCTTGGAAGGATGCGCCGTTCCGCCCACACGTGGTCGCGCGCTATCGCCAATCCGCCTACATGATCAAAGCTGTCACCTCCTATCTGGACAACCTCATCGCCTGGGGCGACTCGCTTTTCCGCGAGGACAGCGGGGAGAGCCTCAACGAGGCGACTCAGCTCTATGTGCTCGCGGCCGGGATCCTCGGCCCGCGTCCACAGGAGATCCCGCGCAAAGGCTGGCAACGTCCCCAGACCTACAGCAAGCTGCGCTCGGACCTGGACGCGATGAGCAACGCGATGCGAGCCGTGGAAGCCGACATCCCGTTCGACCTCAACCCGCACCCGCCCGGCCCATCGGACAATGCCCAACTGGCAACCCTGCGCAGCATCGGCTCGGCGCTGTACTTCTGCATCCCGCGCAACGACATGTTGCTCGGCTATTGGGACACCGTTGCCGATCGCCTCTTCAAACTGCGCAACAGCCTCAACCTGCAGGGCGTGTTCCGGCAGCTGCCGCTCTTCGAACCGCCCATCGATCCCGGAATGCTGGCCCGTGCGGCGGCCGCCGGGCTCAACGTGTCGGCCATCCTCGGTGGGCTGAACCAGCCGTTGCCCTTGGTGCGCTTCGCGACCCTCGTTTCGAAGGCGAGCGAGATCTGCCAGGAGGTCAAAACCCTTGGCGGGCTTCTGCTGTCGGCCATCGAGAAGGAGGACGCCGAGGAGCTGGCCGCCTTGCGCGCCAAACACGAGCGGATCGTGCTCGGGCTGGCCGACGTGGTGCGCTATCAGACCTGGCAGGAGGCGATCAAGGCTCGGGAGGGCGTGGAGCAGTCATTGGCTAATGCCGCTTCGCGCTATGTATTTTACGAGCGTCAGCTTGCCCGAAGCGCAAGCGATATCAACATACCTGAGATGTCCACATTGGAGCATGAGGGTTTCGAGACCGGGAAGTTCAAGTCGGCCGAGCCCCAGGTCGACCCGCGTCAGCTGTCGATCGACATCGCCCAGAGTCTGGAGGACTCGCAGGGCAAAATCATGTCCAGTTTCGAGGCGCAGGAGCTCAAGAAGCTCGCTGAAGCGCACGATAGCCATGGCACCGCGTCGACCTACGAGAAGATCGGTGGGGCAATGGCCCTGATTCCGAGCTTCACGGCCAAATTCCAGCCCTTCGGCGCGGGTGGCTCAATCGGCTTCGGCGGCAGCAACCTTGCCGCACACTTCTCGCTCATCGCCTCGTTCCACAAGTCTGATGCCGATGACGCCAATTACGAAGCGAGCAAGGCGGCCAAGATTGCCGCGATGGCGCGCCGCGAGCTCGATTGGCAGTACCACAGCAATGTCGCCGCGGGCGAGATGAACCAGGCGTACAAGCAATTGCGAGCGGCCCAGATCCGCGAGGCCATCACCCAGCGCGAGTGGGCCAACCATCAGAAGCAGATGGAGCATGCCGAGGCGATCGAGAAGTTCCTCACCGACGAGCGCGCCGGCAAGACCTCTCGCAAATCGCTCTACACGTGGCTGCGCCGCGAGACTCGCGGCCTCTACGGTCAGGTGTTCGACGTCGCTCACGACATCGCACGCAAGGCCGAACGCGCCTTGCAACATGAGCTGGGCGATCCAAACAGGACATTCCTCGGCTACACCTATCAAGCCGGATCACAGGGTTTGCTCGCCGGCGAGAAGCTCTGGCTTGACATCAAACGGATGGAGCTCGCCTATCAGGAGCTCAACCGGCGCGAATACGAGCTCACCAAGCATGTCAGCCTGCTGCAGACCGACCCACGTGCCCTGGTTCAGTTGCGTGCCACCGGAAAGTGCACCATCACCCTGCCGGAAGAGCTCTTCGATCTGGACTGCCCCGGGCACTACTTCCGCCGGCTCAAGGCCGTCGCGCTCAGCGTCCCGTGCGTCGTCGGCCCCTATGCGAGCGTAAACGCCACTCTCACGCTGACTCGCAGCTCAGTGCGGATCAGCCCATCGTTGGGAGACAACGGTTATGCCCGCGATGGCGACGACACCACCCGCTTCAGCGATCATTACGGTGGCGTGCAATCCGTGGTAACCAGCACCGGCCACAACGACAGCGGCATGTTCGAGGTCAATCTGCGCGACGAGCGCTATCTGCCCTTCGAAGGCTCCGGCGCGGTCAGCGAATGGCGCCTCGAGCTTCCCGCCGAGCTGCC
>DPJL01000028.1 GCA_003543035.1 Micromonosporaceae bacterium | reverse complement strand
CACCGCAAGCTGAGGCACCGCAGGCTGCCGCGGCCGGTGGCGAAGGCACCCCGGTGAAGATGCCCGCGTTGGGCGAGAGCGTCACCGAGGGCACCGTCACGCGATGGCTGAAGTCCGTCGGTGACACCGTTGAGGCAGACGAGCCACTGCTTGAGGTCTCCACCGACAAGGTGGACACCGAGATCCCATCACCGGTCGCGGGCACATTGCTCGAGATCTCGGTGCCGGAGGACGAAACGGTGGCAGTGGGCGCACAGCTCGCCCTGATCGGCGTCGCCGGAGCTGCACCGGCCCAAGCCGCACCGGCTCCCGCGGCACCGGCTCCTGCCGCGCCGCCCAAAGCCGAGCCCGCACCAGCCGAGCCCGCCGAAGCCCTTATCGAGCAAGCACCTCCGCCACCGCCGCCGGCTCCCACACCAACCGGAGCGCCGACGCAGGCGGCTGAGCCGAGCGGTGAGGGCGCCGACGGCTATGTCACGCCACTGGTGCGCAAGCTCGCCAATCAGCACGGCGTCGACCTCGCAGCCGTCGCAGGGACCGGTGTGGGTGGCCGCATCCGTAAGCAGGATGTGCTCGACGCCGCGGAGAAGGCCAAGGCACCGGCGCCCGCAGCGGCTCCGGCCGCCGCGAAGCCGGCCGAGAAGGCAGCCTCCGCTCCAAGTCCTCTGCGCGGCCGCACGGAGAAGCTGCCACGGCTGCGGATGACCATCGCCAAGCGGATGGTGGAGTCGCTGCAGGTTTCGGCTCAGCTGACCACGGTGGTCGAGGTCGATGTCACCCGGATAGCCCGGTTGCGCGAGCAGGCCAAGGCGGATTTCCTTGCCACGCATGGCGTGAAGCTGTCGTACCTGCCGTTCTTTGCGCTGGCCTCGGTCGAGGCACTGCGCTCGCACCCGAACCTCAACGCCTCCATGGACATGGAGGCCGGCACGGTTACCTATCACGATGCCGAGCACCTGGGCATGGCGGTGGACACGGAGAAGGGTCTGATCGTCCCGGTGATCCGCAACGCCGGCGATCTGAACCTGGCCGGTCTGGCGAAGCGGATCGCGGATGTAGCCGAGCGCACCCGGACCAACAAGATCACGCCGGACGAGTTGTCGGGCGGGACCTTCACACTGACCAACACCGGCAGCCGGGGTGCTCTCTTCGACACCCCGATCATCAACCAGCCGCAGTCGGCCATTCTTGGCACGGGCGCTGTGGTCAGGCGGGCCGTGGTGGTGGACGACCCCGATCTGGGCGAGCTCATCCTTCCCCGGAGCATGGTCTACCTCGCTCTGTCCTACGACCACCGCCTGGTCGACGGCGCGGACGCGGCACGCTTCCTCACCGCGATCAAGGAGCGGCTGGAGGCCGGCAACTTCGAGGCAGAACTCGGCCTCTGAGCGCGGTGCTCTGACGCAATACGCACCGCGGCGGGTAGTCTGCCGCGGTGCGTATTCATCAACTTTCACGTCTGCTCGGTGGCCTGATCGTCACCGGCCTGCTCGCCACCGGTGCCGCGGCATGCGCCTCGGCCGAGGAGGCCTCGTCGGGCGGCCCCTGTGACGTCAAGGTGTCCACAGACACCAAGAAGAAGCCCGAGATCACGATCCCTGACTGCGAAGCCCCAAAGGCGTTGCAGACCAGGGAAATCGTCGAGGGATCCGGCGCGGAGGCCAAGGCCGGTGATGCGGTGGCCGTGCAGTACGTCGGGATGTCCTGGTCCACGAAGAAGCAGTTCGATGCCTCGTGGGACCGGGGCGGCAAGCCGTTTACGGTACAGCCGCTCGGCCAGGCAAGTGTTATCCAAGGCTGGAACCAGGGACTCGTCGGCGTGAAGACCGGAAGCCGCCGCCTACTGGTGATCCCGGCCGACCTTGGCTATGGCGCTCGAGGCAACCAGGGCATCAAACCGAATGAGACCCTCGTCTTCGTCGTGGACGTGGTCAGCGTCAACGGCAAGTAGGAGATGATGGAGCCATGCGGATCGTGGTGGCCGGCGGCTCGGGATTCCTGGGCCGCCCTCTGATCAGGACACTCAAGGGCGAGGGTCACGAGGTGACCCAGCTGGTAAGGCGTCCGGCCACCAAACCTGAGCAGTTGACGTGGGATCCGGCCAGCCCGATCCGGCTCCCCGACGGCACCGACATCGTGATCAATCTGTGTGGTGCGAACATCGGTCACCGGTGGACCAAGTCGTATCGTCGGGAGATCCGCGACAGCCGGGTCGTCCCCACCACGACGTTGGCGCGGGCCGTGGCCGAGCAGCGGATTCCGGTACACCTCAATGCTTCCGGGGTTGGCTTCTATGGCAGCGCCGGGGACCGCGAGTTGACCGAGGAGTCGCCGCACGGCGATGCGAACGACTTCCTCGTCGGGGTTTCGCTCGAATGGGAAGGCGCCACGAAGCCTGCCGTCGAAGCGGGATCACGGGTGGTGCTGTTGCGAACAGGGCTCCCTTTACGGGGCGACGGCGGCTTCCTCAGGCCACAGCTGTTGCCCTTCAAACTCGGGGTGGGCGGAAAACTGGGCAGCGGCCGGCAATGGGTGTGCTGGGTGTCCTATGCCGACTGGGTGAGTGCGGTCCTTTTCGCGCTCACCAATGATCGGATCGAGGGGCCGATGAACATCGCCGCGCCGAATCCGGTCACCAATGCGCAGTTCACCAAGGCACTTGGCAGAGCCCTGCATCGGCCGACAATCATGCCGGTACCAAAGCTGGCGGTGAAAGTCCTCTATGGAGAGTATTCCGAAGAGGGTTACCGCAGCTTCCGGGTGAAGCCCAAGGTGTTGCAGTCCCAGGGCTTCACCTT
>DPJL01000477.1 GCA_003543035.1 Micromonosporaceae bacterium | reverse complement strand
GGCCCCGCCGACGCCGTTTCCGGTGGGCACCGGCGGAGGTGTCGGGTCTGGTCCGCCGTCCGGTGGCCCGGCGAGCGGGTTCGCTCCTGTCGGTGGTGGGCCCGGCGTCCCCGGTTCGGAAGTGCGTGGTCCCGGCGGGCGAGCCTTTGGTGGCGAGCCGCACGCCGCCGCACGTGGAGGTGCCGGCGGTGCCGTGGGGCGGAGCGGCGCGCTGGGCGGTATCCCGATGGCGGCTGGTGGTCGCGGTCGTCGTGAGGACGACATCGAGCGGTCCGCGCCTGAGTACCTGCGGGAGGACGACCCGGAGGCTTTGTTCGGCACGGACGAGCCGACCGCGCCGCCGGTGATCGGCGAGGACGATCCGCCCGTGCCGGCGGACAAGGACAAGGACAAGGAAGGCTGACGGCGGGACCGTGGGGCAGACCATCACGTTGTCCGCGCTGGAGTACGACGTGCTGTGGGAACACCTTCAGCTCGGCCCGTTCCCGCCGATCCTGGAGATCAACTCGCACGGCGCCACCCTCGACGAGCGCGCCCAGCTCACCGCCAACGTCTGGGAGTCGCTTGCCGAGCGGGAGCTGGGCTGGCCGAACGCCCTCGACACCCGGCTGCAGTACCGGCTGCGGCTACTGGCCCGGCCCGAATGGGAGCTCGACGCCCGCCTTCAGCTGTCGGCGACCGGTCCGCGCACCTCGGCCCTCATCGCGGCGAACCACATCACCGCCACCGTCGCCGTGCTCGACGCCGGCCGCCTGACACTGCGCACCGTGCCCGCCGACACCATCACCCAGCAGGCGGTGGCACTGCTCCCTCCGCACCCACCCGGCACCGGCAACTCGATCACCCTCCCGGCCGACACCCTGGACGCCGCCGCGGCCCGAGCAGGCAGTGACCCACACGCATTCGCCCAAGCCCTCCGGCAGAAGGGCCTGGGCAAGTCCGAGGCCCACAAGATCGCCGATGTCGCCGGCAACGTCATCCGCTTCGGCCACTTCGGCGCCGCCCGCACCCCACGGTTCGAGAAACGCCGACGCGCCAACCACATCGTCAGCGTCTACGACACCAACCAGGCCCGCTACCTGTTCACCCGCAAACCCAGTAGCGGCCGACACTGGGTCACCCTCGTCCCCGGCACCGAAGCCGCCATCACCCGCCAACTCGACGAGCTACTGGGACAGCTCCGACAGTAGGACGTGAAGCCCGAATGTGACAGCGAGAAGCAACAATGCCAGCAACGTCCGCAAGTAAGTCGATATCGCCGACTCGCGCCCCATCGCGTGGACCGCCGCGCCGATCGTCCCCAAGCCAAGAGCGATAACCGGAATCGACCGGACCTCGAAATTAGCGATCGGCAATATGACCCCAATGAGAGCTGCAACAATGATGATCCCCACGCAAGCCCTGCGGCTCAACCGCGTGACGGGATCGTCACGCGAAAACAACGAAATTCGCTCATTGGCGCGGCCTATCGCTTCGAACGCATCCCCAAGCCGCCTGAACCTACGCTGCATCGACCTACTATAGCATCGAACGCCGAGTATTCAGGGAGAACAATGAATCTTCAGGTCAAACCAGACACGCTTCTGCTCTATGGGGAACTGGTCGCGCGAACCGGCCTCAATATGTCTCTGGTCGGAGTCGATCTTGCCCAGAACATGAAACTTGGTTCAACCGATGGCCTCTGGTTGCAGACGCTCATCACCGCGCACGAGGAGACCACGGCGCGCATGTCGGACAGCATCGACCGCGGGTTTCGGGCCATGACAGGCAGCGGCACCGAACTGAAGAGAACGGCCACGTACTACCAGGCAACCGATCAGAAGTCGGCCGCCGACCTCGACAGCACATACCCGGCGTCCGCTCGACCGGCCATCGACACTCCGACGCCGGGAATCGTCGATGTTCCCGGCAAGGCAGGTCCCTACGAGGCCAACGCCGGCACCGATGTCGAGGATCCGTCGCAGCATACGAAACCGCCGGGGCAGCCACAGGAGTTCACCGATCCCCTGAAGTTCTTCAACGTGGTCAGCGATTTCATGAGTCCCTCGTGGTGGATGAACCAGGTGCTCAACGACACGATCGGCTGCAACCCGCTGGAGTTCGTCGTCGATAAGCTCGTCGGCGACTGGGAAGGGTTTGCGCGGTGCGCCGTAGTCTGGGAGCACATGAGCAAGGCGACCGGCGCGATCGGCGAGAACGTCAAGTGCGGCCTGACATGGCTGGCCGCGGATTGGCAGGGTCAGGCTGCCGACGCCGCGGTCCACTACTTCGACTACACGCGCCAGGCACTGGACAGTCACCGCGATGTCCTGCACCACCTGCATGAGAAGTACCTCGACGTGGCTCGTGGTGTATGGAACGCCGCACGATCGCTGGCCGACCTGCTGAAATCCATCCTGGACAACGTCATCGTCGCCGGCGTGGCCGTGCTCGCCGCGTGGTGGCTGTCCTGGACCGGCGTAGGCGCCGGGATCTCCTTAGCCGTGGCGGCCTTGGAGTGCGCAAACATCTGGAGGCTGTGGGACGCCGTCACCGGGCGTGTGTCCGACACGCAGACCCTCATCGAGGGGTTCGTCGGCTTCATCCAGTCACAGGAAGCGCACGTCCTCAATGATGTCGAGCCGACAGCCATGCCTGCGACCGATTACGATCACCCCGCCGTGGCGCCGGAAAGCACCATACCCACGGATGACAATGGGAGATGCATTGAGCCCCCAGCATGAGGTCAATCCCTTCGCCGGCATGGCCATCAGTCAGGCCCAAGCGGCGACGCTGCGAAAGCAGCTGGAAATACTCGCCGAGGGTAGCAAGGACCCCAGTATCAAAGAGATGGCCCGCGAGGTGCTGGCCGGCAAAACTGGATCTTCGTGCGGCGATGTTGGGTTCGAGGTACGAAGAGGTGCTGAACGAGAGCATGGCCGCGTTCTCCTCGTGGTATCAGAATCTGTCCGAGGACGAACGGGCCGAACAGGAACAACGGGCACGCGACTATGTCGAACAGCTTCGTCGCGAAGCGGCCGCGGACGACGCCGGAGTGCGTCCTCACCACCGACCCGGTGATGGCGATGATGACTGGGAGCCGCCGACCAGCATCCTGAGGAAACCACGGAGGCGCTGATGGCGATCCAGTCCGGCAGGGTTCCGATGCTGCTCTTGGTTGCTGGTGTCGCGTGCGTGGTGCTGTCCGGGTGCTCAGAGAACCGCAACCCTGACGAGCCGCCCGCCTCGAGTCCCGTTACCACTCGGACATCAACCAACGCCAGTCCGCCGCCGGCCGGGGACGTGGCCTGGATGGACGGGCTGTGCGGGATCGTAGGTGATCTCCAGCGGGCCATCTGGGCCGCTCCGCCAGAGCAGAGCGCGAGCAACGGCCCGGAACTGAAGCGGTTCGCCAGCATGATGCTCGGTGCCGCGAGCGACAGCCTGACGGATGCGGTGCGACGACTGGGCGGTATCGGCCCATCGCCGGTCGATGGTGGAGATCGGCTGGCTC
The DNA here is from genome assembly GCA_003543035.1 of Micromonosporaceae bacterium. GTDB lineage: Bacteria > Actinomycetota > Actinomycetes > Mycobacteriales > Micromonosporaceae > Rhizocola. The sequence continues at coordinate 1,593 of DPJL01000477.1, read as the reverse complement.
GAGAGTTGAGCGGGAAGTTCTCTGACCTCAAGAAGGATGTGGACGACGCCAAGAACAAGGTGGATGCACTGGCGGACGACACCACCGAGGAGGAGGTTGGTGGAGTGATGGGCACGGTATGGCCCAAGGTCACTGCCATGAATGGTGATCCATTCAAAGACTTCGGGATCACATCGGCGATGCGAACTGCCGGTCGATCGTTGGCCTGCACATCCATCACCGGCTGGCCCCGCTAGCTCCCACGGATCACATGACTTTGCCTCGGCGAGCTCGGCCGATCGTGAGCGTCACCCGAACAGAGCAGCAACCCGGGTCGGCCGGCCCGCATCAGACGCGAGCACCAGATTGGGTGTGACCAGTTGAGGGATTGGGGACCGCATGCGGCCGACTTGTCAAGGCTTTCCGCGACGAGATCGTCATGCATAGTCGGAGCGACATCCAGTGAACAGCCTGTCCGGAACTACCCGAGTCCCGCGCCCACTCACCGCGGTGCTTGTCGCTCTCACCATGGCAACCGCGTGCACGGCGACGGAGCCGGCGGCGCCACCGACGACGTCCAGCACACCAGTCATGCGGCCGCCGCGGCCGACGCCGCCGGACACCGGGCTGCGAACGGTTCGGATGGCCTATGGCGATGGGATCGCCTTCGTCCTTCCGGAGACCGCCGCGCAAGCGATCTGTGGGGCGTTGTCGGCGGCCGAATGGCGGGAGGTGGTCGGCGCTCAGGTCGGACGTCGGGTCAACGCCAGCGCTGCCGACGGTACCTGTGTTGTCGTCAGCGGCTGGCTGGTCATTGAACTGACCATGTCGGACTTCGCGATCGACTCGATAGGGTCCGAGGACGAGACAATCGCCGGCCGTCGGGTTCGCTTCCGGCCGGCGGCACGTGGCGGAGGATCGGTCGCCGCCGCGGCGGCAGTCGTGCCGATCGGGGAGCAGGACTTGCCCGCCCAGCAGCGTGTGAACGCCGATCCTGTGCTCTACGTGCACGCGCGGATGGAGGGCCTGGAGGACCATCCCGACCTCGACGGGCTCGTACGCCGCATGCTCGCCACGCTGCTGCCCAGGCTGACCCATGACGTACCGCCGACTCCGGTCAACGACGCCGCGGGTCACCTGGCCTACACGCCCACCGAGCCGGTCGCCGGAGTAGCGCTGGCCGATCTGCCGCGCACGGTGCAAAGCCTCGTGCTGTGCACATCCGTGCTGAAAACCGGTCGGCGCCCACCCAAGCCGGGACAGATCTCGGTCAACTCCGTGGGCGAGTGCTACATCAGCGGCCCAGACCGCACTTTCGCCGCGGTTGACCGCTTCGCGGGCCCCGTCGCAGTGGAGTTCACGATCGCCGGGCACTCAGCACACGTGGGAAGTCGCGGCGTCGAGATCGAGCTGTTGAGGATGACCACCGAGAGCGGTAGGACCGGGTACGTGGTGCTCCGGCTGGATCGACACGACCTGGACCCGAACCAACTGCGGGCGTGGGCTGAGCAGGTTGCTACCCCGTTGTTGACCGCCTAGACCGAAGTTACGGTTGATCAACATCCGCGATAGCGCGGTTGACCAGGTCGAACACTGCTGACATGACGCCGACGT
>DPJL01000080.1 GCA_003543035.1 Micromonosporaceae bacterium | reverse complement strand
TTCCGGGCAGCGATGGCATGTTTTCCGACCGGAGTCGCGCTGCTGACTCAAGGCACCGGCGCCGAGACCAATGTGATGACCCTCAACTGTTTCGTTTCCGTGTCACTGCAACCTCTCCTGCTCCTCGTCGGAGTCGGTGGCAGCGGCCGGATGCGCGCCCAGGTGTCCCGGCGGCGAAGCTTCGCGGTGAACGTCCTCTCCGCATCGCAGCGGGATCTGTCGGCGCAGTTCGCCCGGCCTGACCGGCCTACCGGTGAGGCCGCCATGCAGCACCTCGGCGCGATCGAGGGGACCACCGGCAACGCGGTGGTTCCCTCGGCGGTGGCCTGCTTCGAGTGCAGGCTGCACGCGGAGTATCCCGGCGGCGACCACATTCTGCTCGTCGGCCGGGTGGTCGCCATCCACAGCGAAGACCCGGACCGGGAACCGCTGCTGTTCCACCGCAGTAGGTACGCGAGTCTCATCTGAGGAGTCATCATGGCCAAGATCACTTACAAGAGTTTCGACGGTACGACAACGATTGTCGACGTGCCCAGCGGGCGCAGCGTGATGCGGGGAGCGGTGGCAAACGGGATCGCCGGAGTGCTCGCCGAATGCGGCGGCGGTGCCACCTGCGGCACCTGCCACGTCTACATCGACGAGAACAACACCGCGGAGCTGCCTCCCATGCTGGACCTGGAGGACGAGCTGCTCGAGGTGACCGCTAGTGAGCGCCGTGATAACAGCCGGCTCAGTTGCCAGATGCCGGTGACGGATGCACTGGACGGCCTTGTCGTGCACATGCCGGAAAAGCAGCTCTGATGGACGTCAACGACGTTGTCGTGATCGGTGGCGGCCAAGCCGGTTTTCAGGTCTGCGCCTCCCTGCGCGACAACGACTTCCATGGACGGCTGACGCTCGTCTGCGGCGAAAAGGTGATGCCCTACCAGCGTCCGCCGTTGTCCAAAGGATATCTGAGCGGTGACGCCGACATCGCCTTGCGGCCGGATTCCTACTACGGGTCGCACGACATCGCCGTGGTCGAGAACAGCGTGACGAGCATCGACCGAGTGGGCCACAAGGTGATCCTCGACAACGGGCGGCAGCTTCCTTACGACAGGCTGGTTTTGGCGACCGGGGCACGACCGCGCATGCTTCCGGTGCCCGGCTCCCGCCTCAACGGCGTCCTCGCCCTGCGTACGCTGGTCGACGCCCATTCCCTGCGGCGTCAACTGGAAGCGAGCCGGCGACTGGTCGTGATCGGCGGCGGTTTCATCGGTTTGGAGGTCGCCGCCTCGGCTCGCAAGCTCGGCCTCAAGGTGACTGTCATCGAGAGCCTGGGCCGCACCATGGCCCGCGCGGTCTCGAGTGAGATGTCGAGTTACCTGACTCGCGAGCATTGCCGTCAGGGAACCACTGTCCTGCTTGGACGGATGGTGACCGCCTTCGACGGCGACTCCACCGGCCACGTGCGCAAGGTGGTTCTCGATGACGGCAGCAGGATGGAAGCCGATCTGGTGGTCGTCGGGGTTGGCGTGGTGCCCAACGTGGAGCTCGCCGTCGCGGCCGGCCTGCCAGTCGACAACGGCATCGTGGTGGACGAGTTCCTCCGCACGGCGGACGAAGCCATCTTCGCGATCGGCGACTGCGCCAACTATCCCAGCGCTCACGCCAACTATCAGCGGGTGCGGCTGGAGTCGGTGCAGAACGCGGTGGACCAAGGCCATTGCGTGGCAGCCAACATCCTCGGCCGAGCCGCCAAATATGTTGCTGTGCCGTGGTTCTGGAGCGATCAGCATGGAGTGAAGCTGCAGATCGCGGGCATCTCCACCGGTTATGACCACGCCGTGGTCACCGGCGACCCGGAGACTGGAAAGTTCTCCGTCTTCTGCTTCCGCCGCAGTCGGTTGGTGGCCGTGGAATCCGCCAACAAGCCCGCAGATCATGTCCTGGCCCGCAGGATGCTGGCCGGCGAGCCCGACCTCTCCCCCGAGGAGGTCGCCCACCCGGACTTCGACCTCAAGACCCGCCAACGCCAAAAACAGCCAGCCTAAACCCAACCCGAAACCCGCGGCCCCTGAGACCGCGGGTTTCTCACTGATCACGATGATCAGGGAGTTCTTTCGGCGTGTCGCCGACGCGTCGAGCCGGAAACTCCCTGATCACGGTGATCATGTGGCGGCGGGATGCGCGCCTTAGCCGCCGAGGATGGATTCGACGAAGGGACCGGCGGACACCTCGAAGCGCAACGCCACGTGAGTTGAGGCGGCGACGGTGTCCCGCCAGAAGCGTTGCAGTGCATTGGTTTCGGCAAGGCCACTGGTGCCGCCGGCCTTGATGAGCCCGTTCACCGCGGAGACGAGCAGCTCGGCGGCGTAAGCAGCGTCGCGAGCGCAGCGAGAGGCGGTGGGGCGGGTGATCGCCTGAGTGTCCAGTGTGGTGGCGATCCGTTCGATGAGCAGCCGGGCCGCTTCGATTTCGGCTGAGGCGCGCGCCAAGCCCTGCGCCACAGTCGGCGAGTGCTTCTTGCCCGCCAGAATCTGGATGGTGGCGTTGAGCGCCCCGATCGCCGCACCCAAAGCCGGACCGGCGAACGTGATGCCACCGACCGCGCCGAAGGGCACGTTGTGCGCCGGGGCCGTGGAGGCCTCATTGCGCCCGGCCATGATGGCCGCTCTGGGGAAGGTGAGCTCCGCTGGGACGAAGACGTTGTTCACGCCCAGCGTGTGGCTGCCCGTGGCCTTCATCCCCACGCTGTCCCACGTCTGTTCAAAGAAGTAGTCAGAGCGGGGTACCGCAAAGAACTTGGCCTCATTGGGATCACCGGCCGGTCCGCAAAGCAAAGCCCAGTCGCCGAATTCGCAACCGCTGACATAGAGCCAGCGTCCCGAGATGCTGTATCCACCTTCAGCCTCGTAAGCCGACCCGGATGCCACCAGCCCCGAGACGATGAACTTGTCCGCCCCGGAACCCCAGACGATCTCCTGCCCCGCTTGCGGCAGGTAGGCGGCGAAGCGCCCGGAGTAGGCCGAAAGCGATGCGCACCAAGCTGTTGCGGGGCAGCCCTCACCGACGGCGATGACCGCCTGCGTGAGCTCCGCGAAAGTGCCTTCCGTGCCGCCCCACTTGGCCGGCACGAAATGCTTGCTGAACCCGGCGGTCGCCAGAGCCTCGGCGACGGCGGGCGACAATTGTCCATTCTGGTCGGCGAGCGCCGCGTGCTCGGCTCCGACAGCCCTCAGCTTCTCGGCGAGGGGCAGCAAATCATGCATCGTTCCTCCTATGCGGGCAGTCTTTTCAGCCCAGCATGGCCAGCCGTGGTCGATCGCCGCTCGAGGGCACCCTGGCACCGTGTGACCATGACCGAGCAGACCAATCAATATCCCGATGTCCGCAAGTCGGTCATCGTGGATGTCCCAGCCGAGAAAGCCTGGGCTATCTTCGCCAATCGCCCCATCGAGTGGTGGCCGGAGTCGCACGTCCTGGTCAAGTCGCCGCGGGAGGAAATCGTCTTCGAGCCGAAAGTGGGCGGCCGGTACTACGAGCGTGCACAGGACGGCACGGAATGCCAATGGGGCACCATGCTCACGTGGGATCCGCCCCGCAAGCTCGCCATGACGTGGCGGATCGACGGCCGGTGGCAGATGATCGACAACGATGAGAAGGCCAGCGAGATTGAGGTCACCTTCACTCCCCTGTCGCCCGACTCCACCCAGGTCGAGTTGGCGCACGTGAAGCTCTGGCGGCACGGCGACGGCGCGAAAGTCATCCACGGCGCCCTGAACGGCCCAAGCCCGGGCGAGACTCTGGCCCGCTACGCCAAGCTCGTCGCCACCTATATCGAACAAGGTAGATAGGAGTTTGCGGTGACAGTCAACGCCGAGCTCTACACGGAAGTGCAGCAGTACTACGCGAACCAGATGCGCCTGCTGGACAACCTCAAGATTGAGGATTATGCCGCCACCTTCACCCCGGACGGCTGGATCGAGCACGCGCATCGCGGTGAGCGGGCCGAAGGCCGCACCGCGATGATCGCCGGAATGTATGCGGCACTTCCCCGGTACAAGGGTGTGGTGGTGCGGCATTGGTTCGACCATCTGATCGTCGAGCCCAGCGACGACGGGTCATTGAAGGTCTCCTACTACACGCTCGTGACCCGAGTGAACAAGGAGGGCCACGTCGTCTTCGAGCCCACCTTCACCATCGATGACGTGCTCGTGCGGATAGACGGCAAGCTGCACACCAAGTCCCGTTACATCATCAAGGACACGCCAGCGGAGTAGGCCAAGCGACTAAGGCCGGGCCCAAGCGGGCCCGGCCTTTTGATGTGGAGAAGCGTTAGTGGGTACCCACCAACTCTCGCTCTTTGGTTTCGATAGGCGGAGCCGCCGCTTTGGCCTTGCCTGGCACGAAGAGTGCGCAGATGAAGCCCAGCACGGCAATCCCGGCCAGGATGAGGAATGCCAGGCTGTAACCGGATGCCTGGGCCGATGTCTCCGAGCTTCCGGAGGCGATCAGGCGATCGGTGTGCACGCTCGTGATGGCAACGATGACAGCCAAGCCGAGCGCCACCCCGAGTTGCCGGGTGGTGTTGATCAGACCGGACGCCAGACCCTGTTGCTGCCACGGCAATCCAGCCGTGCCCGCATAGGTGGCCGCCATGATGACGATGCCTTCGCCCAGACCCAGCAACGTTGTCGGGCCGAGCAGGTGTGCGACGAACGTGGAATTCTCGTTCGCCTGAGCGAGCCAGGCGAGCCCGCCCGCGGACATGGCCAAACCAAGCAGCAGCAACGGTCGTGGGCCCAGCTTGGGGACCAACGGCGCGATACCGCTTGACGCCACGAAGATGCTCAGGGCCAGCGGCAGATAGGAAAGCCCGACCATGAACGGATCGATGTGTAGCACGCCCATCATCAGCAGGGTCGCGAAGAAGAACGTGCTGCCGAGCGCACCGCTTGCGAACAGAGATGCGCCGTTGGCCGCCGAGACCGACCGGTTGCGGAAGATACTCAACGGCACCAACGGCTGGCTTGCCAGCTTGGCCTGATCGAGCACGAAGAAGGCAAGCAGCGCAACGCCTATCACCAACGCCGCTATGACCTCGGCCGAACCCCAGCCGGAGGCACGGCTTTGGGTGATGCCGTAGACAAGCGCGATCAGGCCGAGCGTGACCGAAACCGCGCCCGCCCAGTCGAGCTTGCCCTGCCCCTCAGACTTCTTCTCCGTCACCGAACGCCATGCGATCAGCAGCAGGAACAGTCCAATCGGGACATTGATGAGCTCCACCCAACGCCAGCCCAGCATGCCGGTGACGGCGCCACCGATCAGGGCGCCCACCGCGCCACCGCCACCGCCCACCGCGGCCCACCACCCGAAGGCTTTGGCCCGCCGCTTGGGATCGGTGAAGGTGGTGCCCAGAATGGTCAGGGTGGCCGGGACCATGATTGCGGCGCCCAAGCCCACCAGCCCGCGAGCGATTACCAGCGTCAACTGGTTGACCGCGAGCCCGGCGATGAGGCTGGCCAGCGTGAAGATCGCTATACCGGCCAGGAAGGTGCGCCGGCGTCCGAACAGGTCGGCTGCCCGCCCGCCCAACAGCAGGAACCCGGTAAGCACGATGGTGTAGGAACTCACCACCCACTGCAGCCCGCTCTGATCGAAGTTCAGCGCCTTGGCGATCTCCCACAGGGCCACATTGATCGCGGCCGCGTCGAGGACCATCAGGAACTGGCCCACGCAGCACGCCGCCAGCACCAGACCCAGCTTGCTGGGCTTGGCGTCCGCCACACTCATGTGGAACTCCTTTCGTGCCTAGAGTTGGACCACGACGTTGCCGCTGTACTGCCGGTCCAGCAACGCGATGAGCGCGTCGGCGGCCTTGGTGATGCCGCCTTCGACCTTGGTATGCGGGTAGACGAAGCGGCCCTCGATCAGCCAGCGTGAGAAGTGCTCGTTCCAGGTGTCGACCTGCTCCGGGGTGTGGTAGCAGGCGAAGCCGCGGATGGAGAGCTGCTTGGCGATTGCGGTCATGGTGTCCAGCCGTGTGTCGGCGGCGCCGAGCTGGCCGGAAAGCGAGCCGCACAGAGCGAAGCGGGCGAACGGCGTGGCAACCTGAACGGCCGCCTCGAATTGATCACCGGCCACGTTGTCGAAGAAGACGCTGATGCCTTCGGGCGCAAGCGCTCGCAACTGATCCAGCACCGGCCCGTCGTGGTAATCGAAGGCCGCGTCAAAGCCGAGACCCTCAATCAGATAGTCCACTTTGGCCTTGCTGCCGGTGCTGCCGATGACCCGCTTGGCACCGAGCGCCTTCGCGATCTGGCCGGCCACCGAGCCGACGCCCGTGGTCGCACCCGAAACGAAGACCGTGTCGCCTTCATGAACACCGGCCACGTCCACGATGCCCTGCCAAGCCGTAGGCCCGTTGCAGAGGAAGTATTCCGCCCCCGGGAACAGATCCCGGTTCACCTTCCGGAAGGCTTGAGCCGGGCCGGAGGCATGCTCACGCCAGCCGAAGAAATGCTCGACCAGATCGCCCTCGAAAAGGTCAGGGCTGTTGGAGCTCACCACCGTGCCGACCGCCCGGCCATAGAGCGGCTGGTCGATCTGGAAGCCGGGGATCGGCAGGGTGGGTTGCTCGTTCATGAGGTCACGGTAGGCGGACGCCATCAGCATCCACTCGTTGCGGACCAGCACCTCGCCCTCGCCCGGCTGTGGCAGCTCGACCTCGACCAGCGCCATGTTGGCCGGGGTGAGGTCGCCTTCCGGGCGAGAGGCGAGCCTTATCTCTCGCGTAGTCGTCATGAGCGGCATCATGGGAGGCCTGTCTCCACTAGTGCTAAAGCGGAAGTGGAGCCCGCGACGTGACCGTGCTTGCATGGATATCTACGTGGAAGTGCAGAAGTTCTATGCGCGCCAGCTGCCGTTACTGGAGGAGCGACGGGTAGAGGAATTCGTAGAGACCTACACCGAGAACGGGGTTTTCGAGCACGCCTCCGGTCTGTTCAAACTCGAGGGACACGCTCAGATGATCGGTGGGATCACGCCGAGCCTTGAGCGCTATGGCGACAGCGTTTTCCGGCACTGGCTGGGCGCCCTGCAGGTTTCCGAGGCGGGTGACGAGCTCTATGTCCGATATACCGCCATCGTCAGCGTGACCGACCAGAATGGACGGGTCACCTTCGAGCCGAGCTGCACGGTCAACGACGTGCTGGTCCGCCGGCACGGACAACTGCTGGTCAGATCACGTGTGTTGCAGCACGACGTGGCTGACATGTCGCGGGTCTGGGCAGGCCAGCTCGACGAGAAGTAGATTACCGTTGTGGCGATTAGGGTTATGCTCGCGGAGGACATGCACATGGTGCGTGGTGCCCTGGTCGCTCTGCTCGAGCTCGAGCCGGACATAGACGTGGTGGCCGAGGTCGCCTCCGGCGACGACATCCTGCCCACGGCGCTGAAACATCAGCCCGACGTCGCGGTGATCGACATCGACCTGCCCGGCATCGACGGGCTTACCGCTGCCAGCGTCCTGCACGAGCAGCTGCCGTCGTGCCGGACCTTGATCCTGACCAGCCTCGGCCGTCCGGGCACGTTGCGGCGAGCGCTGTCCGCCAAGGTCGGCGGGTTCATCCTCAAGGACGCTCCGTCCCGTGATCTGGCCGAGGCGATCCGCCGCGTCGCGGCCGGGCAGCGCGTGGTCGACAGCAACCTGGCCTTGGCGGCGTGGGACAGTGCGGAGTGCCCGCTGACCGCCCGGGAGATAGATGTTCTCCGCCTTGCCGCTGACGGCGCCGAGGCGCCCGAGATCGCGGCGAGGCTCTTCCTTTCCACCGGAACGGTGCGCAACTATCTGTCGACGATCGCCACCAAACTCAACGCCCGCAATCGAGTCGACGCGATCCGCATCGCTACCGAATCGGGCTGGCTCTGACGAGAGCCCACCATTTGTCTAGTGCTGCCAAGGATTGTTGGCCGCAAGCGCTTGAGGCGTGACCCGCCCCCTGCCGCGACGGCCTCCCACCCCTCGGCCGCAGCCTCCGGTTGGTGCGTCACAAGCATGCCAACCGGAGGTCTTTCATGGTCACTGAAGCCGTCACTGAAGCGTTGCCACGACAATCGGCCGCATCCCCATCCCCGCCCACTTCGACCAAGCTCAATCTCGTACTGGCGGCCTGCTGCCTCGGGCAGTTCATGGTGATCCTGGATGGGTCGGTGGTGAACGTCGCCCTCGGTGTCATCAACGAAGATTTCACGTTCCGGGCGAACAGCCTGCAGTGGGTCACCAATTCATATGCGATCGTCTATGCCGGGTTCCTGCTGCTCGGAGGGCGGCTGGCCGACCTGTTCGGCCGGCGCCGGATGTTTCTCCTCGGCATTGTCATCTTCACGCTGGCCAGCCTCGCCTGCGGCGTGGCCTTCGACGCCACGAGCCTCGTGGTGGCCCGGGGCTTCCAAGGGCTGGGCGCCGCGATCATGGCCCCGGCCACCTTGACGGTGCTGGGCACGACCTTCACCGAGCCGGGTCAGCGAGCAAGGGCGTTCGGCCTCTGGGGCGCGGCGGGTGGCGTCGGCGGGGCAATCGGCGTGCTGCTGGGCGGCATGTTCACCGAGTGGCTCTCCTGGCGGTGGATTCTCCTGATCAACATCCCAATAGGCGCGGCGTTGTTCGCCGCGGTCGCCTATTCGGTGACCGAAACGCGAATCCAGAGCGCTGAGCGCAAGCTCGACATCCCAGGCTCACTGTCGATCACGGCCGGCTTGATGGCCGTCGTATACGGCATCGCCGAGGGAGCCTTGGTGCCGCTGGGCATCGGCGTCGTCGTGCTCGCGTTCTTCTTCCTGAACGAAGCGAAGCTCGCCAAACAACCGTTGGTGCCGTTGGACTTCTTCCGCAATCGATCGGTGTCGGCCGCCAACTTCGTGGCAATCACCGCCAGTGCGGCCATCTTCAGCGTCTTCTACTTCTTCACTCTGTTCATGCAGCAGGTTCTCGGCTACACCCCGATCCAAACCGGACTCGTTTATCTCCCATTGTCCCTTGGCATCTTCCTGGGCGCCCGGGGGCTTGCACCCCATGTCACCTCAATCGGGCCGCGCCGCATCCTCGTGGTTGGACTGTCGCTGTCGGCGCTCGGCATGCTTTGGCTCTCCCAAGCCAGCTCTCACGCCGGATACCTCACCCACCTGCTCGGGCCAAGCATCCTGCTCGGCCTGGGCCAGGGCATCGTGATGACCGGCACCGCGATGGCCGCGACCGCCAACCTTCCCTACCACCAGGCGGGTCTCGCCTCCGGCGTGCTCAACACCACGCGGCAACTCGGCGGAGCGGTCGGCCTGGCGGCTCTCGTTGCCATTTCCAATGCCCAGCAGACGCTAGCGAGCGGATATCTGCTCGCGTTTCTCGTCTCTGCGGGCTTCCTCGCGGTCGCCATCATCCCCGCCCTCTTCGCCCCCGGCGGCAAGCGCTAGCGGCGAGCCTCGCTTGCTCCCACGGGTGATCCACATCCCTACAGGTCTCAGAAACAGGGCTAGATTGAGACCTCACGGGATGTGGATCTTCATGCATTTGTCGGATGCCCACTGTGGTCCAGATCGCGCCTCCCGTGACGCCGTCACGTCCGCGGTGGTCAAGCTTTCCGGCTCAGGGCAAATGTTTAGGGACCGTCGCATAACGACGGTCCCTTGAGTCAGATGGGGTTTAGGAGGTGACGAGATGCCCCTGGGTCAACAGCATTGACTCGTCGAGGGCGGGGTCGGAGTTGAGGATGGCGCGCTGCAAATGCTGCAGCCGGGCCGAGGGTTCGACGCCCAGCTCGTCCACGAGCGTCTGGCGTAGTGACTTGAAGATTTCCAGGGCCCGCCACTGCCGGCCGGACCGGTAGAGCGCGATCATGTACTGCGCGCAAAGGTTTTCGTGGATGGGGTATCTGGCCGCGAGCACGGCCAGCTCGCTCAGCAAGGTGTTGTGGCGCCCGAGACGCAGATCGGCTTCGATGCGCGACTCGAGCACCGCCAGCCGGCTCTCTTCGAGCCGGGTGACTTCGATGCCGAGGCGAAGTCCAATTTGGACGTCCACCAAAGCCTGTCCCCGCCACATTTCCAAGGCGGCGCGCAACAGTCGCGAGCCCGCCTCGTTATCGCCCTGCTCGAGAGCCCGTGTCCCACCGGCGGCAAGCCTCTCGTAGCGCTGGACGTCGACGTCTTCCGGGGTGAGCTCGAGCATGTAGCCGCCGTACCGGGTGACAAGCACTTCCTTTGCGCCACCGGTACTCGTCGTGGCGAGCGCTGCCTCAATGCGCCGCCGTAACTGCATGATGTAGGTCTGCAGGGTGGTTAACGCGCTTCGCGGTGGGTTCATCCCCCACAGTTCTTCGATCAGCGTGGGAACTGTCACCACCTGGCCGACCTGTAGCGCCAGTAAGGCTAAGATCTGGCGTGGCTTGGCCGCGCTAGGCGCGATAGACCTGCCGTTCTGATATGCCTCCAGCGGCCCAAGGACCTTTATGTCCACGTTAGACCTCCTTACTGCGGCCGACGCTGGTTAGGGTGATGCTGCGTACATGCTTGCGGATAAGGCCGGGTCAACGGCAGTGCGCAGGCCATCGATGCAATGTGAAGAACGCGGCGTGCGGACTATGAAAAACACATATGCGTCTCGTGACTCATGCACTGGCGGAGACCTGATCGGCATCAGAAACTCCAATCACTACCGATCGGTTCCATGCCAACAATCGATCATGGGAGTGTTCTCATGTACGCACCGGCAATCGAAAGACCGACCCCTCTTCAGCTGACGGCCGACGACTGGGACGCCAGAAGTCCGGCCACCGACCTGGTAATCGACGAGTTCGACCGCTGGACCCTGTCCGATGCTCTGGCTCAGCCCTGCGGCCCTTGGTGTGCCGTTGACGTGACTCCGCGGAGGCAGACAGCATCATGAGAAATCCGGGTCAGTCCAGCACACAGGTGATCGGCTTCAAGCGGCATCTACGCACGGAGATAGTGGTCGGCGACGCCGTCTACCTGTTCTCCGAACGCGGAGTGACCGCGCTGGAGGGTGGGCGCATCGAAGCCGTTGCTCCCCTGCTGGATGGAACCCGGGACTTGGAAACACTGTTGAATGACATGGCACGGGAATCCGGATCCCTTGGCATGTCCCGAGAACAGGTGTGTGGGCTCATCGACAGGCTGGCCGATGCGGGCCTTGTGGTGAGCCGGTCTCCGGCAGCGGTCAGTGATGAGCAGGCGTACACCTATTGGGAGGCAACCGGGCTTGAACCGGCTGCCGCCGCAAGGGCGACGTCGGCTCCGGTAGCGCTGATCACTGCCGGCGACATTGACGCCTCGGCAGCCTTTTCCGCCCTCGAGTCGGCCGGACTCGTGGTGGGCAAGGAAGCTGACCTGCCGGGCTTTTCCGTTGTGCTCTGCGACGACTATCTCTCCCCCGAGCTTGCCGAGGTGGACACCGCACATCGGCTGGCGGGAAGGCCCTGGCTGCTCGCAAGACCGGTCGGTCAACGGTTGTGGATCGGCCCGATCTTCGAGCCCGGCCAGGGCCAGGGAGAAAACGAAAGCCCTTGCTGGCACTGTCTTGCGCACCGGTTGTGGGGACACCGCCCGGCCGAAGCGCATGTGCAGACGATGCTCGGCCGGCGCAGGCCCGTCCCACGTCCCGCGGCCACCATCCCGGCGCTGGCTGCCGCGGCGCTCAATCTGATCGCGCTGGAGACGGCCAAATGGCTTGCCGGGCATCGGTATCCGGGCCAGCGTAGCGTTTGGACCTTCGACAGCATCGACCTGCAGGGCCAACGGCACGAGGTGCGCAAGCGCCCGCAGTGCCGGGCCTGTGGTGACCCGGTGCTGGTGCAGGCGCAAGCCCGCCGGCCGGTGCTGCTTTCCTCACGCCCCAAGGCATCCGTGAGCGGCGGCGGCCATCGAGCCATCCCGCCGGAGCAGATCCTCGACCGGTACCGGCATCTGATCAGCCCGGTTTCCGGTGTTATCAAAGAGATCCGGCGAGACCGGCGAGGCCCGGCCTTCCTCAACGTTTTCCAATCCGGCCCGATGCTGGCTCGCACCGCCGGATGCGTGGAGAGTCTGCGAAACACGGTGCGCCAACAGAACGGCGGCAAGGGCACCACCCCGTTGCACGCCAAGACAAGCGCGCTGTGCGAGGCGCTCGAGCGTTATTGCGCCACCTATCAGGGTGATGAGGAAGTCGTCCGGGGCAGCTTCGCTTCCCTTGGCGAGCAGGCGATCCACCCCGACGCGTGTCAGCTCTTCCACGAAACCCAGATCCAGCAACGTGATCGGTGGAACAAAGAGCACGGCCTGTTCCAGTTTGTGTGTGAGCCCTTCGACAACCATGCCGAGCTGGATTGGACTCCGGTCTGGTCGCTGACCCAGCAACGGCACCGGCTGCTGCCCACAAGCCTGCTCTACTTTGGAGCTCCTCGCGAGCCCGGCCCGTTGAGCCTGCGCGCCGACTCCAACGGCAATGCGGCCGGCACGAGCATCGAAGATGCTGTGCTGCAAGGGTTGCTGGAGGTGGTCGAGCGCGATGCGGTTGCCCTCTGGTGGTACAACCGCACGCGTCAGCCCGGCATCGACCTATCGTCCTTTCACGACTCATGGATCAACGATCTGGTTGAGGTATACCAAGGATTGCGCCGCGAGGTGTGGGCGCTTGATGTGACCGCGGACCTTGGCGTACCAACGATCGTGGCCCTCTCCCGCCGCGTGGACCAGCCGGCCGAGGACATCATGCTCGGCTTCGGTGCGCATCTCGACCCGCACATCGCGCTGCGCCGGGCGTTGACCGAGATGAACCAGCTGATGCCCGCGGTGATCGACGAATACCAGAGCACCGATCCCGATGCGCTGGATTGGTGGCGGCACGCGACAATCCAGAACCAGCCTTATCTGGTACCAGATCCAAGCGCCCGCCCCCGAACCCCGGCCGACTATCAGATCGGCCCGTCTCAAGATCTGCGCGAGGACGTCGAGATCATCCACTCCGGACTGCGCTCCCTCGGCCTGGAGTTGCTCGTGCTGGATCAGACCCGGCCGGACATCGGCCTGCCCGTGGTGAAGGTGATCGTGCCGGGGATGCGGCACTTCTGGGCCCGGTTCGCCCCGGGGCGGCTCTATGACGTCCCCGCGCGACTCGGTCGGGTGCCTAGTCCGACCCGATATGAGAACCTGAATCCATTGCCCCTATTTGTGTAGTCCGTCCCAGGAGATTGTTGTGAGAACCGAAACCGCCAGCTATCGACTTTGCTCGCTCCGTGAAGACGTGATGGTGGAAGTTGACGGGGGCGACGACTACATCCTGCTCACGACTTACTGGGGTGACACCACGATCACCGAGCCGAGTGCGGCCGTGCGTGAGTCACTCGAGCGCATGAGCCTCGGCCCGGTGCGCCTGGAGAACGTCCTGCCGCGCGACCAGGCCGAGCGCAGACGGGTCGAACGCGTGCTTGACCTCCTGAACGGATGCGTGGTGCATTCGCTCGGGCACCAGGACTCGGTCGGGCCACTGCTGTCCGCGGTGCCGATCGCGCGCCGGGCCCGATTCAACCTTCCCAAGATCGAGCGACATCGGCCGTTGCGACTGTCCAAATTCGCCGCCATGCGCGCCAGCGAAGGTGAGCTCGTGCTGGAGTCGCCGTTGGCACGGCATCGCGTGGTGCTCCACCGCCCCATCGCCGCTCAGGTGGTGACGCTGCTCAGCAAGGCCACTGTGATCCCCGATCTTGCCGCTTCGGTTAACGCGGACGTCGCCTTGATCCGAGAGATCGTCACGTATCTGGCGGCGGCCGGCATGGTACTCATAGGAATCGGGGACTCACCGGCCAGCGCCCGATTCGCCGAGGACAACGATCCGCTGCTGGCCACGTGGACGCATCACGAGCTGCTCTTTCACAGTCGCAGCCGGATCGGGCGGCACGACAACCCGTTGGGCGCCATGCCTTCGGACCTGCGCCGGGTCCAGGTCGCACCGGCCGTCAAACCTCTGCCCGACGGCCCCCGCTTTCCCCTCTACCGGCCCACTCTCGAGGAATTGGCGATCATCGACCCGCCGTTCACCGAGGTCATCGAGGCCAACCGGGCGATCCGCGATTTCTCCGCCGGTGATCCCACCACGAAACAGCTGGGCGAGTTACTCTTCCGCGCCGCTCGCATCCGCTCCACCCATGAGATCAGCCAGGACGATCTCAGTTACCTGGTGACCGACCGGCCGTATCCGAGCGTGGCCAACCGGTACGAGCTTGATCTCTATGTGACCGTGAACAGGTGTGCCGGCCTGTCCCGGGGCATCTATCACTATGACCCGCAAGGTCATTCACTCACGCTGATCAACAAGTCCGAGCCGGAGGTGGCCGAGCTACTGGACGTGGCGATGGTCGCGGCCGGTTCCCGGCAACGCCCGCCTGTCCTGATCACCATGACGGCGCGGATGGCCAGATTCGCCTGCGCCTACGGTGGGATCGCCTACTCCACCGTGCTTGAGCACGTCGGAGTCCTCCAGCAGACGCTGCATCTGGTGGCGACCGCGATGGGTTTGGCGCCCTGCGCACTGGCCTTCGGTGACAGTGAGATAGCCAATGACGCTTTCTTCATTGACTGGCCGGCGGAGGTCAGCGTCGGCGAATTGGCGCTCGGGATTAGACCGATGGACGATTCCATCATCAGCCAATCGGTTGAGGAATCGTGTTTTGTCGATGCACGACGTCACCTGACAGTGACGGATAGACTGCTGTATTGAAATTGATGGGGCAGGGAGCTGCAGACCCTTCAACACAGTTTGGCCGGCACGAAACACACATGTGTGAGACTCGGCCGCGCAGTGCCGACGTCGCGTCGGGCGGGGGTCGCGTTGAGGCGGAGGTGCGCAGTGGACGCCAGACTTTGGGAAGGCAGCGATGGCTTGGGGGCCCGGGTGGCGCCCAAGCTCGCCAAGACGATCGTCCTAACCGTCTTCGGCGGCTTTTGCCTGCTCGGGTTTCTCCACGTCCTCTACGACGAGAGACTCACCCTCTCGCAGACCGTGCTCAGTGTGGTGTTGATGCTCGGCCTGTTCCTGCTTCAGCTGTTACACCTCGGCAGGTATGGACCTCGGTTACGGCGGTCCTCGCTTGGCTATGCGGTGCTTGGTTTACAGGCTTGTCTCGTCTATCTCCCTATGTTCATATATGGACCATCATGGATCAGCTTACCCGGATATCTGGCCGGCAGCGCAATGTTGATTCTCTCCCCCGCGTGGGGCTGGACGGTTCTGGTGCTCGTGGCGGCAAGCATCGGGGTATTTCAGTACATTTTTGCCACACCGCAGGAGCCGCTCGCGGTCGCGGTCGGCTACGCCACGGTGTCCACATTGATCACCGGCCTGGTGATCTACGGTCTGACCCGGCTGGCCAGCGTGGTCACCGCGATGCACGCCGCCCGCACTGAGATGGCCAAGCTCGCGGTCGCCGCCGAGCGGCTGCGGTTCGCCCGTGATCTGCATGATCTGCTCGGTTACAGCCTTTCCGCGATCTCGCTGAAGAGCGAGCTCACTCACCGCCTCGTGACAAAGAATCCGGAGCGGGCGGAGGAGGAGCTCTCGCAGATCCTCCAGATCTCCCGCCAGGCGCTCGCCGACGTGCGGTCTGTCGCGAGTGGATACCGCGAGCTGTCCTTGGACGAGGAGGCCACCTCGGCCCGCTCGGTGCTCTCCGCCGCCGACGTCGAGGTGCACATAGAGCTCGATCATCAGGAGTTGCCGGCGCGCGTCCGCACCGTGCTCGCCACCGTCCTGC
Organism: Micromonosporaceae bacterium; assembly: GCA_003543035.1. GTDB lineage: Bacteria > Actinomycetota > Actinomycetes > Mycobacteriales > Micromonosporaceae > Rhizocola. The sequence continues at coordinate 2,218 of DPJL01000080.1, read as the reverse complement.
GTGAGGGCGTCACCAACATCCTGCGCCACAGCAAAGCCGAGAGGTGCGACATCACGCTGCGCCAGACACCGATTGAGGTCACCATCGAGATCGTCAACGACGGTGTCCCGCCCGCGCGGCAGGAGCCCACCCTGGACAGTGGCAGCGGGATCCACAACCTGTCCAACCGCGTGGCCTTCCTGGATGGCAAGCTCACCACCGTTGCTGACCGGGACGGGAACTTCCGCTTGCGCGCGACCATCCCGACCGGCCGCCCCGAAGCCGAGCCGATCGCCGCGAAGCACTAGCCCACCGCCTTCTTAGCGACCGCCTTCCTAGGTGGCCGCCGCGGCAACTCCCAGCAACGGGTTGAGCCGGTCGATATCGAGGTCATGTCCCTCGACCCAGATCTTGTTGGCAGTGGTGAGAGCGGCTTCCGTCTCACGTCTGCGGCCCGGCAGCATCGAAATGATGTCACTCGCACCGGCCCGCACGGCGCGATGGCGGCGGGCGAAGGCGGTCAGCGTCTGACCCGGCCCGGTCTCCACCATCAGCACATCGCTGTTGCTGAGCAACTGCTCCAGCGCCGGTCCAAAGTAGACGGTGTCCACGACCTGCCAGGCCCAGAATTCGGGCATGAGCGCTTCCTTGGTGGTGAGGATGTCCCCGGTGTATCCGGAGTAGATCGTGGTCTGCGGGGCGTTGAGCTGCACCGAACCCAGCTGTTGTTGGCAGGCCTCGGCAGCCGGTGCCATCGCCGGGCAATGGAACGGGCTCGTGGCCGGAACTCCTGCCACCACGAAGTCGTCCTCGCGAAGCCGCCTCTCCACGTACCGCAGTTGATCGGTCGGGCCCGCCAGCATGACCTGCCGGCTCGCGTTGACCGCGGCGATCGCGACATCGCCGAAGAGATAAGGCCGCACCTGGGCGTCGGTGGCAGCGATGGCAAGCATGCCGCCATGCGGGATGAGCACAGCCTGGTGCACCCGCTCCATCTGGGAGCGCACGGCATCCGGCAGCGAGAAGACCCCGGCGAGCGTGGCGGCCACCAGCTCGCCGGCGCTATGCCCAAGCAGGGCAACGGGTTCCACACCCCAGCTGAGGATCATCTGCGCCAGCGCATAGTCGACCGCGAAGAGCAATGGCTGCGCGCGCCTCACGTCATCGATGTCGATGAGCTCGGTCTCGCCGAGCCAATCCAACCGGATCTCCTCGCCCTCCGGGCCCATCAGGCCGAACACCTCGTCCATGGCGGCGGTGAAGACCGAATCGTTGCGGTAGAGCTCGGTTGCCATTCCCGCATACTGCGAGCCCTGCCCGGGCAGCAGCAGCACGACCGGCCGGGGTCCGCCGGGACGGATGGTCCTGGTCCAAAGGTAAGGCGTCGACATGTCTAAGACCTTGATGTCAAAGCCTTGAGGACCACCCGAACGCTCCTCGAGGGTGCAGGCGAACCATGGACCCGTGAGAGTGGAGAAGGACATTTTCCTGCGCGGCAACGGCATCCGGCTACCGGCGACGCTCCTGGTGGCCGACGCCATCGCCTCCGGCGAGTGCGACCCGCGTTATGTCCGTCGCACCGACGTGGTCTCCGTGGCAGTCTCGCCTGAGGAGTCGGCCGCTGAGATGGCCGTTGTCGCCGCTCAAACGGCGCTCGAGCGGGCCGGGTCGACGGCCGCCGACATCGACCTGATCCTGCACGCGGATACCTACCATCAGGGCCAGGATCTGTGGCCCGTGGCCTCCTACATTCAGCGGCAAACCGTTCGCAACACGTGTTCGGCGATCGAGATCCGGCAGATGTCCTGTGGTGGGATGGCCGCCATCGACCTCGCGGCCGCCTACCTCACCGCGACGCCGGGCCGGGCCGACGCGCTGCTGACCACGGCCGACCGGATGTGCCTGCCGGGGGTCAACCGGTGGAGCACCGACCCTGGGACGCCCTACGCCGACGGCGCGACGGCCATCGTCCTGTCCACTCGATCGGGGTACGCCCGGCTGCGTTCGATTGTCATGTATGCCGATTCCGAGTTGGAGGGGGTGCACCGCGGCGACGAACCTTTCAGCCCGGCGCCCTTCACGCATCGCATCCCGGTCGACTTCGAAGCCGCCAAGCAGGCGTTCACCCGCCAGTTCGGGCTTTCCTTCGCCATCCAGCGGGTGAATGCCAGCCAGCACTTCACTATCAAGCAAGCGTGCGCCGACGCCGAGGTCGATCTGGCCGAGGTGGAATGGGTGG
>DPJL01000262.1 GCA_003543035.1 Micromonosporaceae bacterium | reverse complement strand
GCCCACACGCCGCAAGCGACATCACCAAATGGGTCCTCGCCCGGAGAAGACCGGAACATCGATGAAACTCAGCCTAAGGAAAGCGCTTTCCGATGGCAAGAGTACGCGTTTGCAGGTTTGTTGCAGCCACGCAAACAGAAGACCGGCGACACAGAATGCCACCGGGAAGCAGGCGGCGTCCGTATGGCCGGCCGGTGACCCCCAGCAAGCCGTATTCAGGGACTGGCACAACACACCACATTGGACAGACATCAACCCCCGCGCGGGTCCACAGCAGTCCGCAGGCACCGCACGATATTCGACTCCAGCATTGGCTGACGTGGGAGCCGGTGCCCAAGCCACGGCCCAGTACTACGCGCGTGTCTTCGCCACCAGGCGGATTCAGGCACGCCGCGACGCAGCGCCCCCAGCACGGCAGCCAAACGGGCCGCCGAAACATTGACGGCAAGTCACGGCTTGTGTGGGAAATGCGTTTCCGAGTCCAGGCCGGCCGGCGCGGCCGACCTGGACGTCAGGATCAGGCGAGGTCGAACCGGTCGAGGTTAGTCACCTTGACCCACGCCGCGACGAAGTCGTGCACGAACTTCTCCCGTGCGTCGTCGCTCGCATAGACCTCCGCGAGCGCGCGCAGCTCGGAGTTCGAACCGAAGACGAGGTCGACGCGGCTGCCGGTCCACTTGACCTCGCCTGTGGCGAGGTCACGACCCTCGAAGGTCTGCGCGTCCTCGGACGTCGCCTTCCACGTCGTCCCCAGGTCGAGCAGGTTCACGAAGAAGTCGTTGGTCAACGACCCAGGAGTCTCGGTGAAGACGCCAAGCGATGACTGCTTGAAGTTCGCGCCAAGGACACGGAGACCACCGATGAGGACCGTCATCTCGGGCGCGCTCAGAGTAAGCAGGTTCGCCTTGTCGACGAGAAGGAACTCAGCCGGCAGCCGATGGTCCTTCCCGAGGTAGTTGCGGAAAGCGTCCACGGTCGGCTCGAGCGCGGCGAAGGACTCCACGTCGGTCTGCTCCCGCGACGCGTCGGCGCGGCCCGGCGTGAAGGGGACGTCGACTTCGTGACCCGCGTTCTTCGCAGCCTGCTCGACGGCCGCAGACCCGCCGAGCACGATCAGGTCGGCGAGTGAGACCTTCTTTCCTCCGGTCTGGGAAGCGTTGAATGCCTCCTGGACACCCTCGAGGATGCGCAGGACCGTCGCCAGCTGGTCGGGCTCGTTGACCTCCCAACCGTTCTGCGGCTCGAGACGGATGCGCGCGCCGTTGGCACCGCCGCGCTTGTCGCTTCCGCGGAACGACGAGGCCGAGGCCCACGCGGTGGAGACCAGTTGGGAGACCGTCAGGCCCGAGGCGAGGATCTGGCCCTGGAGTTTGGCGACGTCATCAGCGTCGATCAGCTCGTGCGTCACCGCCGGGAGCGGATCCTGCCACAGCAGCGTCTCGGCCGGGACCTCCGGGCCGAGGTAGCGCGCGATCGGCCCCATGTCGCGGTGGGTCAGCTTGAACCACGCGCGAGCGAAGGCGTCCGCGAGCTCGTCCGCGTTCTCGAGGAACCGCCGCGAGATCTGTTCGTATACCGGGTCGAACCGGAGCGCGAGGTCCGTCGTCAGCATCGTCGGGGCGTGGCTCTTCGACGCGTCGTGCGCGTCTGGGACGGTGCCGGCGCCCGCGCCGTCCTTCGGCTTCCACTGATGCGCACCGGCCGGGCTCTTCGTCAGCTCCCACTCGTGCCCGAACAGGATCTGAAAGAAGCTGTTGTCCCACGCGGTCGGGGTGTTGGTCCACGCACCCTCGAGCCCACTGGTGATCGTGTCCCCGCCCTTGCCGGTGCCGAAGGTGTTCTTCCAGCCCCGGCCCTGCTCCTCGAGCGGGGCGGCCTCGGGCTCGGGGCCGACGTGGTCCGTCGTGCCCGCACCATGCGTCTTGCCGAAGGTGTGACCGCCGGCGATCAGCGCGACCGTCTCCTCGTCGTTCATCGCCATGCGGCGGAACGTTTCGCGGATGTCCCGGGCCGCGGCGATCGGGTCCGGGTTGCCGTTCGGGCCCTCCGGGTTGACGTAGATGAGGCCCATCTGGACCGCGGCGAGCGGGTTCTCGAGCTCTCGGTCACCGGTGTAGCGCTCGTCGGCGAGCCATGTGGTCTCGGGACCCCAGTAGACGTCACCGTCGGGCTCCCAGACGTCCTCACGGCCACCGGCGAAGCCGAAGGTCTTGAAGCCCATCGACTCAAGGGCGACGTTGCCGGCGAGGACCATAAGGTCGGCCCACGAGAGCTTCTGGCCGTACTTCTTCTTGACCGGCCACAGCAGGTGGCGAGCCTTGTCGAGGTTCCCGTTGTCCGGCCAGCTGTTGAGCGGCGCGAAGCGCTGCTGCCCGGCACCAGCGCCACCGCGACCGTCGCTGATGCGGTAGGTGCCGGCGCTGTGCCACGCCATTCGGATCATGAACGGGCCGTAGTGGCTGTAGTCGGCCGGCCACCAGTCCTGCGAGGTCGTGAGCACCTCCGCGATGTCCTGCTTCACGGCCGCGAGGTCGAGGGTCTTGAACGCCTCGGCGTAGGTGAACTCCTCGCCCAAGGGGTTGGCCACGGCGGGGTTCTTTGCGAGGACCTTCAGGTTGAGCTGGTTCGGCCACCAGCCGCGGTTGCCGCCGCCCTGGGTCGGGTGGGGGGCGCGTCCATGTACGACCGGGCAGCGAGACTCGCTCCCCGCGTTCGCATCATGTACGACGGCATCGTGGTTCTCGGACATCGGATTCCCTCCGTGACTTGGCATATCAGAAGCGTTCAGGAACTGTGGGCGGCCGAACAGCCGGGGCACAGGCCCCAGTAGATAACCTCGGCCTCGTCAATCGAGAAGCCGTGGTCGTCTGACGCGGTCAGGCACGGCGTCTCTCCGGCGGCGCGGTCGACGTCGGCGACCAGACCGCATGATCGGCACACTACGTGGTGGTGGTTGTCCCCGGCCCGCGACTCGTAGCGCGCCACGGAGCCGGATGGCTCGATGCGCCGCACCAGACCCGCAGCCGTCAGCGCACGCAGCACGTCATACACGGCCTGATGGGAAACCTTAGGGAGATCCCTGCGCACGGCGCCGATGATCGAGTCGGTGTCGGCGTGCGCATTGGCGTGGACCGCGCTCAGCACCGCCACCCGGGGACGGGTCACGCGCAAAACAGCCCCGCGCAGCATCTGCTCGAAATCCAAGGCCGTGACCACGCTCCGTAGTGTGGCCTATTTTCTGGAATCAGTCAAGAATGGCTCTAGGTTGTGACGAAGATCGCGTCTGGCCTCGGCCCGTAAGGCGGTAGTGACCCTTGGCGAACCGACCAGGAGGGCGATCAGGCTCCGGCAGCCCACAGTGGAGACCGAGAGCTGCGCGCCAATGACGGAAGCGCCGCAGCCAACGCGGGCGCGTTGGCTGCGGGAACCGATCGCGTTGCCGCCACCATCGTCACTGCGACGATTGCTCGGCGGGTCTTCATGTCAGCCGAAGATGTCGATCCGGTCGACCAGCATGTAGGTGCCGGATCGTTTGACGGCTCTAAGGGTGTGTGAGCCGGCCGGCAACCCGCGCCGGGAGTAGACCACCTGTTGCGTCAACCGCACCGGGTTCGTGGTGTCCACAGTGGACTGCAGGACGTTGTCGAGGTAGATGTCGACAAGCCCTTGGTCGCTGTAGCGCTCGGTGAGGAAGTCGACCCCGGTACCGGTGAAGGTGTAGGAGAACGAGCTGCCGTTGGCGGTGGCATAGTGCACGTCGTCGGCGTAGTCACCCAGACCGCGCCCAGAGCTGACGGACCACCCAGACGAGTAGCTGATCGCGGGTGCGTTGTCGTTAAGGATCGTCCCCGGGTAGAGCTGGCTTGCCGGGACTATCTGTTGTGGAGTGTTGGGGCTGGACCAGAGCAGCTTTGCGGCCGCCTCCCCGCCGTTTTCGGTCTGCTCCAACGTGATCGAATACCGCTGTCCCGCAGTGAGCGTGATGCTCCCCTTGTCGACGGTAGGCCCGTGCGGCGTGGTGTTACTGACAAGCAGCTGGCCGTTGATCCAGAGCCGGGCTGTGTCGTCGGACAGCGTCGCGAAGGTATATCTCTCACTGAATCGCGGCTGGATCAGCCCACTCCACCGGCTGGCGAAGTTGTCGGTGCCGATCGCCGTTGCGGGCGAGCCTTCGTAGCGCCAGTGAGCGTTGACCGTCGGGTCGACGCGGGTCACCACGGGCGCGCCTGAGAAGGTGGTGTTGTTCCAGAACTGTGCCGTCAACCCGGTACCCGTCCCGATCGGAGCCGCCGCCTGCGGCACGATGTCCAGCACAATCACCGAGGCGATCGGGTCCGGGGCCGAGCCGGTGGGCCGTAGATCGAAGCCATCGCCAGCCGAGGTGACGCTCACGGCCGCGCCCGTCTTGAGCACGCGCGCACCGGTGATGCTGAAAACGGTGGTAGCGCTCAGGTGTAGCGGTGCCCCCGAGGCGGGCCAGTTGTAAACAGAGGCGTAGAGCTTGTTCCCGTTTCGGCTGACTACGCCCCAGGACGGCCGGGTGACAAGGCCCGTGTAGCCGGCGTTGTAGACAGCAGATCCGTTGGCCGCCAACCAGTTTCCCATCCCGGTGAGCCGGTCGACCGACGGCTGGGGGATCACCCCGCGGTCATCCGGGCCGACATTGAGCAAATAGTTGCCGCTGCTGGCGGCGATGCCGATCAGGTTGCGGGTCAGCGTGGTTGTGGACTTGAAGTTGTTGTCATAGCTCGCATAACCCCAGTGGTCGTTGATGGTCATGCACGACTCCCACAGCTGGCCGTCCGTGGGCGTCGCCGGGATCTCCTGTTCGGGCGTACCGAAGTCGCCGTCGGCGATGCGGCGCAGGCCGACCCGGTTGTTGACGATGGTGGTCGGTGACAGGCCGCGCACGTACTGCTCCAACAGCGCGCCCTGCTGCGACGTCCACGGGTTCTCCCACTCCCCGTCGAACCACAGCTCGGCCACGGTGCCGTAGTTGGTGAGCAGCTCACGTAGCTGTGCCTTCATACGGTTGACATACGCGCCGTAGTTGGGGCTTCCCACCTGGGCGTCGGGGTCGTGCCAGTCCCAAATGGAATAGTAGAAGCCAAGTTTGATCCCGCCCGCCTGGGCAGCGTTGGCAAGCTCACGCAGGATGTCCCGCTGGAACGGGCTGCGGTCGTGAATGTTCCAGTTATTGACCGCCGTAGGCCACATGGCGAAGCCGTCGTGATGCTTGCTGGTGATCACGATGTACTTCTGCCCGGCCGCCTTCGCCGCGTTGACCACGGCGTTGGCGTCGAACGCGGACGGGTTGAAGGTGGCCGCCTTTGCCTCGTATTCGTTCCACGGAATCGCGCAGTTCCTTTTGATCCACTCGGCGTCGCGGCAGACTGAGCCGTCCGGCCGCCTATATTCGCCGCGGTAGGCGCTGTAGAGCCCGAAGTGGATGAACATTCCGAAGTGCGAGTCTCGCCACCACTGGGTTCGAGCCGAGGTGAATGGGTCGTCGGGAACGTAGTTGTCGCCAGGTGCAGCCTGCGCCGGGACCGGCGCCACGATCATCGTGAGTAGAAGCAGGACCAGAGGGATTGATCTGTACCGCATTTGATGGCCTCCAAAGCGATGGGGGCGCGCCGACATCGATTTTTCATCGATCCTATAGGATATTAGGACCATCTATATCCATCGGCAAGAGGAGGCGGGTCGCGGGTTTTTCAGAATTGGATGCTCGACATCGGTGGGCCGCCGGGCGGGTATGCGCCGATGCGGGCGAGGAACTTTTCGGTGCGTTCCGCGCCCGGCTTGTGGCCGGTCGTGGCATGCAGCTGCCAGGCTAACCGCGCGCTGTGGACGGCGCTGGTGATGTCACCGGCGTGGTGCTCGGCCGCGGCGCGGGCGGTGAGCGCTCGGCCTTCGAGTACCTGGTAGCCGCAGTGCTCCGCGATGGACAGCGCCGCGTGGCACCATGACAGGGCTGCAGGTTGGTCGAGCTCGGCGAGGCTGATGATGATATCGGCCTCGATGTAGCGGTCGTCGGCTTGGCGGGCGCGTGTCAATGCCTCCAACAGGATGCGGGTGTCGCGGTCGATGATGCCCAGGGTGTGCAGGGCGATCGCCTCGAGCCGGGGCTCGGCCGGTTCGCGGGCCATGCCAAGTGCTTGCTGAGCAAGCTTTGTCGCGTGTGGACGGTCGCCGCGATCAGAATGGATCCGGGCCAGGGCGCACAGGGTTACCGCACGGCCTCGGCTGCCCGTCTGCTCGTGCAGCCGTAAAGCATCGGTCAGCGTCTGGAACGCCTCGTCGGATCGTCCGAGAAGCTGGTAGACCTGGCCCAGGTTGGTCAGGGCGAGTGCCTGGCTGGCAACCGCCTTGCCCTTGCGCGCCAAAGCAAGTGCGGCGTGGTGGTGCTCGGCGGCTTCGTTGAGCCGCCCCAGGTCGAAGCAGACCAGCCCGAAGTTGTTGTAGTTGATGGCTTCTCCGGCGATCCAGCCGGTGCGCCGGTTGAGCACCAGTGCCTCTTCGATGATGCGCAGGGCTTCATGCGGCCGGCCGGACATGCGAAAGACAGGGCCGAGGTTGCCCAGCGCCGAGGCTTGCCCGTCGAGCCACTCCGCGTGGCGCGCCGAAAGCAACGCCAGTTGGTAGTTGTCTATTGCATCGGGGAATCGTTCCAGCCGCCAGTTCAGGTTCCCGAGACTGAGCCGGGCTGCCGCCTCGGCCTGATGGTGCTCGTCAGCCTGTGCCGCGGATAGGCCGGTCTTCGCTACTTCCGACCACTCGGTGATGCGCATCCCCAGCCAGAAATAGCCGCGCAGCGCATCGGCCATTGACCAGACAAAGGCATGCAAGCCAAGGTGTGCCGCATGCCGTATCACTGTGAGGAGGTTGTGCCGTTGGGCGTCAAGCCAGGCGAGGGCGTCGACGTGGGTGGCGAACGGCCCTGGTGGGTTCGGCGTCGTTGGCGTCTGCTGGGGCAGCCGCAGCACTTGCGGATATAGCCGGTTGGCGGCCGAGTGGACCTTGAACAGGTACCAAGAAAGCAAATCGCTCAATGTTTGTTGGTTGTCCTCGGTTTTGGCGAGCTGTGCCGCGTATAGGCCGAGCAGGTCGTGCGTGGCAAACCGGCCTGACATCTTCTCCTGTACCAGATGCGCGTTCGCGAGGCCCGAGAGCATTTCCGCTGCCTCATCGGGCGTGCACTGCAGCATCGTGGCGGCCGACTCTGCCGTCACATCGCAGCCGGGTACCAGGCCGAATAGCCGGAACAGCCGCTGGAGGTCCGGTGGCAGCGCTTGGTACGAAACCGTGAACGCGTAGCTGACCGCGAGCTGCTCATCCTCGCGGACGGCGAGGATGCGCAGTGGGTCGCCGTCGTGAAGCCGCGCCAGGTACCCGCTAATCGTCTGATGTGGATGGTTGTGCAGATCTGCTGCGGCGATGCGCAGCGCCAGCGGCAGGCGGGCGCATGCCTGCCCCAGCTCCACAACCGCGGTTTGCTGCCCTGCAACACGGTCTGTACCGATGATGCGCGTCAGAAGCTTGGCTGCCTCGTCCGGGGTGAGCACGTCCAAGGACAGCCGCTGCGCGTCATGCCGGGCGGCTAGCCCATCGAGGCGGCCGCGGCTGGTCACGATCACCAGGCAACCCGCGCCGCCGGGCAACAAGGGCTGGATCTGCGCCGTGTCGTGGGCGTTGTCGAGCAGAATCAGGACCCGCTTGTCCGCGAGCACACTGCGGTAAAGACTTGCCGCTTCATCAATATCATCCGGTACCCGGGTTGGCGGCACACCCAACGCGCGTAGGCACCGCGACAGCGCCTCAGCCGTCACCATAGGCGTTCCGGGAGAGTAGCCGCCCAGATCGAGGAACAGCTGCCCACCATCGAACAAATGGCGTACCCGGTGCGCCCACCGGATGGCTAGCGCCGTCTTGCCCACCCCGGCTGTACCAACGATTGCGACGACCGCAGTGGCGCAGTTTTCACTGGCGCGGCCAAGCATCGCGTCCAGCGTGGTGAGAGCGTGGTCGCGACCGGTGAAACTGGATAGATTCGCCGGCAACTGCGCCGGGCCGGTCAACTCGGCAGCCGATGCAGGAGGCGCGGATCTGCTCGGCTGCAACTGCTGCCGCAACACCAACAGGTGAGTCTCGGCGAGCTGCGCGCCTGGCTCGACCCCTAGCTCCTCCGCGAGCCGCCGCCGAGTCCGCTCATACACCCGCAACGCTTCCGCTTGGTGACCTGACCCTGCCAGTGCGGTCATCAACTGCGCGGCAAGCCTTTCCCGCCAAGGGTTTTCGGCCGCCAACTCGCGCAACGGCGCGACAGCGGCAGCGTGCCGCCCAAGGGCGAACTCGGCGTCGAACAACTCCTCGTGCGCCGCTAGCCTCCTGTCGTGCAGGTTGGCAGCGGCCGAAGCGACGAAAGCTCCGGCCGCCCCGGCAAGTGCCGGGCCGCGCCACAACGTCAGGCATCGTCGCAACAAGACCGTAGCCCTTTCGGGTTCACCGGCATCTGCGTGCGTGCGCGCGTCTGCAGCCAACGCGGAGAAGACCAGCACGTCCAAGTCCTCGTCGGCGACGGGCAGCCGGTACCCCCCAGCCTCTGAAACGATCGTTTCACCTGCGCCCGCCGCGCGAGTCAGCTGCCGAAGCCGGGAAACGCACACTTGGATCTGAGTGCGTGCGCTCACCGGCGCAGCCCCACCCCACAGCGCCTCGACGAGCTGCTCTAGCGACACCACAACATTGGCGTTAAGCAGCAGGTACGCCAGCACCGCACGCTGTTGGGGCCGCGTAATCGACAACGGCTCGCCCCGCACTACAGCCTCCACGGGACCCAACACGCGCCATTTCATGCAAACCCCACAGCGGCTCGCGGCTTGCGCCCCATCGGTAATGCTGCCGCGTCCGCATTGACGTATTGAGAAGTGTACCCATCTCTGCCAGGGCGGCTAGCGGCCGGATAGCCGACGCCAAGCGGGCTCGCCCAACCTGGTGAATGCCGGGCGTCAGGCCCGGCTCTTGCATGAAGGAGTCTTTATGAGAAGAACCATCCGCGCCGCCGTCGTCGCAGCGATGACGTTTGGCCTGCTGATCGCGGGTACTGGTGCGGCGCAGGCCAGCCCCAACGTGGCCGATGGAGCGAGTCCACCTGCACTGCTCAACGCACGCGCCGCCGCTGGAGCAGCGGGTGGGATCGGCTTCACCACGTCGTGGTTCACCGGCATTATCGCGGCCGGTGCGTCGCAAAACTGGGCCTGGACACCTTTGGCGACGACGCCCGCGACCGCCGCCTACGTCGTCGGCTTCAACCCGTCCGGCGCCAGCACCTCGGCTACCTGTCCGTTTGAAATGACCAGTAGCCGGTATGTCCAGCAGCCAGGCGGAGGGCGGCAGTTTCATTTCACCATCAAGAACATCGGCTCGATCGCTTGTGGCGCAACGATTCTGCTGACGATGCTCACCGGCTCGACGATCGGCTCAACCGGCTCCGTCAGCCCGGGTGGCAGCCAAACGCACCTCTGGACCAACCTTCCTGTAGGCATGACTTTCCTGGCAGGACTCCAACCCAGCGGCGCCACCAGCACTTCTCCGTGCCAGTTCCAGGTCACCCGCACCTGGTATGTCCAGCAGCCAGGCGCCGCTCGCCAGTTCTGGTTCACGATCAAGAACGTTGGCGCCATCACCTGCCAGGCCGACCTCCACCTGGCAAACACCACCGGCGGCTCCACCTATACCACCGGTAGCTTGAATCCCGGCGTCTCAAAGACCAATACCTGGAACAACGCCAACCCCGTCACCTCCGCCTACCTGATCGGCCTGGCGCCGGGTTCGGCCTACCCAGACGCGTGCCAGATGGAAGTCACGCGCCTGTATTACCGCCAGCGCATCAACAGTGACGGATCATCCGAACGCGAGCTGTCCATCACGGTCAAGAACGTCGGGACGGCTGCCTGCCAAGCGATCGTCTACCTACCGAGGATCGCGGCCTGACCCCAAACGTTCATCAGCGCCATTTCGTGTTGGGCTGGCTGCCGGTGGGCGGCAATGTGTATTTAGCCGACGGCTTTGTCCAGCCGCTGGAGAAGGTCGTGCGCTGCCAGCTCAACATCCTTATGGCGCCACTCAGCTGCGCGGTAAACACAGGCAATCAGTCCGGTGCGGTGCAGGCGCTTGAAATCGCCATACACGAACCCATAGCGCGCTTTTGTCTCGTCATTTGCGTCAATGGTGAGCCCTAGATGCCACAACGCATACTCCTGCCACGAGTGCTTCTCGAGGAACGCATTCTGTGTCTCTGCGTTGGGCTGGCTCTCTCCCCAGTCGCTTTCCAGCACATACCTTCGGGCGTCGATGAGCTCGCGAGCATGCTTGACCGCAGCGTCGTTCACCTCATACTTGGCCATACCGGGCATTTACCCATTTGGCCGGCTCCTAACCCTTGGCGGTACCGTCCGCATGCACGTTCTTTTGGAGAAATTCCTCCCAGGTAAGTCGGCCATAGGCAGGCCCTGGAACTGTGGCCGCACCCGCCCGGATAGCCCGGCCGGCCTTGCCCGGCAACGCAACCGGCACCACTGGCCGGCGCTTGCCGCGAGCCTGGATGTATCCCCGAATAAGGTCGGGCATCTCATAGATGCGCGGCCCGGCGATCTCGCTCACCATGCCCGCCGGCCCGGCGAGCGCGAGTGCTGTCATCCGCTCGGCGACCTCACCGGCGTCGATGGGCTGAAAACGCCCGGCCGGAACTGGCACGATCGGCAGCTTCGCCAGTGCACTGCCCACCTTCACGACAAGGTCGTAGAACTGGGCCGCGCGCAAGATAGTCCACGGCAGCCCGGATCCCATGATCCGCGCTAGCGCCTGCGGAGGCTTTCGGAATCACCGCCCCAGGCGGCGGGTCGGTCATCGTGCCGCGCGAGCGTGTGGAGGATCCAGGCGCTTAGGCTCGGGCGCCAGGAATCAAGCCCACGCCAGAACGCGGTGGTTAGTCGATGTTGTCGGCGCGGCCCAAGCGCCAGTAGCCCATGAAGGCTACGCTGCGGCGATCCAATCCTTGCTCGGTGATCAGGTGCCGCCTGAGTGTCCTGATGACGCCGGCTTCGCCTGCCAGCCAGGCGTAGACGCCGCTGGCCGGGGCGGGCTCTTGCGGTACCTCCCAAAGGATTTGGTTGTCCACATCGACATCTTGGACCGGTTCGCCGGCCTGCGCCGGCAGCAGCCGGGCGGCTGCGGCCTTTACTACCGGCTCGAGCAGGCTGCCGTGTGGTGCTCCGTTGCGTTTCCGCCAGACGAGCCTCATTCCGGGCGGTGCCTGCAAAGTCAGCACATCATCGGCGTGGGGCACCTCCAGTATGGCTTCGCCTTGCAGACCTTCGGGCATGCGTTCCAAAATGGACGCGATCGCCGGAACAGCGGTTTCGTCACCGGCGAGCAATACCTTCTGCGCGCTGACAGGCGGGTGAAACTCCACGCCGCCGTGTGAGCCTTCATACCGGGCGTCCGGTCCGAGTAGGACGAGCTT